>JAGQRI010000054.1 GCA_020425515.1 Planctomycetota bacterium | reverse complement strand
CATCACCCCGTGATCGACAAGCTCGGGCACATCCGCGGCGGCTACGTCTGCGCAGGATTCAGCGGCCACGGGCTGATGCACGCGCCCGCGGCGGGCATCCTCACGGCCGAGTTGATCCTTGACGGCAAGGCGAGCAGTGTGGACATCGCGCCGCTCGCGCTGGATCGCTTCAGCGATCCCGGGCGTCTCCACGACGAAGCGAACGTAATCTGAGGAAATCCGGGTTTTCGGTGAAAGCGTCGGCGCGCCGGGCATAATAACCGGTGTCGCTCACGTCCTCCTTTCGGGGGCTTTTCCATGAAAACGGCTTACGCCGCGCTGCTGGCGCTTGTGCTCGTTGTTGCCGCGGGCTGTGACAAGAACGAGAAGCCGGAGAACGGCCCTGGCTCCGAGGGCGGCCATGCGATCTCGTCCGTCAAGTTCGACGACCTCGAAGACAGCGACCGCGGGCGAGAAGTGCCGACCACGGTTTACTACCCGAACGACGCTGCCGGCCCCTTCCCCGTGGTCGTACTTTCCCACGGTCTTGGCGGCGACCGCTCGCACTACACCTACCTGGACAAGCACCTCGCGCGCCACGGCTACGTCGTGATCGTGCCTGAGCACATCGGAAGCAGTTCAAGGTTGAATGCGATCGAGTTGGCCGAGGCGCTCTACAGCGAACAGGAAGCGCGCGACCGCGCTGCCGACATCAGCTTCGTGCTGGACATGGCCGGCGAATGGAACACCACCCACCCTGACCTGTCCGGCAAGTTCGACATGAACACCATCGGCGTTACCGGGCATTCATACGGTGGCGCAACGGCGCACTTCATGGGCGGCACGGACGTCGACTTCGACGATCACTATGAAAACCTGCGCGACAGCCGCGTCGATTGCGTTGTCCCGATGGCGGCCGGCGATATCGGCGGCTCGAGCCCCTGGTTCGACGAAACGAGCTTCGACCACTACGCGGTACCGTGCATGCAGATCGCCGGCACCGACGACGGCTGGCTGGGCAAGAAGGCCAGCTACGACGATATGCCGAGCGGCGACAAGTACTTCGTCGCGCTGCGCAACGTGGATCACCTCGACTTCACGAACGCACCCAACGACTGGGGCAAGAAGGCGCGCGCGAACATCCTGATCTGCGCGCTGACGACAGCCTTCTTCGACAAGTACCTCAAGGGCGACCAGCACGCCGCCGACAAGTACCTCAATGAAGAATACATGGACAAGCAGACCGACTGGCAGGTGCCGGACGTAATCTGGTACGAGAAGTAAGTATGGAATTCGAGGCGGGTGTTCGTTGCGAACACCCGCCTCGTTCTATTTGGCCAGGTGCTTCTCAAGCAGGTCCATCGTGATACGGACGCTACGCTCGTGCTCCGGCGCACTGACGCCGTCATCGGGGATGCCCATGTGGATGTACTGCAGCGCCGAGCCGTCCCCGTGCGGTTCAATGTTGACGACGATGACCTCATCCAGCGGGTTCATGCCCGGTTCGTTGTAGCCGACCGGCGCGTCCCAGTGCAGCGTGTGAATCAGCTTCTTTCCCGGCTCGATTACCAGGTACATGCCGCGCATTCCGGCCTGGTCGCTGCCCCAACCCTTGCGGTTGCTTACGTCGGTGACGACGCTGAAGCGCCCGCCGATCCGCAGGTCCTGCTCAACCTCGACGTTTTTGCTGAAGTCACCCCAGTACCAGACCTTGATGTCGCCGGGGTCGACAAACGCGCGGTACAGGCGTTCCGCCGAGACGGGGAACTTTCGCTCGATCGTGTATTGCGTAAGGCTCACGGGTTATCCCAGCAGGCCGTACTTCTTGCCCAGCTTCTCGAAGGCGTCGATCACGCGGGCAATGTCGGATTCCGTGTGAATCGCCATGAAGCTTGCGCGAACGCCGCTCTGCCCCTGGGGCACGCCTGGGGTGATGACCGGGTTGGTATAGACGCCGAGCTCAAGCAGCTCTTTCCAGAACTGGAAGGCTTCGATGTCTTCGCCGACCTTCACGTAGATGATCGGCGTGGCTTCGTCGTTGACCGGGTAGCCGATGCGGCGGAACTCGTCGCGCACCTGCTTGACCACCTTCTGCAGGTTCTGCAGGTGTTCCGGCTCGCTGCGTATCATGTCCAGTGCGGTGCTGACCGCGGCGACGCTGGCGGGCGTCATGCTGGCGGCGAAAATCAACTGGCGCGCGTGGTGCTTGACGTAGCTGATCACGCGTTCTTCGCCGGCGATGAAGCCGCCCAGGCCCGCGAAGCTCTTGCTGAACGTGCCCATCACCACGTCGACGTCCTTGTCGAGCCCGTAATGCTCGGCCGTGCCGCGCCCCGTGGGGCCGATCACGCCGACGCCGTGGGCATCGTCAACGAACACGCGCATGCCGTACTTCTTCTTGAGCTCGACGATTTCCGGCAAGCGGCAGATCGTGCCCTTCATGCTGAACACGCCGTCCGTGACCAGCAGCTTGCCGGCGTCCGGCGGCGAGTTCTCCAGCACGCGGGCCAGGTCATCCATGTCGTCGTGCTTGTACTTCCGGGTTTCCGCGAACGTCAGCTGCGTGGCGTCCATGATGCAACTGTGGTTCTCGCGGTCGCTGTAAATGATGTCGCGGCGCCCGGCCAGGACGCTGATCGCGCCCATGTTGGTGGTGTAGCCGGTGGTGAAGCAGAGCGCCTTGGGCTTGTCCATGAAATCGGCGAGCTTTTCTTCAAGCTCGACGTGGATGACGTATGTGCCGTTGGCGTAGCGGCTTCCGCTGCAGGACGTGCCGTATTCGCGGGTGGCCGCGATGGCGGCCTCAACGACCTTGGGGTGGCCTGTCAGCCCAAGGTAGTTGTTCGAGCCCGCCATGACGACTTCACGACCATCGATCACGACGCGTGAGCCGTGATTACCCTCGATCGTCTTGAAGAAGGGGTATAGCCCCGCCGCCTGGACTTCGAGGTCGCGCGTGAATTCGAAACACTTGGCGAAGACGTCCACTGAGTTCTTCCGACCTGTCTCGATTGACCGTCGCAAAAAACGCATGCGTTTTTGGCAGGTCAACATCGGCTTCGCCGATTGCCTAAAATAACGGCGGCCACCATGCCCGCGGCAGGCCGGAACAGACTAGTCCGGGCCCACCGTTAGTCAAGCTAACCGCCAACCGCTAACTCTCTAACCCTTTGCCGCGGCGACAACTTTTTTCGCCGCGTCTGTGAGGTCCGTCGCTGACTGAATCTTCAAACCGCTTTCATCCAGCAGTTTCCGGCCCTTTTCCACGTTCGTGCCTTCCAGCCTTACCACCACGGGTACTGTAAGGTCTACTTCCTTGGCGGCTGCGATAACACCCTGTGCAATCACGTCGCACTTCATGATGCCGCCGAAGATGTTGATCAGTACCGCCTTCACGTTTTTGTCGCTCAGGATCAGCTTGAAGGCGGCCGTCACGCGTTCCGTGCTGGCGCCGCCGCCCACATCAAGGAAGTTCGCCGGCTCGCCGCCGTGCAGCT
>JAGQRI010000053.1 GCA_020425515.1 Planctomycetota bacterium | reverse complement strand
GATCATGATCACGTCCGGGTCCTGCTGCATCGCGGCTTGCAGCACGGCCGCGTGGTTCGCGCCGTCGAGCCCGACCTCCCGCTGGCTGACCACCGCCTGCAGCGGCTTGAACATGTAGTGGCGCGGTTTCTCGACGGTACAGATGTGCAGAGCACGGTTGCGGTTGATCCAGTCGACGAGCGCGTACAGCGTGGTCGTTTTGCCGCTGCCATGCGGGCCGGCCACCAGTACGATGCCGTTCGGCGCATTCAGCAGTTCAGTCACGCGCTCGGGAAGGTTCACGTCCTCAATGCTCGGAATCTTGCCGCCGTGCAGCCGCACCGCGACCGTCTTCCCGCCGCCGGCCGTGGCGAGCGAGATGTCGGCGATGGTGTCGCCGTAGGTGCGCGACTGGTGCATGTAGGCCGGGTAGCCCATCTCATACAGCACCTGGTTACCGAACAGGCAGACGCCGACCCAATGGGTCTGTTCGCGCGTCAGCAGCAGGTCGTCAACCTGTTGCAGTTTGCCATCGACGCGCGCCATCGGCTTGTAGCCGGGCACGAGGTGCAGGTCGGTGCCGCGCAGCTCAATGACCTTCTTGATCCAGTCCTCGAAGCGTTCCCATGCCGTGGTGTGGTCTGCCATTTCATCCTCTCCAGTACGGGTCTTCGTCGCGCCCCGGGCCGAAGCCGGAAAGCCGCGTGCGAAGTTTTTCCCGCGCGTCGTGCAGGCGGCGCTTGACGGTGCCGGCCGGCAACCCCAGCGCCTCCGCGATTTCCTCGATCTTCTGGCCCTGCAGGTAGAACCGCTCGATCACCTGCTGCTGGGCCTCACTCAGTTCCTTCACCGCGCCCCGGACCGCCTGGCGAACCTCCGCAGCGACCACCGGGTCGTCCTCTTCGCTGACGCCCTCGGGTGCTTCCACGGTGTCCGGGCGGCGTTTGCGCGCCTGCCGGAACGCGGACGTGCGAACCAGCGTGCGCAGCCAGCCGGGAAAGGCCTCGATTTCGCGCAGCGCCGGGAGCTGGATGAAGGCGACCATCAGGGCCTCCTGCGCGGCGTCCTCGGCGCTGGCCGGGTCCGTCACCTGGCGCGCCCACGACAGCACCTGCTGCCGGAAGGCCGTGGCCACGTAGCTGAATGCCTGGACGTCCCCGTCTTTGGCCTGCAGCAGCTGCTCAGTCAGCTCTTTGTCCATGGCCATAAACAGGAGGCGGGTGAGAGGAAAAAGGTTCGGGTGATTTCTGGAAATCAGAGGTCAGAGGCTGGAAGTCAGAGATCAGGGAGCCCGTGTTTTCCCTGACCTCTGGCCACCGACCTCTGGCCTCTGAGCTTGCGCCCAGCATACGAAGCGGCGTAAATGGGCGCATGCACGTCGTGTTTGCCCACCATGAGCCGATCGACGCCGGGCGCGCGCGCTGGGTTGCGATCCTGCGCACGCTGGCGGCCGTCGCGGAGTTAACGCCCGTTACCTGGTTCACACCGGATTCGGCTGAGCGCGTGCGCGAGTACGCGGGCGCGCACCTCGGCCTGGAGCTGCCGGGCGGGCTGACCGTAACGACTTTGCCAAGCATCCACAAACGCATGGGGCTGACCCTGAACAGCGTGTTCTTTCGCGCGTTCCGCAAGGCGCTGGCGGTAGCGGACGCCGACGTGTTGTGGTTGCGCAGCGACAAGCTGGCCGCCCATGCCGCGCACCGCAAGCTTGCGACGCCTCTGGTTTTCGAGGCCCACCTGGTCGGCGAGCTGTGGGCCCGCGACCGCAACGCCGGTGAACGCAAGGCGGCGCGGCTGCATGAACTGGAGCGCGACCTGTACGCCCACGCGAAAGGCGTCGCCGCGATTACGCGGGGGCTGCTGGACGACATCCGCACACGCTTTGCCTACGACGGCCCGGGCGCGGTCGTGCCGAGCGCCGTGGACACGAGTGTTTTCAAGCCGGTCTGGAACGGAGGGGATGGGCACAGCGTCGTGTGGGTCGGCACGCTGCAGTTCTGGAAAGGGCTCGGGTTGCTGCTGGATGCGCTGGTTGCCGCGCCGGAGTTGCGCCTGAAAATCGTCGGCGGCGGCAAGCCGGAAAACGAGCAGCGCCTGCGCGACGAGATCGCGAAGCGCGGCATCACTGAGAGAGTCGAGCTGACCGGGCGTGTGGCGCAAAAGGACATCCCTTTACACGTCAAGGACGCGTGCTGCGCGGTCCACCCGCTGCCGCCGGAGCACAGCATCAGCGCACGCTTCACGTCGCCGCTGAAAGTCTTCGAGTACATGGCGATGGGCGTACCGATCGTCGCGGCCGGCGTGCCCAGCGTGAAAGAAGTGCTGCGCGACGGCGAAAATGCGCGGCTGTACGAGCCGGGTGATGCAACGGCCCTGGCCGCGGCGCTACAGGAAGTGGCCGGCAACCCGGAGCCGGCAAACAAGCTGTCAAAGCAGGCCGTAACGGACGCGCAGCAGTACACCTACCGGCAAAGGGCAACCAGACTGATCGACCTGTTCAAGCAGGTTAGCTGACCCTACCAGCCCCAGCGGACGGCTACTGTTGGGTCGTTGAGGGTTTCCGCGGGCAGGGGATCGGGCTGGATTGCGGTGCTGATTTCGCCCTGCTTGTCCCAGTGGTGGTTGTAGAAGCTCTGCGCCTTGACCCTCAGCAGGCTGTCCAGCAGGTCCTGGCCGATGGCGGATTGCGGGATGCCGCGCATGCGCCGGTCGGGGTCGAACACGCCGTCATCCGCGAAATCGAACGCGCGCTCGAATTCGCCCTCATCGAACGCGGCCTGTGCCTGGCGCAGACGCAACAGCGCGCGCTCGGTGCCGCTGCCGCCGCGCACCTGGAAAGCGACCCATGCGACTTCCAGCTCGGTACTGCGCGCGGCGGGATCGGATTCCGACTTCGACATTTCGATGGCCGCGCGCCCGACGCCGGCGCCGATGAACAGCAGCAGCAGCGGCGCCGCGAACAGCAGCCATGCCAGCTTCACGGTCCCCTTGCCGGTCACGCGGAACACCAGCAGCGTCACCGGCAGCATCCCGAGCAACCCGGTCAGCCAGTAGACGTTGCTGCCGAGGAAGATGCCCGCGGCACCCAGCAGCACGGCGTTCATCAGCGCGACGCTGTAACCCAGCAGCTTGCTTTCCGGGTTCGGGCGCGAGAGCTGCGCGGCGGCCAGCCAGGCGATCAGGAAACCTTCGAGCCCGAGCAGCAGCATCCAGAGCTCGGCGTTCAGGACGCCGACGAGCAGCGCGCTCTGCAGCAGCGGCAGCGCCAGCACCATGCGCGAGGCGGCCTTGAGCGCGTCGCGGTGCTGGTGCAGGGTGACGCGCTTGAGCGCCATGCGCACGATGAACGAGCCGCGACGTTTCTTTCCGTCGGGCAGTTCCAGCGCGTTGCGATCGAGTTTCTTGCGGGCCATTGCCGACCGGAAAGTATGCCGCGACGCACGCGTCGCGGCCGCAGGCAAGATGCCTACGCCACAACTACAAATCGATTTCCATGCCCTCGCGCGCCGCGAAGAATTCCGTTTCCGGCGCTTCCTTCTTCGCGAGGGGCAGGTACTTGTCTTCCATTAAACGGTCCAGCGCGTCGTCGGTTCGCGTGGGATCGTGGTGGGTGAACGCCATGCGCTTCACATTGGCCTGCTTCGCGAGCGCGATATTGAACTCGAAGTAGCTGTGCCCCCAGCCCTTCTTGCTCAGGGCCGGGTTGTCCTTGCTTTCGTACTCGGCCTGGGTGTAGGTCGTGTCGATCGCGACAAGATCGGCGTCGCGGCAGAACTCGGTCATGCGGTGGTTCATGATGCGGTACAGTTCGCGGGTGTCGCCGGGGCTGTTGGGTTTCTGTTCGGGCGCCTGCCAGGGCTCGTGGTCGCCGGTGAAGATGAAACTGTGGCCGTCCGCCTCGATGCGGTAGGCGGTGCAGTAGACCGGGTGGTTGGTCAGCTTGATAGTGACCTGCACACCCTCGCACAGCTCGAACTTCTTCTCGACGCCGTTGGGGAACTTGCGGTTGTAGTCCTCGTAGCTGACGACGTTGTCGAGCATGGTGTTCTCGACGGGGAAATAGCTGTAGGTCATCTGGTCGCGCATGACCTGCTCGAAGCTTTTGCCCTCGCGGATCGGGCCGATGCCCATCACCTCGACCTTGCTGCCGGGCGTGTAGATCGGCACGAAAAACGGGAAGCCGTGGATGTGGTCCCAGTGCGTGTGCGTGACCAGCAGCTTGATGTCGAACGGCGGCTTGGACGTCTTCATCAACTGGTCGCCGAGCGCGCGGATGCCGGTGCCGGCGTCAATCACGATCAACGGGCCGCTGTCGCGGATGACCTGGATGCACGTGGTGTTGCCGCCGTAGCGGGCCGTGTCAGGCCCGGGCGTGGGAAGGCTCCCGCGAACTCCCCAGAATCGGATCTTCATGCGCACCTTTCAGCGCCGCAACGATACCAGCCCGGATTCAGCCCGCCACCCTCTCTGCGCTTACGGCTTGAAGTCCTTGAAGTCGTCGGCCGTCGGCGCCGCGGGCGGTGATTTGCCCGTCACCAGCCTCACCCAAAGGGGCGCCGAGGGATGTTTCGTGTCGTAGCAGAACTCAAGTGCCGCGCTGTCGGTCACGTAGCGCAGGGTGTAGTTTTCGGATTCGTCCCACACTGTCTTGCTGAACGGCGGCGTGGCTTCACCGAAGCGCGCCTTGATCGCCTCGATGCCCGCCCCGTCCGCGAAGCTGTAGGTCGCGCCGTCCCAGTTGATGCGCAATTCGTCGAACTCGCTGTCGGCCGGGTCAACGAGGTCGGGCCCGGGGATGGCGACGCTCGTAACTTCATCGTTTTCGCCGCCGTACTGGATCAGCCACTTGCGGGCCTTGTCGCGCAGGAACGACGAGCTGACGACGTCCGCGCGGTCGCCGTCGTTGTACTGTTTCTTCGGCGCGCCCAGCGTGTACTCGCCGACACCCTGGCCCGTGAGTTCAATCGTCCGGTTCGCCCCGGTCACGGACCGGTAGCCGAGGTGAACGCCCCAGCCGATCACGCCCAGCACCACCAGCACGCCCAGCCAGGTCGCCAGCGGCTTCAGCATGCCCGGCTTCTCGATCTGCCCGGCCTCGATGTAATCCTGCGCCAGCGCGATGCGGTCGGTCGGGGTGGCGCTGGCCTTGGCGCCGCGCACGCTATCCTTGCGCAGCACCTGCAAATCGGACGCATCATCGTCGCGCCCGGGCATGTGGACTTCGATCTGGTCGGTGCCGGCTGCGCGGCGCACGATGGTGTTGACCTGGCTGGCGGGGATGTGGAACGAGCCGGACTCCGGGCGGTCCTCACGCTGGATCTTGCGTGAGCCGGCGCGGGTGCCTTCCCTGTTCCGCACCTCGGTGCGCCCGCTTTTTACGTTCTCGAGTTCCTCGCGCAGCTTGACGACCTCGAGGGCCAGCTCGCGGCGCAGGTCGTCGTCCGGCAGGCGGTCGGCGAGCGCCTTCAGCTCCGGGTTGCTGCGTTCGCGCTGGCGGGCCGACGGGCGGCTGTTGAAGTAGTCGTCCGCCATGATGTAGGTCGAATCGTCGTGCTTGTCCGGCACGGCCGGGACCATCACCGTGTCCGCCTCGGGCAGGACCACGCTGTCGCGAACCCTGACAGGCGGGCGCGGCGTAACCGAGGACGGCACCGGCGTGTCGTTCCAGGCGGGCGCCGGGGTGTCGTTGCCGCTGGGCACGACGGGGCGGTCGACGTTGTAGCGGCTGATGACGGGCGCGCTGTCGTCGTCCGGCGCATCCGTCTCGACCTTCGCCGGCCATCGGTCAGAACGCGTACGGATGGTGCTGTCGCGGGCGGTGACGGGCTCGGGCGGGACGACGAAGATGTCGGTCGCGCGGGGGTCTTCGTCGCCGCTTTCTCCGACGGCTTGGAGCCGGTCGCTTTCGACCACGGGCGCCAGTTCCTGTGAATCGCTCGGGGCCGGGGGGCGCACGACTTCGCGGCGCTCGCCGACGGCGCTCCACATGCCGCTGGTCTGTTTGCTTGAGCGCTCGACCTTCAGCTTGTGGCCTTGCTCCGGGACCTCGGTGTCGACGTTGCGGGCGCGCGGGACGACCTCGGTCGGCGCGCCGTGGGCCTGCGTCTCGATGGTGCGGTTGGTCGGGCGCTCGGTGGCGTCTTCCTTGTCGGGCGTGTGGTCGGTGGGGCGCTCGGAGCGGTCGTTTCCTATGGGCTTGCGGATCGCCGTGCGCTCGGACGACGCGTTCGATTCATCGTTGCGGACGCTGACGCCGGTGGCGCGGCGCGAGATGATCCGCGTCATGCGCTCGTGCTGTTTCTTGAACAGGTCGATCTTCTTGCCGACCAGCTTGCGGTGGTTGTCGGTCAGCCCATCTTCGTCGAGCAGCGGCTCAAGCAGACGCCGGGCGTCGCCGTGTTTGCCGGCATCTGCCAGCGCCTCGGCTTCGCGGATCTTGCGGACGATGATGAGCGTATCCATGGGCTGCAATGATCGATGTTCGATGGCCAATGTTCAATGACGTGGGTGTGTCGGTCATTGGGCATTGTTCTTTATCTGCCTCTCGATGTCGCGCCCCCAGGGCTCGTAGTCGGGCTCGGTGCCGGACAACTCGGCGCGCAGCTCTTCGTGGATGCGCCCGTTGCTGGCGACGAGATTCGCCCCGAACAGCCAGTCCTCGCCGCCGTGGAAATCGGTCAGCCTGCCGCCGGCCTCCAGCACCAGCAGGCACCCGGCCGCGACGTCCCAAGGCTTCAGGTACGGCTCCCAATACCCGTCAAAGCGCCCGGCCGCGACGTAGGCGAGGTCCACGCTGGCGGCGCCGGGGCGGCGGATGTCGTGGCATTTGAGGATCAGCTTGCCGAAGTTGTCGACGTTGTTGCGTTCGACCTCGTTGCGCACGTAGGCAAAGCCGGTGGCCAGGATCGAGTGGGCGATGTCCGGCGTGTCGCTGACGCTGAGCCTGCGCCCGTTGAGGAACGCCCCGCTGCCGCGCTCGGCGATGAAGCGCTCGCGCAGGTAGGGCGCCTCGACCAACGCCAGCAGCGGCTGCCCCTTGTGCCAGCATCCGACGCTGGCGCTGAAGAACGGGAAGCTGCGCGCAAAGTTGGTGGTGCCGTCTACGGGGTCGATGATCCAGACGTAGTCGCTGCCGCGCAGGTCGGCGCCGGTTTCCTCGCCGAGGATGCCGTGATCCGGGTGACGCTCGCGAATGGCGTCGATGATGACGCGTTCGGATTCGCTGTCGGCCACGGTCAGCAGGTCGCGATGGCGCTGTTCCTTGTGCTCGATCTGGGCTTCTTCGAGGCGGTCGAAGTATTTCATCTGAACTTCTGAGACGCGCTCGGCGATGGTCGTAAGCAGCGATATGTCAGGGACTTGCGTCATAATCTTCGAGAAACTCAGAATTCGAAAAATTGCGGAGCTTGCCTGCCTGTTTGGATCGTTATATTCTTTGTGAGCCGGGGTTGGGGATTTGTCCTCCTCCAAGTTTCGACAGGTTTCTGCCGAAATGTGCCTCCCTCAGCACCGGTGTTTTGGGCGGGTCGCACTCCTCAGGCGACCCGCCTCTTTTTTTAAAGCCAAGTGGTCAGTGTCCGGTGTTCAGTGGTCAACTGCTTCCGACCACTGGCCACTGAACACTGACCACTCGCTTTTCAAATCTACGCCGCCGGTTCGGGCTCGTTTTTCGTCAGCAACTCTTCCGCCTTCTCGCTCGACATGCGGGCGATTTCGTCGATCTTGGTACGGGTCTGCGCCAGCAGTTCCTCGAGGGCCTTCTTCTGCTCGGCCGTCTTGAACTGCATGGTGGACAGCGCCTTGGAGGCGCGCTCCCACTGCGCGTGGAACATGCCCAGGTCGGTCGTGCCGTGCTTGATCAGGTGCTTGTTCAGGATGCGCTCAGGCGGCTGGCGCAGGTTGCGCACCAGGCCCACCTTCTCGAAGCCCTTCAGGATGTAGTAGGTCATGTCCACTTCCCACCAGTAGAAGCCCTGGCGGGCGGCCGCCTGGTAGTGGTGGTGGTTGTTGTGCCAGCCTTCGCCGCCGGTCAGGATCGCGATCAGCCAGTTGTTGCGGCTGGTGTCGCGGGTGGCGAAGCGGCGGCTGCCGAAGACGTGCGCCAGCGAGTTGACGGTGAACGTCCCGTGCCAGAGCAGGATGGTGGACAAAAAGAAGCCGATGATCATGTAGCCGGCGGCGCCCATCCAGGTGCCGGTGATCAGGTAGCCCATGAAGAAGACGATGGTGGCCAACGCCGTGCCAGGGATGAACTCGTGCTTGTTCAGCCACTTGAGTTCGGGGTTGTCCTTGAAGTCGGGGATCAGGTCCCACTGCACGTCAAAGTGCTTGCTGGACAGGAACCACTGCATGTGGCTCCACATGAAGCCGCGCTTGGGCGAGTGCACGTCTTCCGGCTGGTCGGAGTACTTGTGGTGATGGCGATGGTGCGCCGCCCACCACAGCACGCCGCGCTGGAACGACGTCGTGCCGCCCAGGGCCATGAAGAACTGCATGCCGCGCCCCATCTGGTAGCTGCGGTGCGAGAAGTAGCGATGGTAGCCGCCGGTAATGAAGAAGACGCGGGCGTAGTACAGCACCACCATCACGATCCATGCGGACCAGTGAACGCCGGTCCAGATGGCGGCTAGCGGCAGCAGGTGCACCAGCCAGAACGGGAGGGTGCGAAGCCAGTCAATCTTCTCGTCCGGTGCGAGGTCAAAGGTTCGTGCCATGCGATTCGAGCCTTAGTTAAACAAACAATAGTTCCGCCGGCGCGGATCAGGTTTTCGGCATCATATCGTGCCTTGCATCCCTCGGGTTACAATAACTGACCCATCGGTCATATTTCTTCGTTGCGCGGCATATCTAGTTTCAACTATAATCCGTTGCATGGCCAAGCATCTAAAAGAAGACGCCGACGAAATCGCCGAAGCATGCCTGGCCAGCCGCACCCGGCTGCTCGGTCGCGTCATCACCTCGATCTACGACGATGCACTGCGCGGCGTCGGCTTGACCGCGTCGCAGATGACCATCCTGGTCGCTCTCGAACACACCGGCGGCATCAACCCCGGCGCTTTGTGCGAGGCGCTGAAACTCGACAAGAGCACACTCAGCCGCAACGTAGACCGCATGCAGCGCAACGGCTGGGTGGACAAAATCCCCGGCCCCGACGCGCGCTCGCACACCCTGAAGCTCAGCGAGGCCGGGCGCCGGAAACTCGCCGAGGCCGTTCCCCACTGGCGCAAAGCCCAGGCCGACGCGGAAGAAATGCTCGGCAAGGGCGGCATGGACACACTGGTCAGGGTAAGCAAACGCCTGCGGGGTTTTTAACCGCGAAGAACCGCAAAGGACCGCGAAGTTGACGGACTCGCGCTGCGCGCTTGCCGACTTCATTAGTCAGGATGGACAGGAAGAGAATGGACACGGGTTGCAGGTAGGTCGATCCATCATCAACTCGCGTCCCGTTACATCCTGTCGTCCTGACAAATTGCGAAAGCAAGCGCGCAGCGCGAGCAAGTAACTTCGTGGTCCTTAGTGGCCCTTCGTGGTTTCCAGCAGTTGCAGTTCGTAGTTGCAGTTCCTGACGTCGCGCCTCATTGCGCCGGGAGCGCTTCTCTGTACCCTTTCGCCCCCATGCGCCGAGACGACATCAGAAACATCGCCGTAGTTGCCCACGTTGACCACGGAAAGACCACGCTGGTGGACGGCTTCCTCGAGGCCGCCAACTTCTTCGGTCACAAGGACCACCAGGAAGCCTTCCTCGACCAGAACCCGCTCGAGCGCGAACGCGGCATCACCATCCTCGCCAAGAACGTCTCGTTCAACTGGCACGGCGTGAAGGTCAACCTGATCGACACCCCAGGCCACGCGGACTTCGCCGGCGAGGTCGAACGCGTGCTGAGCATGGCCGACGGCTGCTTCCTGCTGGTGGACGCCGCCGAAGGCCCGATGCCGCAGACCAAGTTCGTGCTGCGCAAGGCGCTGGCGCACCACCTGAAGCCGCTGGTGGTGGTCAACAAGATCGACCGCCCGGACGCGCGCCCGCTGGAAGTGCTGGACGAAGTCTTCCAGCTTTTCATCGACCTCGGCGCCGACGACGAGCAGCTCGATTTCCCGGTGCTGTACGCCAGCGGCAAGGACAAGGTCGCCAGCCTTGACGCTACAGAGCGCGGCGAGAACCTCGTCCCGCTGATGGACGCCATGATCGAGAAGATCCCCGGCCCGGAAGTCGAGCCGGACAAGCCGTTCCAGGTGCAGATCACCAACTTCCTGTTCGACCAGTTCGTCGGGCGCGTCGGCATCGGGCGCATCATGCGCGGCACGCTGCACGCGCGCGACCAGGTCGCCGTCGTCAAGCGCGAGGGCGACGTCAAGAAGGCCCAGGCGAAACAGGTGCAGGTGTTCGAGGGGCTGAAGCGCATCGACGTCGAGGAGGTCAGCGCCGGCGACATCGTGGCGATTGTCGGGCTCGATGACATCGACATCGGCGACACCGTGGCCGACGCCGAGCACCCCGCGGCACTGCCGCCGGTGCCGATCGACGAGCCGACCATCACGATGGAATTCCGCGTGAACGACTCGCCGTTCGCCGGGCGCGAGGGCGAGTACGTCACCAGCCGCCAGATCCGCGACCGGCTTGAGCGCGCCGCCGAGGCCGACGTGGCGCTGCACGTAAGCACCGGCGACGCCGCCGACAATTTCCGCGTGCGGGGGCGCGGCACGCTGCACCTCGGCATCCTGGTCGAGAACATGCGGCGCGAGGGTTACGAGTTCGCCATCGGCGCGCCGGAAGTGATCCTGCACGACGTGGACGGGCACAAGGAAGAGCCCTGGGAAGACGCCGTGGTGGACGTCCCGCAGCAGCACGCCGGCAAGGTGATCGAGCTGCTGGGCTCGCGCCAGGGGCAGATGACCCACATGGAAAACCACGGCTCGCGCACGGTGGTGCACTTCGAGGTGCCGTCGCGCGGCTTGATCGGCATGCGCACGCGCATCCTGACCGCGACACAGGGCGAGGCGATTTTCAGCCATCGCTTCGTTGAGTACCGGCGCATGGCGGGCGAGATTCCGCAGCGCTCAAGGGGCGCGCTGATCAACATGGAAAACGGCCAGGTCACCAGCTACGCGCTGGACGGCTTGAATGACCGCGGCGATTTCTTCACCGAAGTCGGCGACCCGGCCTACGTCGGTCAGGTGGTCGGCGAGCACTGCCGCGACGGCGACATCAACGTGAACGCCGTGCGCACGAAGCAGTTGAACAACATCCGCAGCAGCACGAAGGAGTCGTTCACCAAGCTGAAGTCGCGCCGCGAGATGAGCCTCGAAGAAGCCATGGAGTGGATCGAGCCCGACGAATTGGTCGAGGTGACGCCCAAGGCGTACCGCATCCGCAAAAGGATGCTCGACGAAAACGCCCGAAAACGCGCCAAAAAAGCCGCGGCCGCGAGCTAGTATGCGAGGCGGCGGGTAACGGCGAGACTCTGGAGCATCATGAACTCCAGGCGAGACTGCCCAGGCATATGGTTTCCACGAAGGTAACCTGCTGGCCTCCTCTGTCTTGGCAGCAAATGGACACCTTCAACGAAGACATCCTTAAATCTCTTGCGGGCATGATGGCTACTGTGAGCTATTGCGTTGCGTAACGTAGTGACCTCTTCCATGAAAGACCGGTCCGCCTTCGTTACATCCGTAAACGGCTTGCCACGAGATAGAAATCCGCGAACACGCCGTTTGGCTTCCGCGCCAAATGGGAACCAGTCAAAATAGCTCCTACCACCGAGAGTTGCTCGGCGGAGAACCGCATCCGACTTAACTTTGACAAGTGATTTGACCGCGGGTTGTTGGCTGGCCAACCTTCCACTCACTAACCCTAGAAACAGATTTTCAAACGCTGTTTCGAACTGCGAATAAAACAGGATGAAGGCGCCGGAATATGCACGTTCTACATCATTCTCGGAAATCATCCGGCGGCGATAAAGATCTTCCACCTTCCGAACAAACCGGAGGATACCTCGGATGCGCTGTGCGAAAGCATCCGCTACGACTGTCGCTGCCCTAGCCACAGTTCTTCTTCATGAACGTATGGCGTGTCTTGCGCCGGCCTAGGTCAGTAGCTGCACGACGAAACGCGTCAAGCACTTCCGAATCGACTTCCTCCGCCTCTACATTTTCGCTTACAGTGAGAAGTTTGGTGCGAAGTGACCTACCAGGCCGCTTGTAGGTGCCCTTCTTGAGCGGCTTATCTAGTCCCCACATTCGATCATATAGATACACAAAGAGGGTGAAGAACAGAACTTCGCTACGAAAAATCGTCTCGGCAATCTCATCTCCAATTTGTTCCTCAATGACGTCCATAATCGTTCTCAATCTGGACGCCACAATGTTTCCAGAAGCAAATTTACCGTCGTACTCTTCGTAGATGTCATCCAGCTTTTTCTGTGTCTTGCCGCTCATCCCATGAACCATCACGTAAACGAGATCGCTAACAAACTCGACTTCCTTCATTCGCGCCATTTGGTCGGGCGTGAAAATCCCCCACTCTTGCCAGCGTTCGAGCTGCTCCAAAGCGAGTTCATACATCAAGCTCTTGAACGCACCGAACCACTCCGCATTACGCAGTTCCTGAGGATTGAGCTTCACTCCCGTGGCATTCATGCGCGAGAATATTTCGAGGATCTCGCGCTGCCCAATCGACCCAGGCAGAACGTGAGTGCTGAACTTGTACTCCAGTATTCGATGGCGGACTTTTGGCGGTAGATCCTTGTAGTCGACTCCAGCGAACTTCGGGCTATGCTCTTTACGAATCGAGAACGCGTCCTTCGTGGCGTCGAAGTCCCGCAAAATGCTTGGCTTTACGTACGTGAATATCGCCCTCAGTCGTTGCTGACCATCCACGACTTCACGCGTCACTTCGTCGGTTTCAAGATCGATGTTTTCGCGGATGAAGATGATAGGGACAGGCAACTCACGCAGTATTGTGTCTATGAAATAGGACTTGGCGTCCTTCTTCCAGACAGATCTACGTTGAAAGGGTGGGTTGAGGTCGAGCTTTCCTTGGCGTTGCCAAGACAAGAAGTCACTGACCGTATACTGCGTCTTGTTGATGTCGTAGGTTCTCATCGGGTGGATTCTTCTCGCACGCTGGGAGCTATGTCGAATGGTACCAGTAGCAGTCGGACAGCAACAACTGTTCTGAACCAAAGATGCAGGGTCAGTTCGATTTGAGCAATTTGAGGACTTCGCCTGCGTGGTCGTTGGCTTTGATGTGGTCGATTACGGCTTTGATTTTGGCGTCGGTGCCGATCACGAAACTTACCCTCGCTGCCGCGAAGGTGCCGTCTACGCCGAACTGTTTCGCTACCTTCTTGCCCTGGTCGCTGAGCAGGTCGAAGGGCAGGTGCTCGTGGCTTTTGAAGCGCTTTAGATCCTGCGGGCTGTCGTAGCTGATGCCGTACACCTTCGCCTTCTGCATCAGCTCGCCCCAGCCGTCGCGCAGGCTGCACATCTGCTTGGTGCAGATCGGCGAGCCGGCCATCGGGTAAAACACCAGCACCACCGGCTTCTCCCCCAGCTGCTCGCTCAGCGTCACGTTGTTGCCGTCCTGGTCCTTCAACGTGAAATCGGGCGCGTCATCGCCGACGCGATTGCCCTGTTTGGGCGTGTACTTGCCGAAGCCGGGTATCCAGACCATTGTTGCTCCCCGCACAACATAAGGAGAACGCCATGGGGATGTGGAAGGAATTTCGCGACTTTGCCGTGAAAGGCAACATGATCGACCTCGCCGTCGGGCTCGCGATCGGCGCCGCGTTCACGGGCGTCGTGCAGTCGCTGGTCAAGGACCTGATCACGCCCTGGCTGGGCTGGCTGCT
>JAGQRI010000369.1:1513-4118 GCA_020425515.1 Planctomycetota bacterium | reverse complement strand
CGCGACGAGGCACAGGCCAAGTTCCTGCAGGTGTTGCTCGACCGCATGCGCAATGACGAGAGTGAAAACGCCGGCGCGCTGATCGCCCACCTCAACGACGGCGACTCGCCGCCCGTGCGCCTCGAGGCCGCAAAACTGCTGCGCGAGCTGTTGAAGAAATCGAAAGACGGCCAGCAGGAACAGATCATCGACGCACTGGGCAAGACGCTCACGAACCGCGACGAAATCGAGGACGTACGCAAGCTGTGCGCCCAGGGCCTGGCCGAGTGCGGCAAGCCGGACCTCGCCTTCCCGTACATCGACGCCACGCTGGAGGCCAACGGCATCAGCGCCGACCTGAAGCTCGAACTGGTGCGCGGGCTGAACGCGCCGATCGCCGCGGCCCGTCTCGCAGGCATGCTGAAAAGTGAAATCGACGAAGTGGAAGCCCGCAGCGGCGCCGTGCTCGACACCCTGATCGCGCAGGTGCGCAGCGTGCTGTGGGACGCGTCGCCGGAAAAACAGCCGATCCTCGAGCAGATCAGCCGGTTGATCGACCTGGTCGCCGTGAAGATCAGCGGCGAACTCGAAGCCCCCGCACGGGCGCGCTTCGTCGACCTCGCCGCCAAGGCCTGCGACACGCTCGCCTACATCAGCCGCCAGCGCGTGGTGGACATCTCGCCCTGCGTGCCGTCGCTGCTGAACATCTCCATGACCGAAAACGGCGCGGCTTCGGCGGGTCTGACCGCGCTGCGCCAGGCGCTGGACGTGGCAAGCTCGCGCGACGAGCTGATCAAACAACTGACCAGCCCGCCCGCCTCGGACCGTCTCTCCAAGCAGTACCAGAAGCTGATCGGCGACGGCGACGAGGCGATGCTGATCAAGTTGCTGGGGCTGTACGAAGGCATGGGCGTCTCGCCTGAGCCGGTTATCAGCCTGCGCCAGCGCCTGATCGAGCGCGCCGAAAGCACCGAGGCCGTCCTGCCCGCCACGCCGGCCACGCGCAAGACCCTGCGCGACGCGCTGCGCGGGCTGCTGGCCGTGCTGCTGACGACGCCCGAAGACCGCCGCGCGCTGGTGACCGACCTGCTGAATGCGCAGTACGGCGGCAACGACGCGCTGGCCTTCCTGCTGTTGCTGAAAGCGCCGCGCATGGAAATCATCACCGGCGCCATGCAGCCGCTGGTCGAAAAGAAACCGATCAAGATCGCGCTGCTGGTGGCGCGCCTGAACCAGGGGCTCTCCGGCGAAGAACAGGACAACGGCGACTACAAGGCCTTCCGCCTCGGGCTGAACACGGCCGTGCGCAAGACCATCGGCGACAAGCTGGACGCCGCACTGAAGGGGACGATCGGCGATGAACTCAGCAAGGAACTGACCGGGCTGGCGTCCGGCCCCCTGCGCGACCAGTTCGTGCCGACGGCGATGGACGAGCTGCGCAAGAACCCGGGCGTCGGCGACTCGCGCGACACGGTATCCGAGATCCTGCTGTCGTGCCTGCAACAGGCGCACCCGGGCAAGTACAACGAAGTCAAGTTGAAGGGCCTGGCGGGCAAGGCCTTCACCGACGCGCTGGACGACCTCAACAGCAAACTCAAGGACGACGGCTACGCGATCCCGTAGGCGACGCCAAAACTTGCTCGTCCACAAATACGGGCCTGCGGAGCAGGCCAACAATGGTTAGCCCCCGGCGTAAGCCGGGGGTAAGTTGGCAGCATATTCTGGAGGCGCGGAGCGCCGACACAATGGCCCACACCCATACGCGCAACCTGCTGCATCTCGTGTTCGCGACGAAAGATCGCACCGCTACCATCACACCGACGATGCAACCGAAGCTTGAAGGGTACATGGTCGGCATCCTGCAAAACCTCGGCGTGCACCTGTTGCGACTCAACAGTGTCGCCGACCATTGCCACCTTCTCGTGGACTTGCCTGCCCGTCTGGCGCTCTCCGATGTCGTAAACAAGCTGAAAGCCAACGCCACACGGCACATCAATGAGGAATTCCCGCGGCAGAAGTTTGCCTGGCAACGCGGCTACGGCGCATTTTCGGTCAGCCAGAGCCACGCGAACATGGTGATCGAGTACATCGCGAACCAGCAGGAGCACCATCGACGCGTCCCCCTGGCCGAAGAACTCGCGCGGTTGCTTGAGGTATACGGCTTTGCGGGCGACCCCGAATTCATCGACGGTTAACGGCTTGTACCGGCGCTCCGCGCCTCGCTTTCCCGGATCCTGCCATCCCCCGGCTCACGCCGGGGGCTAACATTTGTCGGCCTGCTCCGCAGGCCTTTCACGCGCCGCACGTCCGGGCGGTTGCATGCGATACTGTGCGGGCCACTGCGCCGGCATGGACGGGCCGGCGACGCCAAAACCGGGCGGTTTCCGCTCGCTTGGACTGGCGTGCGGCGCGTGTGTTGCTATCAATCTTGTACGTCCGCGTTTGAGGTTTCCGTGCACGACTTCCCGCTCAGCCATATCCGAAACTTCTGCATCATTGCGCACATCGACCACGGCAAATCCACGCTGGCGGACCGGCTGCTTTCGCTTTCCCACGCCGTCGACAAACGCAAGGTCATCGAGCAGACCATGGACAGCATGGACCTCGAACGCGAGCGCGGCATCAC
>JAGQRI010000369.1:0-1443 GCA_020425515.1 Planctomycetota bacterium | reverse complement strand
CCACGTCGACTTCGGCTACGAGGTCAGCCGCGCCATGAACGCCTGCGAGGGCGCGCTGCTGCTGGTGGACGCGACACAGGGCATCCAGGCGCAGACGGTCGCCAACATGTACCAGGCCGTCGGCGCGGACCTGACCGTCGTGCCCGTCGCCAACAAGGTGGACATGGTCGCCGCCGACCCGGACCGCTGCGCCGAGGAACTGGAGGCCGCGTTCGGGACAGACCCGCTTGAAGTGCTGCACGTCAGCGCCAAGTCCGGCATCGGCGTCGACGAGCTGATCCGCGAGATCGTCAAGCGCATCCCGCCGCCGGTCGGCGACGTCGGCGCGCCGCTGAAGGCGCTGATCTTCGATGCCGTTTACGATGACTACCGCGGCGTCGTGGTGTACGTGCGCGTCCGCGACGGCGAGCTGAAACGCGGCGACCGCATGGCAATGATGGCGACCGGCGCGGAGCACGAGGTGCTCGAAGTCGGCGTCGTGCGCATGGGTTTGCAGAAGCAGGACCGCCTGAAAGCGGGCGAAGTCGGCTACGTCATCTGCGGCATCAAGACCGTGCAGGACGTCGGCGTCGGCGACACGATCACGCTGGCGAAACACAAGGAAAGCATCGAGCCGCTGCCGGGCTACAAGAAGCCGCAGCCGATGGTTTACGCGGGCGTGTTCCCCACCAGCGCCGCGGACTATGACTCGCTGCGCAAAGGGCTCGAAAAGATCGAACTGACCGACAGCGCCATCACCTACGCGCCGGAGCAATCGGGCGCGCTGGGCAGCGGCTTCCGCGTCGGCTTCCTGGGGCTGCTGCACATGGAGATTTTCCAGGAACGCATGGAGCGCGAACTGGACCTCGACCTGGTGCAGACCGCGCCCAACGTGACCTACGAAATCGTGCGCAACGACGGCAGCACGCAGCACATCGACAGCGCCGGCGACCTGCCCGACGTGACCACCTTCAAGGAAATCCGCGAGCCGATGGTGCGCGTCTCCGTAATCACGCCCGCCGAGTTCATCGGCAACGTCATGCAGCTCGCGCTCGAGCGCCGCGGGCAGTACCTGAACCAGGAACACCTGGGCAAGGACCGCGTGATGCTGACCTTCAACATGCCGCTGGCGGAAGTGATCTTCGACTTCTTCGACAAGCTGAAGTCCGGCACGCGCGGCTACGCGACGCTCGACTACGAGACCACGGGCTTCGAGGCCAGCGACCTCGTCAAGGTGCGCGTGCTGATCGCGGGCGAAGAAGTGGACGCGCTGGCCATGATCGTACACCGCCAGTTCGCCGAACAGCGCGCGCGCAATTTGCTCAAGCGGTTGAAGGAAGAGATCCCGCGCCACCTGTTTGTCGTGAACCTGCAGGCCGCGATCGGCGGCAAGGTCATCGCCTCAGAGAAGATCAGCGCGCTCAGGAAGAACGTGCTGGCGAAGTGCTACGGCGGCGACATCTC
>JAGQRI010000368.1 GCA_020425515.1 Planctomycetota bacterium | reverse complement strand
CGAACCCGGGTGGTGCACCGCGTAGTTGTTGTTGAACTCGCTGCTGACGCCCGGACCTGTTCCGGGCGTTTTTGTTTTCCTGATCATTGAGACCGCCATGACCGCTTCGACCATTGCCGACCTCGAAACACCGACCTCGCTGTTTCTGAAACTGCGCGACTTCAAACCGGCGTTTCTGCTTGAGTCCGTTACACACGGCGAGAAGGTCGGGCGCTACTCGTTCATCGGGCTCGACCCGGCCAAGACCATCGAATACCACGGGGAGGGCAGCCTGCTGGAACTGGTCCAGCGCGAACTTGCCGCAATGGGGACTGTCCCGGCAGTTCGGGACTGTCCCTGTAGCCAGGTACACGAGGATGTTTCGAAAACGGGGACAGTCCCTCCGCGCAAACGGCGCGCGGGGGACAGTCCCCTGCTCGGGCTGGTCGGCGCGATCGCCTTCGAAAACGTGCACGAATTCCTCCCCACGGGCGTCGCACGTGAAGGCCGCTCCGACCAGCCCCTGGCCGCGTTCGTGGTGCCGCGCGCCGTACTGACCTTTGATCACGCCGCCCGTCGCATATCGCTCTCCCACGCTGACGGCGACGCCGCCGCGAAGGAACTGCTCGCCGAGATCCGCACGGCCATGGCCCTGCCCGTCGGCGAGCTTCCTTCCGGCAAATACAGCGAACCGAAACCCAGCATCGGCGAGCCGGACTTCCATGCGATGGTCGAGCGCGCGAAGGAACACATCGCGGTCGGCGACATCTTCCAGGTCGTGTTGTCGCTGGCCTTCGAGGGCGAGACCGACCTGCACCCGTACCAGGTGTACCGCGCGCTGCGACACCTCAACCCGTCGCCTTACCTGTACTACTTCGATTTCGGCGACTACCAGGTGATCGGCAGCAGCCCGGAGGCGCTGGTGAAACTGGAGCAGGGCGATCTCACCATCCGCCCGATCGCCGGTACTCGAAAACGCGGCGCGACTGACGAAGAAGACACGGCGTTGGAAGCAGACCTGCGCGCGGATGCCAAGGAACTCGCCGAGCACAACATGCTGGTCGATCTTGCCCGCAACGACGTCGGGCGCGTGGCCGAGATCGGCAGCGTGCGCGTGCCCGACCTGCGTACGGTCGAGCGCTATTCCCACGTGATGCACATCTGCAGCAGCGTCACCGGCAAGCTGTCGGAATCGAAGTCGCCCCTGGATGCGTTTGTCAGCGCTTTCCCTGCCGGCACGGTCAGCGGTGCGCCGAAGATTCGTGCCCTGCAGATCATCGACGAACTCGAGCCCAACCCGCGCGGCTTTTACGCAGGCAGCGTCGGCTACTTCACCGCACACGGTGACTTCGACCAGGCCATCACCATCCGCACCATCGTGATGAGCGAAGGCCGTTATAGCGCACAGGCCGGGGCGGGGATCGTCGCCGACAGCGTGCCCGAAAACGAATACCAGGAGATCTGCAACAAGGCCGCGGCACTGCTGAAGGCGCTCGAGTTCGCAAGGGACGAACTGTGAAGAACCCTAACAACCATCAACTACCAACTGAGACCCATGATCCTGCTAATCGACAATTACGACAGCTTCACCTTCAACCTCTACCAGGCGCTGGGCGAACTCGGCGGTGACGTGCTGGTGCGCTACAACGATCAGGTTCGTCCGGCCGACCTCGATGGCGCGGAAGCGATCGTGGTCTCCCCGGGGCCCGGCACGCCCGACCAGGCAGGACAGACACTGGAGGTGATCCGCGCGAAGGCCGGCGAGCTACCGATCCTCGGCGTCTGCCTCGGCCACCAGTCGATCGCGCAGGCGTTCGGCGGGAAGGTCGTCCGCGCGCCGCGCCTGATGCACGGGAAGACCTCGCGCATCTATCACGACGGACGCGGCCTGTACGCAGGGCTGCCCAACCCGTTCGAGGTAGGCCGCTATCACTCGCTGATCGTCGAGGAAGACAGCCTGCCGACCGAGTTCGAAATCGCCGCATACACCAGCGAGGGCGAGATCATGGGCATCCGCCACCGCGAGTTGCCGGTTGAAGGCGTCCAGTTCCACCCGGAGAGCATCCTCACGCCGCAGGGCCCAAGACTGCTTCAGAATTTCCTGAACCGGGTGACCGCGCTTGCCTGATCGCAAGGGAGACAGTGATGACCACCAAGTTACTCGAACAACTGACCAGCGGGACGCACCTCGATGCCGAGTCGGCCCAGGCGCTGATGGCGGCGCTGCTTGACGAGTCAACCCCAGAGCCGGTCATCGCCGGCGTGCTGGCCGCGCTGCGCACCAAGGGCGAATCCGGCGAAGAACTGCTCGGTATTACGCGTGCCCTGCTAGAAGCCGCGCGTCCGCTGACGGGCATTCCGGCCGGGGCGGTGGACACCTGCGGCACGGGCGGCGACGGCGCCGGCACGTTCAATATCAGCACGGCCGCGGCACTGCT
>JAGQRI010000052.1:19378-34229 GCA_020425515.1 Planctomycetota bacterium | reverse complement strand
ACAAGGCTGATGAGCCGAAGGACCCGGAAACCGGGGACAAGCCCGACGGCGAGAAGGATGGCAACAAAGACGAAGGCAACAAAGACGAAGGCAAGAAGGAAGAAGACAAGAAGGACTAGCCCCGAAAACGGCGAACCGGCGCGGCGTCAGCCGCGCCGGTTTGATTCCCGCGGTACCTGCCCATGAAACGACTGATTCCACTGCTGCTGCCGCTTCTGCTTTGCGGGTTCTTTGGTGACGGCGACGAACCGAAGAAGCCGCTGCCGCAGGTCGACACCACAGACGACACCATCAAGTCGTACACCGGCGGCAAAACCCTCGCGCCGTACAAGATCGCCCTGCACGACGGCCCCAAGGCCGGCCAGTACTGGGAGGTCGGTAGCGACAGCTACGACATCGACAGCACTTCGCGCTGGCAGATCAGCAAGCTCGACGGCGACGTTGCACTGGTCGAGCATCGCCTGAAGATGAGCGCCGATATGTTCAAGTCGGATTACGTCATCGCCTATCGCGTTGACCTGAAGCCGGAGAAGGGAAAGCCACAGGTGACGCGTGCCTGGATCGCCAAGCCGGGCGGCAATCCCGTGCGAATTACCGTGCGCACCATGCCTCCGGAGACCGACGAGCCGAAAGCAGAGAAAAAAGATGAAGGGGAAGCCTTCAAGGATCTCGAACTCGCAGGGGCTTCGTGGAGGGGCAAGCTCTTTACCCAAGAGGCGGATGACATGACCGTCAAACTCTGGGTCGCTGACGACGGCTGGTTTGACAAGATCATCAAGACGACGGCCGGCGATGACTACGAGCAGAAACTGGCCTTGTTCGGAAACGACGCCAAACCGCTGCTGGTCTGGCCCGAAAAATGGCAGGAGGCCGGCGCCCCGGACGCGAAAGACCCCGACGGCGATTGACCCGTTCCCTTCCGCGGCGGCAGGCATATACTCGCGCCCTTCACCGGACGCACCGCCATGACCGACACCCAGCTTGAAGATTGCGAAATTTGCGGCAACCATGCCGTGACCAGCACTCTCGTCGACGGCGAAGTCGTGAAAGAGTGTGAAGTCTGCGGCAATCTGAGCGGCCCGGCCGAGGTTACGGACCTCATCCAACTCCAGCGCGAAGCCGACGGGCTGGGTGTCTCGATCCACAGCTTCCCGCTGGCGCACTTGATCGACAACCTGCCCGGCGTAAAGCTGCAGGGTGATTCCGGCGGCGACCGCTCCGGGGGCAGCATGCCCTTCATCGCGTTCGAGTTGACCGACCACCGCACCTGGCAGCTCGAAAATCTCGGCCAGTCGTTACGCCTGATGCGCAGCGAGTTGCTGTGCGAATGGAAGATCGAATTCACCTTCGAGTACGAACTGGGCTTCGAGCTGCGCCCCCGCGTAAAGGACGACCGGCCGCGTGCCGCGCAGGTTGAGGATGCCCGCAACGACATGCTGCACATCTGGCGCCGCCTGCAGGCCTTCCAGGGGCTGGGCTGGTGGAAGCAGTAGCAACCCCCGACCGTTCCCAACCGGCGGCGACCTGCTAAACTTCGAGCATCCAGTCCCGGTAGCTCAGCTGGATAGAGCAACGGTTTCCTAAACCGTAGGTCGTGGGTTCGAATCCCGCCCGGGATGCCAGCTTCAGCATGCGGTCGCGCCTTGCGCGGCCGCTTTGTTTGTGGCCGTATCGCCTTTCAGTTTCGGCATGCGCCCACGGCGGAGCGTCAGTTTTGAAACGCGGGCTGGGGGCTGCGGGCCGCTGAGTCTTTGCGTTTTCATATGCTTCGGATGTCGACTTTCGAGCTGCCGGAGCCTGCGATGCGCCCATTCATACTCAGCCTTGCCGTACTCGGACTGCTTCTGGCCTCTCAACCTAGCCGGGTCGAGGCCCGACGCTCGCACAAGAACGACCCGCAGGTGCTGCCGAAGCCGGAGTGGGAAAACTGCTTCTGGGTGACGGTCCAGCGCACCAAGAAACTCGCCTACGACAACTGGGAAGGCGAATACGCCGATATCGTCGATCATCTCGGCAGGGGTGGAATCTACGTGCGCCTGAACTACGACGGCGTGAACCTGTCCAACGAGTTCCTGGCCGAGCATGGCCTGTACCGCAGCTACGCCTGGAACAACCCTCTCGACGACCAGAACGTCGCCTATCGCAGCACGGATCGTCGCGCGCGGCAATGGAACCAGAACAGCGAAATCGTCGACGAGGAAACCAAGAAAAGCGGCGGCAACCCGGCCGACTCCGACCTGACGCCGAGCGGCTACTTCAAGGAGGGTTGGGACGGGATGCTCGACTATGTCCGCCGCTGCGCCAAGGACTACGTCACCCGGCGCGAGCGCGACCGCTTTCGCGTGTTCGCCGGGCCGAACGAGTACCAGTACCTGTTTTTCGGCGGCGATAAGTGGTACGCGGACTACGGCCCGTTCGCCCAGGCCGAGTTCCGTGATTGGCTGGCCTGGCGCGGCGAGTTTGCCGAAGGGGGGCGATTCGCAGGCAAGGGACGCCCAGGCGGTGAGGATTTTGCAGACGACCCCTCGCCCGACCGCGCCAAGGGCGGTAACCGCAGCTTCAATGCCACCTACGGTACGCGCTTCACGACGTGGGAGCTGATGTACTGGGATCTCGACCGCTATCCGGAGCCGCTATCCCGCGACGCCACGGGAATGCCGGGCGAGGGTGAAACCGGCTACATCGCAGGCGGCTTCGACGCCCCTCGCGCTCCCGGCCAGCCAATGTGGAACGCCTTCCAGTGCAACCTCGAGGAATCGCCGGGCTATCGCCAGTGGCGCATTGCCGACGCGCTGAACGAAATGCTGCGCGTTGCCGTTGAGGAGTGCGGCGTGCCGCGCGAAGAAGTATGGACGCGTCAACACGGTGTCCGCGATACCGGCGCCGCCGTGAACCGCAGCGCAACCACGCTCGCGCCTTGGATGAACGTGACGCCCTACAACAACATCGGCTGGAACCTCTACGGGGTGCCGCGCGACGCCAAGGTCTGGGCCAACATCAAGCGTCTGGCCGACGAATCAAAGTGCGACTGGGGCAGCTACGAGTTTCACCCCAGTCCCTACGACCTGAACAAGCTCAGCCAGGCCGAGTACCTGCAGGCGCTGCGGCTGTTTCACCAGTATGGGGCGCGCTACGTTCGGTGCGTCACCTGGCTTGGCAACAACACCGGCGAGTCGCGCCACGGCATGGCTCCCGGCACGATGCGCATCAAGGACACGCCGTTCGAGCCCGCCATCAAGCAATTCCTGACCGAAGTGCCGGACCTGCCCTGGGGCAGTGACCCCGATGCGCGCTGGCTGGTGCCGGCACCGCACGGGCTTACCTGGGACCCCGACACCGAGGTCGTCCACTGGAGCGACAAGATGTGGGAAGGCGAGCCGTTCACGTATCCGCAGTGGGCGCCGTTCGACTACTACCAGCTAGCGACGTGCGACAGCATCGATGAAGATGGTGATCCAAAGGGGATCAAGCGCATCGCGAAAATCAAACGCGATGAGGAGTGCTCGGCCGAGGTCAAGGCGGGCAAGCTGAAGGGGTTGCTGATCGTCCGCGGTGTCTGCGAGGGCCGGCTTGAGGGCCCGTGGTCGGCCCCTTTGCAGGTCAACTGATCCACGGTCTGAAGCAGGCGAAGCCGCGGGCGTAGTGCGAATCAAAGAACTCGCGCCCGCCTTCGTCGCCCAGCTCGATGCGATTGCGTGAGTGTATCGCCATCGGCTCGATGTGGACGATGATCTCGGGCTTCACGGCCGCCAGCAATTCCGTCGCCCCGGCCAGCGCTTTCTCTGCCTTCTTGCGCTTGCCCATCACGCGCAGCGCCTGACAACGCGCGATGGCAACCGCCGCCCGGTCCCGCGGGTCGCGATGGGGCGCAGCATCCAGGCGTTTCAGCACGGCCGCCTCACCGCCCTTGCGCCGGGAGAACGCCTCCGCAAGTGTTGATGCGAAGGTCGCCTCGGACACCGCCAACCGGCCGGGGTGCGCGCCGGGTTTGTCGGTGGTGCAATGCTCAAGTGCGTATTTGAGGGTCGCCTGGTCTTCCATGCAGGCCGCGAATCGCAGGATCTGCGCCGCCTTGCTGTGCGTCATTTTGCCGGTGGCGATCACATCCTGCACAGTCTGCAGGCCGCTGCACAACTGCATCTTGGCGAGGTACCCGGAGTACTGCTCGTTCAGCAGCTGTGCCGCGTAGGGCATGCCCGCGTGGATGTCGGCCATGGCAGCGTGCAGGTCCCCGAGGTCCAGTTCCAGCACACCGACCGTCGTCTGCATGCAGGCGTAGTAGCGCCCGCGAGGTTCCGTCGCGAGATCCAGCGTCGCCCGGGCGACGCGCAAGGCTTCGCGCGCGTGGCCGGTGCCCAGCAGCGCCATCACAAAGTACTGCGCTTCCAGCAGGCGCAACTCGCTGAACTCGATGCTGCCTGCCAGTTGGCGAATGAAGACGCGGCGGCGGTAGTCCGCGCTGGTCTCGAAATCCCGCATCAGGAACGCGAGGTGCGCGTGGTGGGCATCGAGCTCGAGCGACAGCTTGTCGTCGGCGCACAGGCGTTGCACCTGCTCGGCGGCCTTGATCAGGTCGGTGGCGCGCTCCAGATCCCGCTTCTCCATGGTTGCGCGTATGTCCTCAACCAGTTTCTGGAAGACGGGGTGGCTGTGCTCGTTCAGGCGCTCTCGCAAGCGTTCGTGGTCTTCGAGGGCGTCGTTCAGTTCGCGCAACACGCGCAGGTGGTGCTTGCCTGTTAGTGAGCCAAGCCGCATCCGCGCCACGGCGCTCATGGCCTCGACCAACTCAAGCACATTGCCGGCCATGCGCATGGTGCCCTCGGTGACGTCGCTCAGCCGCGGCGCGCCTTCACCGGTGAGTAGCCAGGCCGGGTTGATGCCGAACTCGCGCACGACGGCGCCGCAGAAATCGGCCGGGATCTTGCCGCCTTTCAGGAAGCGGTGGACGTTCGCGGGAGGGAAACCTGTGCGCCGGGCGATCTCGGCCTGGGCGTGGTTCTCGGTCAGGATATTCAGCCGCCCGCGCACGGCCTCGGCGGAAGTCGAATCAATGCTGGCTGTCATGGGCGCTCCGGCTTTCCGGACTTCCGGATTCTAGCCAACCAGGCCTGGATTGCTATTCCGATTATGAGATGGCATTGAAGCCACAAGAATGCTTCCAAGGCCTGAAGTAAGCGGTATAGCAGGCAATGATGGGCGCCCGAACAGCATTGTCTCACTTTGTCAGGATGCCGAGACATCAGCCATTCCATAAACGAAACGGCAACTGTAGCGGGCTTTTCGATCGCGCAAGGCGGCCGGGTACCATTGGGTGCGGAGGAAACCCAATGAAGTATCTGTGGATTGCACTGGCCTTGCTCATGGCCGCGCCGCTGGCCGCGAAGGATTTCACCATCGGCCAGGACGCCCCGGATGTCGAGCTGGGCGCCAACAAGTGGAACACGCCGGAAGGCTACAAGAAAATCTCGGACTACCGCGGCAAGGTAGTGCTGATTGAGCTGTGGGCGACCTACTGAGGGCCCTGTCTTGCGGGGGTCCCGCACCTCAAACAGCTCAGCAGCAAGTACCGCGAGCGCGGCTTCGAGATCATCGCGCACACCAACGAGTTTCCGGAGAAGCCCGAAGCGTGGCTCAAGAAGAATCCGGTCAACTACGGCGTGGTGTCACGGGCGCCCGGCATGTCGGCGTATATCGGCATGGGCCAAGGCACACCGCGCGGCTGGATCATCACGGCGGACGGCAAGATCGGCTGGTCCGGCAATCCGAAGGACCTGACGGACGATAAGATCGAGGAGTGGCTGAAAGACTGCCCCTCGGCCGAGATCGATCGCGACGTCGCGCCGAAGCTGCGCTCGGCGGTTAAGAACTACAACAATGGGAAGTACGGCAAGGCCCTGAAGGAAGCCGCCGGGTACGAACAGAGCGAAGACGAGTCCGAGCAGGCCGACGCGAAGTTCATCACCGAGAAGATCCGCAAAGCGATCGGCTGGCGCAAGGAAGCCGCCGAGCGCATGCGCAACGACGGCGAGTGGGTGAAGCTGTACGAGTTGCTGACCGAAGACGCCAAGGCCTACGACGACTGCGAATACGGCGAAGCCTGCAAGAAGGAAGCCAAGGACCTGAAGGGCGAGGACAGGTACAAGGACGCCGTAGCCGCCGACAAGATGCTCGAAAAGATCACTGACCACCTGGACCGGCTGAAGGGGGAAGCCCTGAACCACGAGCTCGACAAGGTCATCGAGAAGTACCCCGGCACCCCGGCTGCCCGCAAAGCCAGTGAGCTGAAACAGTAGGGAGGCCCAAAAGCCCTCCGCAACCGGTGCCGTTTGGGGGCGCCGGTTTGCGTTATGGGACAATGTGGAAGTGGTAGATCCAGCGTCGTTCTTCGTAGCCACTATCCAGATCGAGGACGCAGATCGTGTCGCCTGCTGAAGCCTGTCCCACCACGTATACCCAGTCCCCGCGAACATCCAGGTAGGCATGGTGAAAGTAGGCAGAGTGGCTAACGCCGATGGCGCCGGTCCAGGCCGACCACCTGACCCGGCCGGTATCCGCGGAGACACGGGTGACCGTCTCACAGCTGTCCGACATACGATCGTAGGTGAGATACAACAGGTCACCGTCAGGCAGAAGCATCAGTTCTCCCTTCGTGCCGAGTCCTTCGTTTGGGCTTCCCGACTGCCAGGCAACTTCCCAATCCGATGTGAGACGCAGAATTCGTTGTGACGTCAGCAGTATCGTATCCGTACCAACTTTGACCCCATCGATGACTTCGCCCTCCGTGCGGAACAACTCCTGCCCGCCTTCATCGAGGATGACACTCCATTCATCATTCGTCGCGACGAGGTAGCCCGGCACGTTCCTAAGTGTCCAGATCCGGCTGACTGTGGGGAGCTTCAGCTCAAATGCCGTGCTTCCGTCCTCCAGGCGGACGCCGACGATCTTGCTCTTGTGATGCTGCTGCTCTTCGTCAAAGCCGTCGCTGCGGATGGTGAGCAGCAACCTGTCCGTGGCGAGTGCGCCGTTCAGGTAAAAATCACCTTTCCACACTGTCTCGCCGCTCTCCGCATCCAGGGCAACCGTGGCGGACTGCCCGTCTTCACCGATCCGGTACTGGCGGTAGATCACGCGGCCACCCGCGACGAGTGACGCAGGTTGTCTTTGATCCGGATATCCTTCACCCACGTATCCGTCGATTGATTTTGACCACAGCTGGTTGCCGTCTTTGTCGAAGAAGGCAATCGTGTGTCTGTCCGATTCGCTCAGCCGGAATCCGTTGATGCTGCCGGTCAGGTGCTCACCGGTTGACACGTTGAAGGCGCGCCACCAAGGACTCGCGTAGTATCCATTGACGGAGTCGGTCCAGTCCTGTCTATACCAACCCGGCTTGCCGCGCTCGGGGTAGCAGTGACGGCCCTCATCCAGCCAGTCACAGGTCTGCAGCACATCACCGGTGCGCGCATCGATCAGCTGATTCTTCAGCGGGATCGGGTAGTCCTGGCCTTCCGGGAGGTCCAGTGGCGGCTGCAGCGACATCCAGTACATGTGCGCCCGATAGACCTCGGAGCGTCTGATTACGCGAACGAACATGTCCTCGAGGAAATCGCCCAGGAACACGACGATCACGAGCATGATCACGATCGTGTACAGCACTTTCGTGCGTCGGCGCATGGCTGGTCGTGGGTGACGAAGCATCAACCACCATCTTATACCGGCGAAGGAAGGCACCAAAACAAAAGGCAGCGGCTCATAGCCGCTGCCTCTTGTTGAGTTTCAGTTTCAGGCGCGTTCGCGGCGTGCGACCCGGATGGTGACGGTCGCAAGAGCCAGCATGCCCAGCAGCAGCATCCAGCTGATTCCGCCGCCTTCGGTGGTGGAGCAACTGTCCTCTTCATCGTCGCCCCCGCCGCTCGATCCCTGGAAAGTGCTGGTCCCGGAGATCGTCCAGGTGTACGGGTTCTCGTCGGCGTCGTCGCTGCCGACGCTCACGGTCAGGGCCCATGCGCCGGCATCCAGCGTGACGTAGGTGATTTCGAACGTGGTGAACGCCCCTGCCGTGATCGTGGAGTCCGGCAGCGTCGTGATCGTGACCGACTTGATGTTGATGCCGGTGGTGATCGTGATCAACGGCGTCGTCGTAAGGTTGAGCGTCGCCAGACCGTTGTTCTCGATCCGGTAAATCAGCGTGTGGCTCACGCCGTAATCGACGTCGCCGATCGAATCCGTGGCGCCGTTCGCGATCCCGGCCGTAAACCGATACAGGTCGAATTCCGGCGCGGGGCCGCCCGCGGTACCCTCAATCGTGAAGACGTACGGGTTTTCGTCGCGGTCGTTGTTCGTGATTGAAATCGTGCAGCTATACAGGCCGGTGCCGCTGGGCTTGATCCAGACGTCCAACGTGGTGGCGCCGCCCGGCGCGAGACTGGCCGAAGGCTGCGACGTGATCATGGCGGTGCAGTTTGTCAGCGAGCCCGGGGCGGCCACGGGCGTCGAAATCGTCAGTGTTTCGACGCCGTTGTTTTCGATGTCGATGGTGTGGGTGTAAGCCGAGCCCTCGTTGCCGAAGCTGCCCAGTGCGATGGTGCTGCCGCTCGCTACCGGGTTGGTGGCGAACGACACGTCCATTTCAGGCTCGGAGATCAGCTCGATCACCGGTGCTGCGATAATCGTTGAGTTCGATACCGTTGCGCTGGCGGAAGTGTCGTTGCCCTGCCAGTCGATCAGGTGGGCCTGGTTCGTGGGAACAGTGTCGAGGATCGTGGCCGAGCCGGACAGCCCGCTCATGTGGATTGTGATGACGATGTCCGAGCCGGCCGAATAGGTGTATGGGGTCGTGAACGGGATCACGAACGAAAAGGCGTTCGGCGAGGCACCGTCCGTGATCGCGCCGGCGCCGATGCTGAGTGAGCCCGACCGGACCATCACGGGCGTCGAGCCCTGGTTGGTCGCGAACGTCGTGCTGGCGAGCAGACCCTGGTTGTTGCTGTTGGTGTCCGCGTCGGAAAACTCGATGTCGAACTGCGTGTAGCTGATGGCGCCGTTGGTCGTCTCGGCGTCGTCGAGGCGGACCGACATGCCGTTGATCTGGTCGCCGCTGGCGAAGTTGGTCAGCTGGGTACTGTCGACGAACAACTGGACAACCGAGTCTGTGCCCTGCAGGAAGATGGCCGACTGGGTGCCGGTACCTTCCGTTGATGCGTTGGCATTCGGGACGACGGCGTTGTTTTGCGCGCCAAGTACAGGCAATGACAAAATTGCGGATGCGCCGATAGCCAGGATCGCCGCCAGCCTTACAAGACTCATTCTCTCCCCTTTACCAACCGCATTCGATTCGCTGAAAACAACCCGCCCCGAGGGGCGCCGATCATCCCTCATCGCGGCGCGCGTTCCGTGCGATCACGGCCATGCCCGCCAGCAAGCCCAGCAGGAGCATCCAACTCAATCCGCTGCCCTCGGCAGTCGAGCACTTGGAGTCATCCTTGCCGCCACCGCCGCCCGAGGGGTCGCCGATATTGACTGTGTAGGCCGCGACGTCGGAGCTCGTGGTGGTGCCGCTGTCCGTTACCCGAATGTCAAAGCTGTACGAGCCGTTGGTGGTCGGCGTGCCGGAGATGACGCCCGTCGGCCCGTCGAGAATCAGACCCGGCGGTAGCGCGCCGGCATCGAGCGTGTAACTGAGCGCCCCGACGCCGTCCTGCGCCATCACCGTGGCCGTGTAGAAGACCGTGCGAGTGCCGTCGGGCAGGGACGAAGTCGTGATGTTGACCGCGACGGGCATCGTGAAGGTCTGGATGCCGTTGGTGTTCGAGTTGCCGCTCGGGTCCGTGGCCGTGATGTCGAAGAAGTACTGCGTGCCAGGCGTCAGACCGGTGATGGTGCGCGTGTTGCTGGTGCGGAAGGCGGCGTCGGATAGCACCGTGCCCAGGCCGGTCGTCAGGCCGTAGTCGAGGTCCGTCGTGCAGGGCTCGTCCACGGTGAAGTCGATCTGGACCGAGGTCAGGGACAGCGGGGTGACGGTCGTGGAGGTGAACGACGGGTTGGTGGTATCGGGCGCCGCGGCCGTGGTGAACTGCGCGTTCGTCGAGGTGGTGGGGCCGTTGCTGAACGGGTCGGTCGAATTGACCTGGTAGTTGTAGGTGGTGCTGGCGGTCAGGCCGGTGATCAACACCTGGTGCAGCGTGGTGAACGAAGCCGTCTGGCTCTGGGATGAGCCATAGGCGGTGGTGAGGCCGTAGTCGACGGTTCCATCCGCGTTTTCGTCGGTGGTCCATTCAATCAGTGCGCGGTCGTCGGCGAGGTAGATGGCCGTCGGGCCTGCCGTGATGACCGGCGGGGTGATGTCGCCGTTGCCGTAGGTGGGCGGGACAAACTCGGTGGTAATGGTGAAGTTGGTGCTGCTGGCGGGGATGCCGGCCGCGGACTCGGGAATCGTCGCCGAGACGTGGAAATTAGTCGAGAAGGCGTCACCAGCCGCGCCGGGGTTGGACATGTCGTCCATGCTGAAGTTGGTGCTGGTGGAAGGCGCGCCACTGACCAGAACACCAGTCAGCGCCACAACCACAAGCGCGGCGGCGAGTTGTCCTGCCCGTATCCATCGTTTCGTTTGCATTGTTCTCTCCGTGCGTTTTCCTCAGGTTCGAACAGATGCTTACGGGTTCACAATGACGTAATTGACGGTCATGGTCTCACCAACACCGGTGAATGGAGCGTCTGGAGTGACTGTGATGGTGCCTGCGCCCGGGACCGCCGTGTAGACGAAGGATGCGGGCCCGGTCGTGCTCTGCATCGTGACTACCACGACACTGGTTGCTGTTACCAAGCTGTTATTGATGACAAAGTTCGTCTCAGCTCCAGTGGTGCTGGTGAACGTAACTTTCTCGGCGTACTTGTTGGCCCCGGCACCCTTCATCTCATTCGCAGTGATCTGGCTCACCGAAGTGATGTTGTTGCCGTTCATGTGTAGGTTGGTGGTGCCGGTCAGCTCAACGCCGGAGGTGTCGCTGCGTAGTTGAAGTAAACCACCTGCATTACTGGCGTTCAGGAAAACCCCGCCACTGGTGGTTGAGCCAATGACTGTGTTGGCATTGCCGGTCGTGTTGATGTTCACGTTGCCGCCGCCCGAGATGAGCGTGATCGCTCCGCCACCGGCTACGCCGATGTTCGTGTTCGCGCTGCCCGAAGTGTTGATGTTCGTCGCACCGGTGATGCTCGCGCCGCCGGTGGTAACCGTCAGGCCGTTGCTGGCCGTGAGCAACCCGGCAGATGTCATGGTGCCGGAGCCAAGGGTCGCAATGCTGCCAGTGGCGGTGATGCCGGCGGTGTTGACCGTTGTCTGAGTTGCACCACCGGCGTCGCGGAGAATGATCGCTCCAGTCACGCCGTTATTGCCCAGTTGAAGCTGGCCGTTAGAAGCCAAGTTCCCTGTGACGTTGCCGGCGGCGTCCTCTACGAGGACTGAACCACCGATACCGTTGCCACCCGAGATCAATTGACCCGACGTGGTGCTGAAGGAGAGTCGGCCGGAGACGTTGAGTTCTGTGGAAGTCAGCCAGGAAACGTCAGCCGTGTCGGCCGCGTTGCGGATGAACAGCGAACCGTCAATCGTGCCGCCACCCACGCGCAGAATGTCACGTACCTGGGAAGTACCTGTAATGTCTGCGCCACTCGCACTGACCGTCAAACCACCGTTTGCGGCCAAGGTAGTGAAGGCGCCGGTGCTGCGCGTCGTGGCTCCGATCGGCGTGCTGTTGATAGTGCCGCCGGCGATGGTGAGCGCGTCCGTGACCTGGCCGTCCGCGAGCGTGCCGCTGACGCCGGCCGCGAGCACTGTGATGTTGTTGTCAATCTGCGCGTCACTGAGTGAGCCGCTGATGCCGGCTGCGAGAACAGTGATGTTGTCGTCTACCTGGGCGTCGGCCAGCGAGCCGCTGATGCCGGCCGCGAGTACGGTAATGTTGTCGTCGACGTGCGCATTGTCGATGGAAGTGCCGTTCCATGTGCCGGTCGTGATGGTGCCCAGGGTGGTGATGGTGTTCTGGCCGGTGTAGTTCGGGTCGAGGTTCAAAGTAACCGTGCCGCCCAGGGAGACCGCACCGCCACCGGTAAGGTTTGTACCGGCTGTAACGGTCAGGCTGCTGTTGGCCAGTTCGGCGTTGTCGATCTCGCCGGCCGGCAGCGAAACCGTGCCGGCACTGACCGTCAGGCCGTTGTTCGCGGCCAGGCTGGTGAAGGCGCCGGTGCTGCGCGTTGTCGCACCGACGGGCGTGGCGTCAACTGTACCGCCTGAGATAGTCAGGTTGTTGTCCACGTTGGCATCGTCGATGGAGGTGCCGTTCCAGGTACCGGTGGTGATGGTGCCCAGGGTGGTGATGGTGTTCTGACCGATGTAGGTGCCGGCGATGTCGATGGTCGGGTTGTTCGCCGTGCCGCCGATGGCGATGCGCCCGGCGGTGCCGGTGATGGTGTGGACGCCGGTGTTGTTGATGGTCAGTGTGCCGCCGAGGCTGACGCTGGCGCTGCCGCTCGCGCCGGCGCCGTAGGTGACGTTGATGCTGCTGTTGGCCAGCTCAGCATTGTCGATCTCACCGTTGTCGAGGTTTACCGTGCCGGTGACGTCGAGGCCGCCAGCGGAGATCGTTGCGCCGCCGGCGGTGACGCTCAGGCCGTTGGCCGCAGTAATGCTGCCCGTACCGGTTGTCTGAATGTTGCCCACCGTGGTCAGCGTGCCGGTCGTCGTCATGCTCCAGTTCGTGCTGGAAGTAATCCCGACGGTCGCGCCGCCGTTGCCGATCGTGGTTGCCCCGGTGCCGGTGGCGTTGAGGTTGGTGTTACCTGTGATGGTTGCGCCGCTATTTGCTGTCAAAAGCGCGTTGGTGACGTCGAGGCCTGCCGTGGCGTCGACGTTGCCGTTCAGTGTGCTCTGGCCGGTCACTGTAAGTGTGCCGTTGGTGCTGGTGTTGCCGTTGGTGGCAACGCTGAAGTTGCCGCCGACTGTCAGGCTCGCACCGGTAACGTCGAGGCCTGCCGTGGCGTCGACGTTTCCGTTAAGTGTGCTCTGGCCGGCTACGGTGAGCGTGCCGGCGGTGTTGGTGTTACCGCTGGTGGCGACCGAGAAGTTGCCGCCGACCGTCAGGCTGCTGCCTGTGACGTCGAGGCCGTTCTGGGCATCAACGTTGCCGTTCAGCGTGCTGGTGCCGGTGATCGAAAGGTTGCCGAGCGCGCTGATGTCGCCGACGGTGCTGAGGTCGCCGCCCGAGGTTACGTCCCAGTTCATGGCGCTCACCGTGACGTTGCTGTTTGAGAGCAGGCTGATCGACCCGCCCGCGGTCGTGTTGCCGATCGTGACCGACTTCGTCGACGTACCGGCGGTGTTGATCAGAACCGCGCCGTCGTTGATGGTGGTGTCGCCGTTCGCGGCGATGCGCCAGTTCTGGGAGATGATTGACGATGCGGTCGACACATCATTGATGCTCAAGCCGCCGGTGCCGAGGATCGTGCCGCCGACGCTCAAGCTGCCCGACCCAAGGATGATGCTGGCGTTGGCGAGGTTGATGTCGCCGATGTCCAGGATGCCGTTCGCGTTCACGAAGCTGGAGGTGATGCCGGTCAGCGCCGAGCCGTCACCGACGAAGCTGGCCGCCGTAACCGTGCCGGAAGCGCTCATGTTGGTAGCGCTCATGCTGGTGGCGCTCACGTTGTTGTTCACCGTGATGTTCTGCGCGGCGAAGCTGCCTGTGCCGTCACGAAGGACGAGCGAGTTGGCGGTCGCCGCCGTGTTGGCCGCGCCGCCCGACAGGTCCGCCAGCTGAATGTTGCCGTTCAGGTTCAGGCGGGCGTAGTCGATCGAGCCCGTGCCCGCGTTGATTGCAGTCGCGGCCGAGTTGCCGGCGCCCGCGGTAGTGTCGAGCGCAGCGGCGGTGGTGGCTGAGGTCGCGTTGCCGTTGAACGCGGTAGCCGTAATGGCGCCGGCGTTCGTGATGGGGTTGCCGCCCATGTTGAGGGTGCCGCCCATCGTGCCGCCCGCGAGGTTCAGCTTGGTGGCCAGGCCGGCCGCCAGTTCCGCGTCGGTGGCGTACAGTGCCGCCGCCGTGCCACCGAGGCTGGAAGCGTTGGTGGCGACCACGCCGGTCAGTAGCGAGCCGTCAACCGCGGGAAGGCGGCTGGAGCCGTCGAGCTGAACGAGCTGGCCCGCGTTGTTGAACGTGTTGCCCTGCACGGTGACGTTGCTGGTCAGGCGCGCATCGGCGAGAGTGCCGCTTGAGATGTTGCCGGCGTTCAGCGTCGTCAGGCCGGAGCCGTTGCCGCTGATGGTGCCGTTGGTCAGCGTCAGGTTGCCGTTGGTCAGGCTGATGCCGGCGAGCGTCAGGTTGATGTTGCCCGAGTCAACAATGTTGCCCGAGTTCACGCTGCTGGCGACCACACCCGTCAGGCCTGCGCCGCTGCCCGTGAAGCTGGTGGCGGTGATGCTGCCGGTGAAGGTGTTGCTGCCCGCGTTCAGGCGCGGGATGTTGGCCGAAAGCACACCGTCGCTCAGTGCGCCGGGGCCGGTCACCTGGGCGGCGTTCAGGGCGGTCAGGCCCGCGCCGTTGCCGGAGACCGTGGTGAAGGTACCAGCTGCCGGGGTCGTGCCGCCGATGGGCGCGCCGTCGATCGTGCCGCCGCTGATCGCCGCACCGTTCATCGAGCCGCCGCCGATGGCTGCGGTCGTAAGCGTGGCGTTGGCGACCGTTGCGGTGTTGATGTTCGCGTTGGTAATCGTCGCGTTGGTGATGTTGGCCGAGGCTACGTTGCTGAGTGTCAGCGAGTTGCCGTAGCTGCCGGCCGCCAGCCCGTTGGCCGTGACGTTGGTCAG
>JAGQRI010000052.1:0-19319 GCA_020425515.1 Planctomycetota bacterium | reverse complement strand
CAGGGTCAGGACGCCGGTGCTGTTACCGATGTTGGTGCTGTTCGTGGCGGTGGTGTTGATGGCGAGGGCGCCGACCATCGTGCCCGCACCGTTGAAGCTGTAGGTGTTGTTGACGTTGAGCAGGTTCAGTGTCGCCGTGCCCGTTGAGGCCAGGTTGCCCGTCGAGACGTTGGCCGGTGCGAACGAGCCGTTCACGGTCAGGTTGCCGTTGACGATAGCGTTGTTGTTGAAGGTCGCGTCGGCGAGAACGTCGAGGTTCGGAGCGGTGAGGCGGATCAGGTTGCTGGATTCCACCGTGACCTGACCGCCGGTCGCGTTGTTGCCGAGGTTCGTGTTGGCCGAGCCGGTCGTGTTGACGTTTGTGTTGCCCAGCACGGATACGTTCGCACCTGCAATGTTGGTGAGGTTGGTTGATGCGCCGATGCTGGTTCCGGCAACACCGACGGTGTTGATGTTGGTGATGCCGGTGAGACTCAAGCCATTGCTGATCGTCGCGCCGTTGTTGACGGTTGCCGTGTTGCTGACGGTCAGATTGGTGACAGTGGCAGTGGCGGCGTTGACCGAACTCAGGGTGGTCGCGCCGCTCACGTTCAGGGTGCCGCCCACGAAGGTGTTGCCGCTGCCGGGGGCGACCGTGAAGGCGCCGCCGCCGACTGTGAGGTTGGCGCCGTTGACATCGAGGCCACCGTTGGCGTCGACATTGCCGGTCAGCGTGCTGCCGCCGGCGACGCTGAGGGTGTTGCTCAGGGTCGTCGCGCCGGTGACGCCGAGGGTGTTGCCCAGCGAAGTCGCCTGAGAGACGTTGAGCGTGCCGGAGAGCGTCGAGTTACCGCTCACGTTCAGGTTGCCGACCAGGGTGCTGTTGCCTGTCACACCCAGGTCGCCGCCGACGTTGGCGTCGCTGCTGAGCGTTGCGTTGCCGGTGACGCTCAGGGTGCCGCTCATGGCGCTGTTGCCGTTGACGGTAAGGTCGCCGGTCATTGTGCTGTTGCCGCTGACGCCGAGGTTGCCCGTCACGGAAGCGTTGCCGCCGACGCCGAGGTCACTGGTCAGTGTGGTGTTACCGGCGACGTCGAGTGTGCCGCCGAGGGTCGTATTGCCGGTGACACTGAGCGGGCCGCTGATCGTGCCGGTAAAGGAAGCATTCAGTGAGCCGGTGACGGTCAAGTCGCCGTTGATCACGTTGTTCTGGCCTTCCACATACAGGCCGTAGTCATTCGTGCCGGTGTTTTGCTGGTGGATCAGCGCGCCCGCGGTGAAGTTGGCGGGCAGCGATCCGGCCAGGGCCTGCTGCTGCGCGATCGTGGAGTTCGCCGTGGCGAACAGGCCTGCATTCTGCGAAGTCGAGTTGGCAGCCCAGGCGTGTACGCCGATGTTGCTGCCGGCCTGGACGTCGTCAGCGCGCCCGGCGGTACCGATCGCGGTGATGACCGACGAGCTGTTCTGGATGCGGGCGCGGCCGTCGAGGCCGATGGCCTGCGAAGTACCCGCGACGCTGGCGCCGGTGTACCAGGCCTGGCCGAAGACGCCCTGGGTGATGCCGCCGTCGCTGAGCGACTCGAGCCACGCGCCCGATACCTCGTCAACGCCCGCGCTGCTGCCGGTCATCTGCGAGAACAGGCCGACGGTCGGCGCAGCGTTGTTGCTGGCGGTACTAAGGAAAGTGTGTGCGTCGTAGCGGGTGGCCGCGGCGTTGCTGTTCGGCGCGACGAACATGTTCGTGCCGCCCGAGACATCGATGCCGCTGCTGAGTGTGGTCAGCCCGCTGACATTGAGCGTGTTGCTGAGCGTGGTTGCGCCGCTGACACCGAGGGTGCCGCCGACGCTGGCGTTGCCGAGCGTGCTGTCGCCGGTCACGCCGAGGGTGCCGCTGAGGCTGGCATTGCCGAGTGTAGTGTCGCCGGTCACGCCGAGGGTGCCCGTGACGCTGCCGTTGCCGGATACAGCCAGGTTGCCGGATACGCCGGCATTGTTGGTGACGCTGAGGCTATCCAGGGTAACAGCGCCGGAAGTGGACAGTGAGGTCAGGGTGGTGGCGCCGGTGACGTCGAGCGTGCTGCCGACGGTCGCGCCGTTTGTGACGTCGACGCTGTTCAAGGTGGCAACGCCGGAAGTGGAAAGAGAGGTCAGGGTGGTGGCGCCGGAGACATCGAGCGTGGTGCCAATGGTCGCGTCGTTCGTGACGCCGAGATTGTTCAGGGTTGCGGCACCTGAGGTATTCAGGGTACTCAGGCCGGTAGCGCCCGCGACGGTGAGGCTGCCGCCGACGGTCAGGATGCCCGTGAACGCGTTCGTACCGGCATTCAGCAGCGGTACGTTCGTGCTCAGGCGCGCATCATTGAGCGTGCCTGAGGTGATCTGCGTAGCGTTCAGGCTGAGCAGCGCCGAGCCGTCGAGCGCCGGCAGTGCGCCGGTCAGGGCGGACGATTGCAGGCTGGTGAGACCGCTGCCGTCGCCGGTGAACGACGAAGCGGTCACCGAGCCGGTGAACGTGTTGCTGCCCGCGGCCAGTTGCGCGAATTCGCTGCTGTCCATGTTGTCGAGCATGTCGGCGTTGGCCGCCTGCCCGGCGTTGGCCGCGTAGTGTGCGCTGGCGCTTCGGGTCAGAAGGAAGCGAGGCGTCATCTCGGGGTCGGTGCCGACCGTGATGCCGAGATACAGCGGTTGGCTGAAATCCACGCCCGTGAAAGCCGTGATCGAGCCCAGCTCGGTGGTGAAGATCCCGTTGCTGTTCGGCACGATGCTGGCCACGGTTTCGGTCCAGACAGCTGCGACGCCCGAGGGCGACGTGTACAGGCTGAACTGAACCTGGGTCGACGTCGTGATCGGATTCGAACTGGAATCGGTCAGGCGCGCCTGGAAGCGAATCCGTTCATTTGCCGCAGCCTGTGCCTGCGCACTGGATGCGAACAACGCAGTCAGCGCGAGTAACAGCGCCGCCGTCGTGAGTTTTCCAACCCTGCTCATTGCCTCTCCTTGATTACGAGATCCCTGTATCCCGTTACTTGAATTCCATCTTGTCGGCATCGCCGCGAGCTTCGTAAATGTTGAACAGAAGCCTGCGCGCGGCCTTGGTCGTGTCCTTGGTTACATCCTTTGTGTCGTATGCCGCCTTGGCGTTTTCGAGTGCCTCGTCCAGGCGCTCCGCGCGGAACAGCATCCCGGCGTAGGCGATCTTCACTACGGCCAGGCCCTGCGGGTCGTCTTTGGTGAGTTCGAGCGCGCGCTTGTAGCACTCCTCGGCCATTTCCTTCTGGCCCACGTTCTCGAGCGCGGCTGCCAGCTGGATCTGCTGGTCGGGATCGTTTTCATCCGCCTTGAGCTGTGCCACGTAGTTCGTGCGCTCCTTGTTGAGCCCGAGCAACTGGCACAGCAATGCAATTCTTTGGATGTAGAAATTGTGCAGCTTGTTGGTATCCGCCTTGGGCAGCAGTTGCTTGTAGATCTCCAGCGACCGGCTGTAGGCCCGGGCTGCTTCCTCTTTACGGTCGGCCTTTACGAGTGCGTCGCCTAGGCCTGCCCAGTTTTCCGCGTCCTGGCTTCCCGTCTGCTGGTACTGCTGGGTAATCGCCAGGTCGAACAGGCGAAGGGCTTCATCGATGATGTTGTACTTGAGGTAGACGCGCGCTACTTCGGCGTTCACCTGGTACGGATACTTCGCCTCTTTCGGAAGTTCGGGCTGCGGAGTGTTGTCGGCTTCGTTGCCGGCCGGTTCGTTGCCGGCACAAGGGCTGTTGTCGGAGTTCGAGTTGGTTGCGTTGTCGCCCGGTTCGCAGGCTGCAACAAAGAGGAACGAAATCGAAATCAGCAGCAAAGCTGCAAGCCTGCCCGTGGATGCGAATGCCTGGTGCGTGTGTCTCAAGTACGTCTCTCCGCTTGCTTGTTGCGAACAACATCAACCGGCCCGAAAGGAGCCGGCCCTTCATGTGAGTAAACTCAAGAGGCGGAATGCTAGATAACCATTGCGAACTGTGCAAGGGGCAACCTGATACTGACAATCATTACATCGAATCTTACAAATAGGTGAATCTATAGTCACAATGTGACGAAAAGGAGTGTCTGGTAGGGTTGGCCTGAGATGTAATGAAAGCGCCTAGAGCGCCTATGGCCGATTGGGGATTACTTATCAGTCCGGCCGGTGGTTGCCAAGGGGAAAAAGCCCGAACTCGGCAAAAACAGGTGACCTATCTCAAATCGGCCTATTTTGGAAGCTCCGCAACATCGAACTGGCATGCCCGGGCAATTTGCTGTCCACCGTGGAGAAAGTAGATGGCGTGCCCGGGAGGACTCGAACCTCCGACCGGCTGCTTAGAAGGCAGCTGCTCTATCCGGCTGAGCTACGGGCACGCGATAACTGACTATCGGCCGGCGTGCGGCGACCACTCCAGTTTGCCTGGCACCCTTGACGGGTCAACCCCCGGTCATGCCGCGGGCCATCTTGTCGTCCGTGGCCGCCATCCCGTGCCCGTCCCTGCTGACGGCGATCAGGCCAAGGGTGTACGGCGCGGGGAAGGCCGCTACTTCGTCGTCGCAGGCCTGCTGCGGGTCGGCGCCCTCGGCCAGTCGCACGTACACGCGCATGCTGCAGAGCCGCCGGATGATTTCCTCGCCGTCGCCGGTCGCGCAGACGGCGCCGTGCTCACCGCACATCGTGCCGGCGCCGAAAATCGGCGAGTCGCCGACGCGCCCGGGAAGCATCATCGAAGTGCCTCCGGTGCTGCAACTTACTGCGAAGCTGCCGTCTTCCGCTCTGGCCACGGCGCCAATCGTGCCGTGCATGTCGCGCCCGCGCCACTTCTGCTCGGTCGGGCGGACTTCGCCGGTCTTGAGACGCTCCAATGCCGCCGCGAGGCGATTCTGAGCCTTTTCCGTCATCGGGATTTCGTCCGGGATGCCGCGGTGGTGGGCAAACTGTGTGGCTCCCTCGCCGCACAGCATCACGTGGGGGCTGTCCATCACCAGGCGCGCCACCCGAATCGGGTTGCGCACGCGGGATATTCCGGCGACACAACCGATGCGCCCGTCGCTGGTTGCGAGGATCGCGTCCATCTGGATGCTGCCGTCGAGGCGGCAGTTGGCGCCCGTGCCCGCGTTGAAACGCTCGTCGTCTTCGAGTGCCACGGCGGATTCGATGACGGCGCGCAGGGCCGCGTCGATCTGCCCGTCTCTGAGAACCTTGATGCCGAGTTCGGCCGCGTGCTGGGGCCCGTCGGAATGTTCGTTCGGCGCGCCGGCGCCACCGTGGGCAAGGATCATTGGTTGGGTCATGAAACGCCGCGTTTTTCGTCGCTCAGGAAAGTGCCGATCACCAGCCCATATAAAAGGAAGCCGACGCTGAAAGGAAGAAGCCGCCCAACCCACCCGTCGGCCGGCGCCCAGGGGTGGTCCTTGGTCAGGTCGGCAAGCGGCGGTTTCTGGCCGGCGATTTCGGGGCACGGCTCCACGCGCGTGCGCGACATTTTCTCATCGTAGGTCTGTTCCTCGTTGGTGATGCCGTGCCCTTGGAACACCACCTGCGTGTTGCCCACGATGCCGGCAAACCCGTGCAGGACCGCCGGCAGCACCCAGATCGCGCAGACCGCCAGCAATGCCCCGAACTGCAAGCCACGGATCGGTCCCGGCCCGGGGATAAAATTTCCCAGCAGGCGCGTGTAAACCAGCGCCGCGACGAAACCGAACACGATCAGGCAGACCAGCCCCGAGATGTACTGGTTGTCAGGCGATAGCCACGCGCCAAGCCAGGCCGCGTAGTTCACGTCCAGCACCCACAACGTAGCCAGTAACAGGATGATGGCGCCGGTTGCTGCAGCGATAATGCGGGAAATCGGCATAGGCACCTGTTTTCAGAACCAAGTCATTATAAGGAAGGAACAGCCCGGGAACCACGAATGCTTGCAGGGAAAGCGGTCGCGCGAACTCTGTGGATAGTTGGCATGATGCGGGCTGCAAACGGAGGAAACCGATGAAGTTGTATCTGATCGCGATAATTTGCCTGGCCGTGGCGCCCCTGGCGGCGCAGGAAACCGCACAGCCGTCTCCGATCTATGACCCGGCCAAGGGCGAACCCGGCGCGCGCCACGCGGACATCTCCGACGACGGTAAGCTCGTTGTATTCAGCCTGTGGGGCGACCTGTGGCGCTGGGACGCTGAAGACGGCGCAACCACCCAGCTCACGATGCACGAGGCCTACGACAGCTACCCGCGGCTGTCACCTGACGGCGGCACAATTGCGTTCAGCAGCGATCGCGACGGTAACTACAACGTCTACCTGTTGGACATTCGCGGCGGCGTACCGCGGCAACTGACGTGGAACAGTGCCGGCGACTACCTGGCGGGCTGGTCCGGCGACGGCGAATGGGTTTATTTCACGAGCACCCGCAACAGCGAGCACGCCCTCTGGCGCATCCCGGCGAAGGGTGGCACCGAAGAGTTGGTGCTGGACGACCGCTTCATCCCCGGCGACGTCAGCATCCGTGACGGGAACATCGCCTATTGCAGCGGGGCCGTGCGTCGCTATCGGCGTGACTACAAGGGTTCCGCCAATGAAGACGTGTACCTGCTGCGCAACGGGCACGAGCTGCCGGACCAGTTGACCGAGTTCAAAGGCAACGACCGCTGGGTTCAACTGTTGCCGGACGGCGGGCTGCTGTTTACCCGTGAAATCGACCGCCATTTTCAGTTCATGCTCAAGGACGGCCCGCGCGAGCAGGCCCGCAAACTTTCCAGCTTCGACGATATCGGCGCCGAGGAAGTCAGTGTGTCGCGAAACGGCGAGTGGCTGGTTTTCCAGCGAATGCAGTACCTGTACCGCGCCAGTGTGGGCGCGCTCGTCAGCGGCGAGCTGAACTCCGAACTCGTCAAGCTCGAGATCAAGCAGGACTATCGCGGCCCCCAAACCGAAGAACGCACCTTCACCAGCGGCATGGACAACCCGCACCTCAGCGACAACGGCGAAGTGCTCGCCTTCGAGTTGCGTGGCGCGATCTGGGTCAGCGCACCCGGTGGCGGCGAAGCCAGACGCATCACCGAGCCCGGCCACGGCGACGCGCGTCCCCGCGTCAGCCCCGACGGCAGCCTGGTTGCGTTCCAGTCCACCCGCAGCGGAAACAGCGACGTCTGGGTGGTGAGTACACGCGGCGGGCAGCCTTCGCGTGTCACCACCGCCGAGGCCGACGACTTCTTTCACAACTGGTCGCCCGACGGCAAGTCGCTGGTCTATTGCAGCGAGGCTTCCGGCAACCGAGACATCTGGGTCAAACCCATCGACGGCAGCCCGGCCGTGCAACTGACGACCGACCCGGCTTCGGACGACGATCCCAGCTTCAGCCCGGACGGCAGCCGGATCGCGTTCGACAGCGGGCGGCGCGGCACGGCCGACATCTGGATCATGGACGCCGACGGCGGCAACCAGCGTTTCGTGACGGGCGGCCCGGACACCGAGCAATGCCCCATTTTCAGTCGCGACGGCAGCGTCCTGTACTATGAGCGCTACGTGACCGGCGAAAACACCACCAGCCTGTTCGTGACGACGCCGAATGGCGGTGGCAGCATGCTGCTGGCAGGCAACGCGAACTCGCCCAGCGAGACGGTCGACGGCTCCAGCGTGATCTTCGCATCGGGCGGCACGATCCAGTCCCTGCCCGCGCCGCGCCAGGTGCTGGACGCGCGCGACATCCCCATCGTCGCGCATGAAACCGTCGACCTCGCCGTCGAGCGCGTACAACTGTTCAACGAAGCGTGGGAGATGATCAATACGCGCTTCTACACGGACAGCTTCCACGGCGTGGATTGGGCGGCGGTCAAGCAGCAGTACCTGCCACTGGTCGAGCGCAGCCGGACTATTGAAGAGTGCTACTACTACATCTGGATGGCGATCGGCCAGCTCAGCGCCAGCCACATGGGCGTCGGCGGGCGGCACAGCGGTTCCGGGCGCGCCGCGACTGCGGAACTCGGCGCGACGCTAACGCCGGTCGAGACCAACGACGGGCGCCAGGCAATGCGCGTCGACAAGATTGAACTCGGTGGACCGCTCGACAAGGTATGGGTGCGCGAGGGCGACTACATCGTGGCGCTGAACGGCAAGAAGTTCGGCAAATATGAAAACATCTGGGCGCGCTTTGACCTGTGGCGTACGGGCTACGACATCAAGCTCTGGGTCAGCCCTGACGGATCGCTGAACCTGGCCCGCGAAGTCGCCCTGCACGTCGAGACCACCACGCAGGGGAACGCAAGGCGCTACCAGCAGAAGATCGACGAGCGGCAGCAACTGGTTGCCGAGAAAACCGAAAACCGGGTTCTGTACATTCACCTGACCGCCATGAACGACGAGAACCTGCAGAAGTTCCGCAACCTGCTCGCAACGCCCGAGGCCGAGAAGGCGCAGGGGTTGATCATCGACGCGCGCTGGAACGGTGGCGGGCTCAGCTACATGGAAATCATGGACCTGCTGATGGCCAAGCCATATCTGCATATCAAGCCGCGAACGCGCCCAGAGTGGAAACAGCCGCGCCTGTTCTGGGACAAGCCGGTCACGGTGATGTGCAACGAATACAGCAACAGCGGCGGCGAGTGCTTCCCCTGGGCGATCAAGACGACGAAGCGCGGGAAGGTCGTCGGCGAGCGCACGCCGGGCAACGTGATCGGTACCGCCTGGGACAAGCTGGCCGACGGCAGCTACTTCGGCGTGCCGACCGAGGGCTACTTCAGCATGGACGGCAGCCGCAACCTCGAGAACAACGGCGTGCGCCCGGATGTACCGGTGCACGTCAGTGCGCGGGATCGCGTGCAGAAGAAAGATCCGCAACTGGACAAGGCCATCGAGGTCATCCTCGGTGAGTTGCCGGGCAAGGGCGAATGAGCGACGGCGACAAAGGCCAGACTGAAACCCGGGAAACCCGCTGGCTGAACGAGTCCAGCGAGGGTGAAAAGTCCGCGCCCGAACCGCCGCAGCCCGAGGCCGACGAAATTGATGAGGCTGACAAGGAAAGGGACGACGACACCTCGCCGGTGATGCGGGCGGGGATCAAGCTGGTCGAGACCGCCTTCAAGGGTCGCAAACGCCCGGACGATCCCGACACCGACATCTTCGACGCCTCGAACTTCAAGCAGGTCAGAAACAGTTGGTGGCTTGACCGGCTGCTGCCAAGTGGCGTGAAGAACTACTTCATCACCGCGTTCGTGGTCTGTACCAGCGTGTGGGTCATCGGCCTGGGGTTGCGCCTGACGGTGCTCGGTTTCGAAAATGTCAGCCACGAAATCTGGGAATTCATCAAGGAGCGCCAGTGGCAGATGCAGCCGCTGCTGCTGCTGGTGCACTTCGTGTGTCTACGCCTTTTCAAGGGCGTCTACAGCCGCAACTTCGACCGCGCCTTCAAGCATCTCGACGTCAGTAAGGCCGAGTTGAACCGCTACAAACGCTGGTTCCTGGGGCACCGCGTCAACTTCATGGCGCTGGGGCTGGCGCTGCCATTTATTGTCTGGGAGGTCGTGGCGTTTATTGTTTCCAAGGACTTTTACCAGACTGTCTTTGGCCCGGATTCGCCGTACTTGGCGAAGATCGACCCGGACAGTCGAAACGCCGAAGTCGGCTTTCTGCTAACTCTGTGGATCTTCGAGTGGATGATGTACGGCTACTACTGCTACCTGATGATTTCCGGCGCGTTCGTTGTTCGCAAGATCCTGAAGCAGCACGACTTTAAAGAGTCCGTCGACCTGGTCTTGACCGAGCGGCACTACCGTCCCCTCTTCACAGTTACGGCCCACGCCGGCAGCCTGGTGTTCTTCTTCGGGCTGATGCACGCGGGCTACATGTTCTATACCAAGACCAGTTGGAACGACGGCGCCGGCATGATGACTCTGGTGGTGTTGCTGGGCGTGGCGTTCACCATGACCTGGAGCGCTGTGCGTGGCGAGTTGAAGGGTGAGGTGTTCGGAGCCCTCGAAGAACTTGAGAAAAGCTACCGCAGGGCGCGTAGCAAGCTGGCCACCATGCGCGACGTTCCCGGCATCGAAGACGACATCCAGCGCATCCAGGTGCAGCTCAAGATGCAGCTCGCGTTGCAGCAACTCGACTACTTGCAGACCAAGTACGAGAGCCTCGGGCGCAAAGAGTTCCTGGGGCTGATCTTCAAGATGCTCGCGCCCGTTGGCAGCCTGCTGGCACGCGTGATCCGGTGGGGGAGCCTGCTGGCGGCCATCGGCCTGGGCGGTGCAGCGGCCATTACGGGCAGCGTCAAGAAGCAGGACCAGCAACCCCCGGCCGTTAACCAGGCGCCGGCCGACCCCAGGGCGAACGCTGCGGGCAACAAGCCCTAGTCATGGGCTTGCGCGGCGGGGGGCGGTTGCTACTTTGTCGCCGCAATTGTGGCTGGGTAGCTCAGGTGGTTAGAGCACAGGATTCATAACCCTGAGGTCGCGGGTTCGACTCCCGCCCCAGCTACCAATCTTGTCTGAGCGGTCGTGAGTCCAAAGAGACGGCACGACCGCTTCGCTTACGGGCGGCGTCGCTCGCCTGCGGGCGAGCTTTGGCCGCCCTGCTTCGCGTCTTCGTCAGTCCACAGGACTGCCGAAGGGTTCGACTCCCGCCCCAGCTACCAAACTTGAACAGGCGGTCGTGGGTCCTCAAGGACGGCACGACCGCTTTCCGTTTTACGGCCCCTTTGCCGCTTCTTTATCTAATGGCAACACCGCAGAACTAAACGGTAACCGGGACGATGTCATCGTTCGGGCGGGCAACCTGAAGGAGAACCGACATGCGACCCACGCGCAAATTCCCGCTTACACCGCCGTCCGACCTGCACGGGCCGTTGGGTGCGTTGCAACTCGAAATCCGCGTAGACCTGCGCGAGAACGATGAGAAGCTCACGACCAGTACCGGCGCCGGCAGCGTGATCTTCAGTGGCAAGCACTTCGAGTCCGAGGCGCTGTGGACGGCCGTCCAGGTGCTGGAAAACGACTTCGAGTCTTCGCGCGATCAGGTCATCGACGCCCTGCAGCGAATTATCGAGCGTCTGCAATCCGAGTAACTGCTTCTCCATCGCCCAATTCCGCCCGGCGATACCGCGTGACGGCCTGCGCAATTTGCGCGGATGTGACATCTTGGCTGCCTGCCAAACCCTGACAATCCGAAACTGACCAGCCGACGCCCGTTATGCGCGCGACACATTGCGCAGGAACGCGCCCTCACTGTCGGCACGGTCACACATTTCCGAACCCAGCATTCCTGCCCTGAATGACCCTCATCCCCGTCGTTCAGGCGTTTCAGGGCGTAGGCTTTCTCCGATCCTCATTCTCAGATCGGAGCCGCCATGCGCAAACTGCTGTTCGGAACGTTCCTCTGCCTTTTCACATTCCCCCTGTTCGCCGCTTCGGCGCCCCCTGAGCTGTGCATGGGCGAACGAGCGGTCGACCCGGCCGTGCCGCATCGCAACGCGAGTGAGGTCGGCCCGGGCGTACGACTGGCAAGCGGGTCGGTCTACCACGTGCAGACCGACCTCAGCACATCAGGGCGCGTCATGGGCCTGTGCATGCGCCGCGTCTATCGCAGCGACATGCAGTTTGACGGGCCTCTCGGACAGGGCTGGACCGGCGACCTGTTCCAGGCGGCCTGGCGCGATGAGGCGAGCGGCGACCTGCTGTGGCACGACGCGGACGGCTTTCTTCATACGTTCGTGAGCCGCAGCGACGCCTGGCGTTCTCCACCCGGCGTCTACGCGCGCGCCAGTTTCGAAAACGACGCCGTCAGCCTGCGCCGTGCCGACGGGACGGTGCTGGATTTCACGGATTGCGGGCTGCTGAGCACGATCACGGACCGCAACGGCAACGCCATCACTCTCCAGTATGACGCCGCCCATCAGCTCCAGTACGTGCTGGACGATCGCGGCTACTCGTGGGAATTCGTCCACGACGGCAATGGCCGCATCTCGCGGCTGATCGACCATGTCTGGGAAACCGATACCCGCGACCCTCGCACGGTCGAGTACGAGTACGACGCTGCCGGCCGGCTGATCCGGGTCAAGCTCCCGGAAACCGCGCGCTACAGTGACGCCAACTCCAACCGCGTCACCCGCGAATACGAGTACGACGCCGAAGGTCGTCTGCTTCGCGTCTTCGCGCCGAACGGCGTCGGGACAGGCGTTGCGCGCACCGAGTACGAGTACGACATCGCCGGGCGGGTCGTCAGCTTCCGCGACGGCGACGCGACGGCATGGCACTACCTGCGCTACACCCAGAATGCCAATGAGCATCCGCTGATTCGCCACATCGACCCCCGCGGTGTGCGTACCGACTACACGCTCGACAAGTTCGGGCGTGCCACGAAGATCCAGCAGTACACGGGCTTCTGGGGCGTCAACCACGACGAGCCGCTGGACCACGACTTCGTTGTCCAGACCGCCACAAAGCTGCGGACGAGTGACCCCAACGTCTTCGTCACCAAGCACCGCTTCAACCGCGGACACCAGCTCACGCGTATCGATCACCCGGCCGGCGACTGCGAAGAGTTCACATACCCGGACCCGACCAAACTTGCCCGCGCTCATGCGACGTCAATCGTCGGGGGCGTAATCACGCTCGACGGCGCCGAATGGGCCGCAGGCGAGTTCGCGGGCGGCTACGTCCGGCTGGGCGGCAGCCTCGCCGAGTTCGAATACTACGAAGTCGCGGGCAACACCGAAGACACGCTGTCCGTCGCAGGCGTCGATTTGAACGCGCAAGGGTGGGGTGACGGCGCGAAGTTCGTCGTCTTCACGGAGAACCCGGACAAGCTCGCCGCCGGTAATCTGCTTGAGCATCGCTGGATTTCCACCGATGCCGACCAGCCGGACATCACCGAAAGCTTCACCTACGAGCCGTACTATCAGCAACTGCGGACCGCGACGTCCAGGCGCGGCTACATCACCAGCTACGAGTACGGCTTCGACACGACGGGCGATCCCGCCGACGGGAACCTGGCGGTCAAGCGTACGCCCGGCGTCACGGTCCGTCTGCCGGACGGCACAACCCAGATTGCCGTTTACGAAACCCACTACGGCTACAACGCGTTTGGCCAGCTCGTTTCGACGATCGACCCCGAACGTTCGATCGAGACGCGTACCTACTACGCTTCCGGCGACCAGGCCGGCTTTCTGGAGTCAATCCGCCGCGCCGACGGCGACCTCGACCTGACCGATGCGTTCGAGTACGACAAGACCGGCATCTTGACTGGTCAATACCCACCCGCCGCTTTCGAACCCGGCGCGACAGCAGACGACTTCAAGACAAACTGGGAAGTGAACGAACTGGACCGGCGCTGGCATGAGACCGGTCCGATCGCAGCCGGTACACAGCGCATTGAGGTCTACCGCTACTTCGATGCAAGCGGCAACGAGACGCGCACCTGGCGAAACTACGTCACGTCGGACGGCAATGCGCCGGCAGCCCCCGGCGATCCGCACGACCCGGACACCTTCAGCAAGAACTCGGCGCCGATGTCGCCCACGTGGGCCGAGGTTACCCGCAGTTTCGACCTTGGGGATCGGTTGTTGTCCGAGACCTCGGATGCCGTCGCGGGCGCACCCGTCGAGACCGTCACCCGGACCAGCGAGTACGACGCGCTCGGAAATCGCACCGCGAAAATCAGCCCATTGCTGCATCGCACGGGCTGGGAGTACGACGAACGCAACCTCGTGATCCGGCGTATCGAGGGCGACGGCAGCGCGGTCGAAGGTGTCTACGAGACCGACTACAGCCTAAACGGAGGAGTTGCCGCTGAGCGCACACCGCTCGGGAACGAAACGACACACAGCTTTGACGGCTTCGGGCGGGAGCGGCAGGTCACGGACCCCGCCGGTGCCAAGACCGAGTTCAGCTACGACGCCAATGGCAACGTTATCTCGGAGCGTCATGCCGATTCGGCCGACGTCACGTTGAAGCAGACGGACTGGGAGTACGACGAGCTTGACCGCGTCAACGGCAAGTCCGTGCTGGCGAAGGACGCCAACGGCGTGCCTATCGCTTCAGGCAGTGAAGAGACGATCCTGACGCTCGACGGGCGTGGCGCGATCACTGCACTCAACAACGGTCCGTCTCGCACCTGGCTGTTCGGCTATGACGCGGCGCGGCGGCTGATCAGTCGCACCGACCCGGCCGGCAACGAAGTTGCACTCACCCTGAACGCAAACAGCGACCCAACCCGGATCGACTACACCGACGTCAACCAGGCCACGGGTGCGCTGGAGTTTTCCCACTGGGAGGCCGACTACAACGCGCTTGGGTTGGCCGTGAACGTCCGGGACCGGCGCTACCAGGGAGCCGGTTTCGACACGACAGTCATGTTTGCCTACGACGGCTGGAGTCGGCTGGTTCGCATCACGGAAGCCGGCGGCAACCTCGTCCAGTACAGCTACGACCTGCGGTCGCGCCCGGTGGAGCGCACGGAAGGCCCTGCCGGCATCCTGTTCAGCGACGCCAAACAGGAATGGGATCGCGACGACCGGGTCGCCCGGTCATCGGTGGGGATGGACCCGCTCGGTGGGCCGGACTTTCAATCGACGAGCTACGGGTACGACGAACGCGGCCGGGTCACGGGCGTCACGCGGCCCGACCTGAGTGCCGCAGGTTTCAAATACGACGCCGATTCGAACCCCGTAGGCCTGGAGGACGAAACAGGAACTTCCGTCAGCCAGGTGTTTGATGCCCGCGGGCTGTTGTCCGTGCGTACGATCGTTCCGGCGGGCGGGACGGTCGGCGCGATGCAGGAAGCGTACGAGTATGACGGCATGGGGCGGACGATGCTCGCTGAGACGTACGAGGCCGAAGAAATGACGACGCGGACCGAGTGGACCTGGAACACGCTGGGCAGGCCGGAAACCCGCACGCTGACGCTCGGCGATGGCAACGGCGGAACCCCCGGCCAATGGAGCACGCTTGCGGTGAGTGACGTGCACGGCTCGGTGGTGCGCGAAGGCTTCAGCGACGGGTTTCAACTTGCCAGGCATCGGGACGAGCTGTCTCGTACCACAACCGTGACCGACACCCTGCTCAGCGCAGACCTGTTCAATCTGCTGTGGGCCGGGCCCGCGCGGATTGCCCATCAGGACAACCTCAACGGCACCAGCACTCAGGTTGACTACGAGACCGGATTCAGCGGGCTTCCGAGACGCATCGACCACAAACGCGGCGCACAGACGCTGTGGGGGTTTGACTACAGGCATGACCTGCGCGGGCTCGAAACCCGGCAGAGGCGCGATCATGAGGGTGGCACCGGGCGAGTCCAGCATCTGGACCCGGCGCGGAGAATGGCCGACATGTTCGCTGGTGCGGACCTGGCGGGAGCGCTGCTGGATGGAGCTGCCGATCCAACCTCATACGGGTTGCGCCGCGAGTTTACGTACCAGGCGCCAGGCAATCGAACATCGGTCAGCGATAGCGCCGCGGGTGGAGCAGTCCGCACACAGGCTTACGAAATCAGCGGCGACTTGATGAACCGGTACGTCCTTGTGGACGATTTCGCCCTCGGCTGCGACGCCGGCGCACGAGTGACGTTCGATGCTTCCGCCGGTGCTTACCACGCCTGGGATTTCCGGTCCCGATTGTCTCTCGTAGACGATGACGCCGACATGCTCAGTCCCTCGCGCCGCTTCGTGTACGATGCACAAGGTCGGCGAGTGCTGGAGGATGAACTAGAAGAAGGTGTGCTCGAGTCGCGGACGGTCATCCTGTACGGGGCCGACGACAGGCCGCTGGAAGAGATTCAGCTGGATGCCGCGGACGTCGAAACCGGGCGCGTCCAATACGCCCGAAACGGTGAAGACATCCTGGCGGAGCGCGTGGACGGCGCGTGGAGGTGGAGGCATCTGGACGCGGACGGTAGCCTGGTCGGTTTGACGGACGCCGCAGGTGAACGAACGGCCTTGTTTGACTATAGGCCGTTCGGAATGCCCATGCGCGCCGGGGTGACGGCCGATGTTGCACCGTCGGAGATCACGGATGTCGAGGCTGACACGCCGGTCGCGGGCATCACCCGTATCCACGTCACGCAAACTTTATCGGGCGACCTGCTGGGGCATGAGCTGGCGATCTCGGTTCCGGCAGCAGCGACCGAACGCTATCGAACGACAACCGTGGTCGGCTTCACCGCGAATACGCTGGACGTCGCTGACGCTGACGGGTTGATCGAGGACGCGCTGTCCAACCTCGGGGCCGGCTTCCTTGCGCTGGAGTCGCGCCTGTCACTGGTCGCGCCGCAGCTGACATATGACGCCGGTTCCGACACCACGGAGTTTACTGTCCCCGGTGCGGGCTTCGAAAGCGCGCTAGCGGGTGGAACGCTGGTCCCGAATACCAGCCTGCCCGGATGGTTTGACGTCGTCGCGGTTGATGCAGGCGGGGATTCGCTTACCGTGCGCGGTAACCTCGAGAACGCGACTGCAACGGGCGATCACTGGCGGGTGCTGCCGCCGCACGCGGGCGATGAGCGCTACCTGTACCGCGGCTTCCGGTACGACGCGGTCGCAAGCGAAGGAGCCGGCAGCCGGGTGGTCCTTTACGCGTCAAGTGGGCGCAGCTACGACCCGCGTCTTGGCCGTTGGCTGACGCCATCCAGCAGCATGCGCAACCCGTACGCGTTTGCTCCGTGGGGTGTGCCCTTGCAGGTCAGTCCCCGGACTGGCGCTCAGTTACTTTGCGGAACATGGTCGCCCAGCCGGCCAAGTCCAGCTCAACCTCGCGTGCAGCAGGGCTACCGCTTCGCTGTGCCAGAGATGCCGGGCTTGTCTGGATGATGCGGAAATCGAGCAGCCCCTGGGTGTGCAGCGTGATCCAGACACTTTGCATCTGCGGCGTGCCTGCGTTCAGCAGAACGTAGAGCTCGTGATCGAGAAGGCCGGCGCCCGCGTCGGCCTTCTCGAAAAACCGTGCCAGCGCGTATGCAATCTCTACGTGATCGGTTGGGTCCGCGAGGCGGAGAACCTTGATTTCGGTCTGCACCGGCTTGGGCAGGCTGACCAGTTCGCGCACCAGCCCTTCACAATCGGCGAGGGTTTCCGGCACCGCCAGCAGTACGTGCCGGTCGAATACCCCCGCATACTCTGAATCACGCAACAACTGCAGGTGCGCCCCTGGTTCGGAACGGCCTGAGCGAAACGTGAAGGGCTCACGCCCCAGCCCGCTCCACGACAGCAGTATCTTCTGTTTGTTCACGACTCTGCCCGATGGCGGATGCAAAAATCAGGCTGGCGAATGCGGGTACTGCGGCCAACCAGAGCGTCGAGGCGCGCAGCATCGACAGCGAGGTTGCGCCGGTCAGTTCCGTCCATTGGCCCATGTAGATGACCGTCCGGCGCAACGGGTCGCCCCCGAACGCGTCCATCGAGAATCCCAGCCAAGGGCAGCCGTTCACGGCCCAGCTTTCGCCTGTTTCCCGAAACGCCGGCAGATGCTGGTAGAAAAACGGCAACCCGCAAAGGAACAGCCAGACACAGGCGGCGGCGATGCCCGCGCCCCGCGTCATGGACGAGAGAGCCGCGCCGAGCACTCCTGCCGCCAGGCACCACGAGGCCGTGCGCAGAAACAGTGCGGGCTCGCCCAGGCTGACACCGCCCGACAGCGCCAGGGCCGCGACGACCGCAGCCATGCCGATGCCGCCCGCGTCCCTTACGCCACGCGTGCGGCGTCCGACTACACAGCCAAGCGGCAGAGACAAAGTGACGGCGACGAGCGCCAAAGCGGGGCGATCCGCGGCGGCCAGCGGCGAAAGCCAGGTTCCGAGGCATACCAGCACCGCAGCACCGGCGCCGAAAGCCACCCCGCGCAGGGCTTCACGCCCCAGGCTACTCGTCGTCGAAGTCGTCCTCGGGGACGGGGACTTCGAGGATTTCGTCGTCATCGTCTTCCTTGTCGAACTCTTTCAACAGTTCGGTCAGCGCGGCCTTGGCGGCACGCTGCTCGGCTTCTTTTTTATTACGTCCCACACCGGGGCCGAATGTGACACCGTCAACCGAGACGACGACGTGAAATTCCTTCTGGTGGTCGGGGCCGACTTCGCTGATTACCTTGTACATGGGCGCACGCTCGCTGCGCGATTGCACCAGGTGCTGCAAGGCCGACTTGTAGTTCTGCTGGAACTGGTGGCTGGTGATGCTCTTGATGACCGGCCCGAGGTCATTTTCAACGAAGCGCCGGGCTTCCTCGAGCCCGCCTTCCTCATACAGGGCGCAAAGCAGCGCCTCGTACAAATTCGCCAGGATGCTCGTCGGCAGGCGCGCACCGCCCTCGCGGCGGACGCCCTTGCCGAGATACATCAACTCGGCGAAACCCATCTCGCGGATGCGGTCGGCCAGCACGGCGCGCGAGACGGCGACCGACTTCACGCGGGTCAGTTCCCCTTCCGGGAAGTCGGGGTACTCACGAAACAGCATCTCGGAAACGATCAATCCCAGCACGGCGTCGCCCAGGAACTCCATGCGTTCGTTGCTGGGGTGTTTTGCCGATTTCGCGCTGCTGTGTGTGAGCGCATGGCGGAGCGGGCCGTAGTCCTTGAACGTGTAGCCAAGCAGCTTCGAGGCCTTTTCCAGGCGTTCAAGGTCGGATTTGTTGTAGCCGGATTGTTTGCCGGATTTCGGCGCTTTCGCAGCCGGGCGGGCCCGGTCGGCCGCGTCGGTCGTCATGGACTTCTCCTCAGCGTCGTGAGGAGTCCGGGACGCCCCAGCGTCAGGGACGGCTCGGACCACTCACATGCCGCCATCCTAGGCGGGAACGCGCTGCCGGGCAAGGTCATCCGGTTTCGTTGCGGGTTCCTCGGGCAGTTCTCGCGTGCGGTACATGTGGGGGAAAATGAACAATTCAAGGCAGATCGCGCACACGTAGCAGCCGATGGTCGCCACGAAGACGTACGTAAACTCACCGTCGCCGGCGATAATCAGCGGCGCCGCGATGAAGTTGCCCAGCGTCCATAGTATGTGCCGCGAGCTGTGCAGGATCACCGAAACGGCGTTGCGGTCCTTCTCGGTTACGACTTCCTGGCTGAATTGTTTCAGCACCGGCTGGGCGAGATTCATCAGGTTGTTGCGCAGGATAAACGCGAGAATCGCCAGCCAGAGAAAATGTCCCATCGCCAGCTCAACGAAGAAGGGCAGGCTGAGCAACTGGCTGCCGATTATCACCTTCACCGGCCCCCAGCGTTTCACCAGCGCGGGCGCCAGCAGGAAGCTGACCACCTGCAGCGCCGCCATTGCCATGAATAGAAGGCCGATGGACTCAGGGTCGAGTTTCCAGACGGTCTGGAAGTAGACGTTGAAGAACGGGATGGTCAGCCCGGCGCCGAGCCCGACCACCATCTCCGG
>JAGQRI010000367.1 GCA_020425515.1 Planctomycetota bacterium | reverse complement strand
TGCGCGCCGACCACCTGGGCTGCTACGGCTACGGCAAGAACACCTCGCCCAACATCGACGCGCTGGCCAGGGAAGGCGCGGTCTTCGAGAACCACTACAGTTGCTACCCGCTGACCCTGCCTTCGCACCTGGCGCAGCTTACCGGCGTCAGCACCCTCGGCACGCGCGTGCGCGACAACCTGTACCACCGCCTGCCCGACGAGGTCGAAACCCTGCCCGAATTAATGAAAGCGCAGGGCTTCAAGACCGGCGGGTTTGTATCGGCCCACACGCTGAAATCCGGCAGCGGCGTCGAGCGCGGCTTCGACGTCTACGACGACAAGGCCGTGCGCGAGATGCAGCCCGGGCGCCTCACCGTGCAGGAACGCAAGGCGCCGGAAACCCTGAAGCTGGCCCAGGACTGGATCGAGAAGCAGGGCAACGACCGCTACTTCTGCTTCATCCACCTGTTCGACCCGCACGCGCCCTACTACCAGCACCCGGAACTCGGCGACGGCTTCCAGGGCAGCGACGTGGAACGCTACGACGGCGAGATCGCCTTCGCCGACCGCGCGATCGGCAAGTTCATCCTCGAGCTGCAGAAGGACAAAGAACGCTGGGAGAACACCCTGCTGGTCATCACGGCCGACCACGGCGAGGGGCTCGGGCAGCACAACGAGCTCACGCACGGCTACTACTGTTATGACACCACCACGCACGTGCCGCTGATCATCCACGGCGCGCCGGGCATCAAGGAGGGCGAGCGCATCAGCGGTATCGCGCGCAACTACGACCTCGCGCCGACGCTGATCGAGCTGATGGGCCTCGAGGGCAAGGACTTCAGCAAGCAGGTTCACGGCGTCAGCCTCGTGCCCGCCATGCGCGACCCGGACAAGGACATGGGGCTCAGCGCGTACGTCGAGTCGCACTACGCGTGGCTGAACGCCGACTGGGCCAAGATCCGCGGGCTGCGAACGAAAGACGGGCTGACCCTGTTCAGCGGCAACGACGTCGAGTACTACGCCGACGACAAGCAGGACAAGAACACCGCCGGCGAAAACTCCGAGCAAGTCAACGCCGCCCGCACCGAGATCGACCGTCTGCTCAAGTCATGGATGCCGCCGCGCAAGGGCAGCATCGCCGTGCGCGAGTCCTCGGCCGGCACGCCCTACCCGGGCGAATCCGCCGTGGCCCAGAGCTTCGAGCCGGAGAACCTCAACGACACGCAGGGGCTGCCTTCGCCGCGTTCGCGCGCGAAGGTGCTGCTCGCCTACCAGCAGGCCGAGCTGGACTACGACGCCGAGCGCTTCAGCACCTGCGCCGACCACCTGCGCACGCTGCTGAAAGACGACCCGGACTTCATCATGGCGCTCAAGCTGCTGGCCGCCGTCAACCAGGGGCGCGTACGCAACGAGTACAAGCAGCTTGGCGAGGCCGAGTGCAAGCGCCTGACGCGCGAGGCCGCCGACGCGCTGGGGCACACGGCCGAGCTGGTGGGCAAGCACAAGCAGCAGACCGCCGTGGACGACATTCTGCGCAACCAGGGGCTGCTGCTGGTCTGGCTGAACGACAAAGCCGGCGTCCGCGCGCTGACCCAGAAGACGAAGGACACGGCCGTGGGGTGGATGTACCACCTGGTTTCCTACCGCGTCGCGACCAAGGCGACCGAGGGCGAGGAAGCCAGGGCGGCGGCCGAGTTCCTGAAGGGCGCGGCGGACCTCGGCAGCGCCATGAACGCGGCCCGGGCGGACCTCCAGCGCATGCAGAGCGGCGAACCCCTCAAGCTCGCGCCATGGGAGCAGTGAATTCCAGTGTTCAGTGGCCAGTGTTCAGTGGTCAGTACCGGGCACTTGTTGCGTTTTTCCTGACCACTGAACACTGACCACCGGCCACTCGCCATTTCATGCTGAAACTCGGCTACAACACCAGCGGCTTTGCGTACCACAGCCTGCCCGACGCCATCGAGATCATCGCCGAACTCGGCTACTCGTGCGTCGCGCTGACCCTTGACGTTCATCACTTGAACCCGTTCACCAGCAGCGCGCGCGAAGTGAATGAAATCGCGGGGCTGCTGGGGCGGCACAAGCTCAGTTGCGTGATCGAGACCGGTTCGCGCTACCTGCTGGACGCCCGCCGCAAACATCGCCCGACATTGCTCGACGACGACAGCGATGCCCGCGTGCAGTTCCTGTACCGTGCCGCGGAGATCGCCGAGGACCTGGGGGCGTTCGCCGTCAGCTACTGGTCCGGCGCGAGGCCCGAAAACCGGGCAGGAAACGACGACGAGCTGTTTGAGCGCCTGGCCTTCCACGTCGAGAAGCTCGAGGGGATTTGCGCCAACCACGGGGTGCGCGCGGCCCTCGAGCCCGAGCCGGGCATGCTGCTCGAGAAGATGGAACACTATGACAGGCTGGCGAAGCTGCTTGGGTTCCGTCCCGGTCTCACAATAGACATCGGTCACCTTGAGTGCATGGAGTCCGGCCCCGAGTGGGAGTATCTGTCAACGTACCGCGACGTGCTCTATAATCTCCACCTCGATGACATGCTCCCTGGGCGTCACCGCCACCTTTTCTTCGGGGAAGGCAGCGTTGACTTCGCGCGCACTTTCGAGGTGCTGCGCGAGATCGGGTATGCCGGGCCCGCGTGCGTCGAGTTGAGTGAGGCCAGCCGCGTAGCCGTCGAGACGGCCGGGCGGGCGAAGACGTTTCTGGATGCGGTAAACAGTGGCGCCTGAGAACGAACAAGCGAACGAAGAAGAAGACCGGACGATCACCGAGATCGGGCGCGAACTTCTGAAATACCTGCACCGCCGCCTCGAAGAGCTCGGCACCAACCAGGCCAGCTACCGCCAGGCGCGCATGGAACTGCTGCGCCACCTCGAGGAAGGGCGCCGCAACAAGCGCTTCAACTGGGGCTTCGAGGCCGTCTTCACGCAGGAGATTCACACGCTGGAAGAGCTGGGGCTGGTCAGCGTGAAGTACGGCAGCGGCGCGATCATGGCCGGGCGCACCAGCCCGAACCAGATCTACAACGTCAGCCTGACCGACGACGGCAAGGACACCGCCCGGGTGATCCTCGAGCGTGAAACGCGCGAACGCAGCGACACGGCCAAGCTCGACGACGCCAAGGCCGCCGAGCTTGCCGAGCTGGCGGACGACGAAGACGATGACCTGGACGACACGGACCAGGCGCCCGAAGAGGATTCCACCAAGGGCCAGGAAGAGACCAAAGAGCCCGGACTACCCGGCGACCACGCCGCCCACGACCCCGCGCCCGAAGAAGAGTAGCGGTGGTCGGGGAACAGCGAATAACCAATAACCAAATAGCCCATTTTCGGATTGTCTGTAGCGCCTTCGCGGGTTCGTTTCCGGCCGCTCTGTAGAATTGTCTCCGGCTGGGCGGTTCAGTCCCGAAGGGACGACACAGGGTCGCCGGGCGGTGACCGAGGCGCTTGA
>JAGQRI010000051.1 GCA_020425515.1 Planctomycetota bacterium | reverse complement strand
GCAACATCCACGGCATGCCCGTCGCGGTCAGCCTGGGGCAGGGGCCGGACCAACTGACGAAAATCGGCGGCTTCGCGCCCAAGCTTTACCCGAACGACGTCGTGCTGGTGGGGCTGCGCGACCTCGACCGCCAGGAAAAGACGGCCATCCTCGATTCCGGCGTGCACGCCTTCACCATGAAGGACATCGACGAGCGCGGCATGGCAGCCGTGATGCGCGACGCGATCAACCTGGCCACGCGCAACACCGACTACCTGCACGTCAGCTTTGACATCGATTCCGTGGACCCGCGGGTCGCGCCCGGCACCGGGACGACGGTCTTCGGCGGGCTGACCTACCGCGAGGCGCACCTGGCGATGGAAATGATCGCCGAGTCGGATGCGCTGACCAGCCTGGAACTGGCGGAAGTCAACCCGATCCTCGACATGCACAACCAGACCGGCCAGCTCGCGGTGGATCTGATCGCGAGCGCACTGGGCAAAACAATTCTCTAGCGAGGAAACGAGTGTCCGGTCTGTTCAGCTCGAAAGGCGGGGCTGCCTTCGCGGCGGTCGGCGGCGCGGTGGTGATTACCGCCGTGATTCACGGCTCCTACATGTTGCTCGGCGTTCGCGAAAGCGCGGTTATCAAGGGCATACCGCTGCTGGTTGCGTTCGTCATCGTGCTGGTGATATGCGCGCTCGCGGCGCGCGGATACTGGCGGGATGCTCAGTCCATTTCGGCCAGCAAGGGCGAAACAGTCAGGATCAGCTCCGAGCTGGAGTCCGTTCGCGAACAACAGCAGCAGACGCTCGAGCAGTTGCGCAAACGCATTGAGGACGTGCAGGCCGCGAAGGCCCGCGCGGAAACAGAGCGTGCGCGGCTGATGAAGGGGCTGGCCGAGATCACGGGCGAATCCGGCGACGGCGGCGGCGTCACGATCGCGCTGGCCAGCGCGAAGGAAATGGCCGAGCACGCACGGCAGCTCGAAGTCCACGACGGGGCGTTGGCGGCACACGACAACGAGCTGGGTCAGTTGCAGGAAGAGCTGAATGCCGCCGAGGAGTTGCTGCGCGACGTCGATACCCAGCGCAATGCGCTGGAAAGCCAGCTCAAGGACCGCGACCGCGAACTCTGGAAGCTGCGCAACGAAATCGAATCCGTGCGCCAGAAATCGTCCGTGCAGCGCGCGCGCACGATGATGCTCACGCGCAGCAACATTCGAAAGACCGACGTAGTCGCCAACCGGCTCGAAGACCAGCTCAAGCGCTGGGTGAAAAAGACCGGCCCCGTGAACGTGAACTTTTCCGAGCACGGGCACGCGGTCACGGTCAAGGAAGCCTTCGAGAAACTGGACCGCGAATTCCTCGACCGCTACTTCAGCCACGCGACCAACCCGGAGTATGAGCGCGGGCAGCGCCGCAGCATTCACGTGCACGGGGGCAAAGACCCCGACGGCACTGAGTACGGCGAGCTGCGCGTCGCGCTCGACGACGACGCGGGGCGCACGCTGGGGCTGCGCTTCGAGCTGCGCGGCGGCGCGCCGGACGTGAAGTCGGTCGGCTTCGTGCTGGCGATGTACCTGCGCGCCATGAACCGCGACCTGCGCGACTTCGACCTTCTGGTGCACTGATCCCGTCGCATTGAGTTACGCCTGCAACTGGTCGCACCGGTGCGCTAGAATGTGCATTGCGATGAACGACGACAGCCAAACAGCGTTCGGCAAGCGGCATCATTCCGTCCGCAGCACGACGGACCGGATCGGTGCGGTCTCGCTCGAACAGTTACGGCCACAGTTCGCCGAGCGGCGCCTGTTGATGGTGCTGCTTCCGATGTTCACTTTCGCCGCTACCGCCAGTTGGGCGTCCGCCGAACTGGAGGGCACGGCCCGCTGGTTCGAGCGCTTCGTGCTGATGCCATGCGCGGGGGCGTTCCTCGTGCTGCTGTTGTGGAACTGGCTGACGCCGCCATCGCGCGTCTGGCGGGTCCGGGTCGCAACCCTGTTTGTCGGCCCGGCGCTGATACTCGTGGACTATGCCGTGCAGTTGTGGGAACTGTACTCCTCCGGGTTCGACCCAAAGTACTACTTCAACCTGTCGCCGTGGCTGATCCTGTGCAGCGCCCTGTTTCTGTTTCTGTTGCCTTCGCGTGTTTCGTGGCGCTTCGCAATCGCCTATTGGGCGGTGTCCGTGCTGATGCTGGGCGTTTTTCTGATGTTCAACTCCCGGGTACTGCCGCCGTTCGTCCATGACGAGATGCTGTTGAACACCGTGATCGCTCCTCCGGTTTTCATCGCGTTGCTGTCGGCTTTCACACGCATGCGCAGCGACTACACCAAGGCGCGCACCCATGCGGAGGACTTGCGCGAGCTGGCGTTGCTCGATGCGCTTACCGGGCTGCAGAACCGCCGCGCCTTCCGCCAGTCGTTCAAGCGCGCCAAGGCCCGGCAGCTTCGCAACAAGACGCCGCTGTGCGCGATGCTGCTCGATATCGACCACTTCAAGCGCATCAACGACACCTATGGGCACCAGGTCGGCGACGAAGTGCTGGTGCGCCTGGCGAACGTGCTCACGCGCGAGCTGCGCGGCACCGACGAAGTTTTCCGCTGGGGCGGCGAGGAGTTCATGGTGCTGCTCGAGGAAACTCCCGGCGAGCACCTGGAGCTGGTGGCCGAGCGCGTGCGGACCGCCGTTGAGGCCGAACAGCTTCTCGATAAATCGACAATCACGATCAGCATCGGCGCCACGCACATCCTGCCGGCCGAGCAGGACGAGGTGGTCTACCCACGCGCCGACGAGGCCCTGTACGCCAGCAAGCGCGACGGTCGCAACCGCGTGACCATCATCGACGCGCCGGACTCGGCCCGGACTACAGCCGACTTCCAGCCCTGACGCGCCGTCAAGAATCCAGTCATACATTGTGCAATTGAAGCCGCCCGGCAGCCCCGGACCGCGTCTAAATCACAGTATGCACAGAACTTGCACACTAGTTGCAGCCCAAACAAAAAACTTGTGCAAATTATGCAAATAGTGCGTTCGTGTGGTATGGTTCTAGTGAGGGTCAGCGAAAGGGCGGGTGTGTCATGGCTAAGGAAAGCACATTGGTCGGGTTGAGGCGCTATGCGGGAGTCAAGACGATCCTGCTGCAGAACTCCCCGGAAACCCTGTTCAAGCCGCAACTGCTGGAACGCACCTTCATGCTGGTGCTGCTGCCGATGTTCGCGGCGGCCTGTGTGATTATGTCGCTGGTCTCCATCTTCATGGAGAACGCCACATGGTTCGAGCGGTGGCAACTGATTCCGACAGCCGTCGTCTTCCTTGGCTTGCTGGTCTGGGCGATCAAGTGCAGGCCGGGCTGCACCCGGTACGTGCGTTTGGCGACCTTGTTTGTCGGCGCCACGGTCGTCATGGAACGCATGTTCCTGGGCATGTGGCTTACCTACCGGTACGGTCTTGAACCGGATTACATCAGCGGGATGGTGCCGTGGGCGATCCTGGGCGCATGCCTGTTCGTGTTCATGCTCTATCGACGCAGCCTGGTGGCCGGGTTTGCCTACTACGCGGCGGGGGCCGTGGGGATCCTGGTCTTCCTGGCGGTGAATCCCCACCCGCTGCCTGCGGCCCTTGAGCAGGACCTCACGATTAACTACCTCGTGGCCACGCCGGTGTTTCTCGTCATGATGGCCGGCTTTTCTCGCCTGCGCCTGGCGTACGGCACGGCGCTCACCAAGGCTGAAGACTTCGAAAGCATGGCCATGCAGGACCAGCTGACCGGGCTGTTCAACCGCCGCGCGTTCTCGGCCTCGATGCGCCGCGCCCGCGCCCGGCAAGCCCGCAAGGGTACGGCGGTCAGCGTGATCATGTGCGACATTGACCACTTCAAGCGCATCAACGACACGTATGGTCATGAGACCGGCGACAAGGTACTGATCGAACTGTCGCAAATCCTGTCCAACACCATGCGCCGCACGGACGACGTCTTCCGCTGGGGCGGCGAGGAGTTCCTGATCCTGATGGAGGAAACCAACCTCAAGCAGGCCTGCGAAGTGGCCGAGCGCCTGCGCGCCCTGGTTGAGGAAAGCAAGATTCTGCGCAGCGGCCTCACCGCCAGCTTCGGCGTGACCGAGCTGGTCCGCGGCGAAGACGACACCGATTTCTTCAACCGGGTCGACCTCGCGCTCTACGACGCCAAGGAGCACGGGCGCAACATGGTGGTGATGCGCCGCCGCGTCAAGCCGACCGCCGACCCGCGCGTCGGGCCCATCGCCGAGCTGATCGAGAGCCCGGACTTCACGGTTTCGTGATGCCGAGCCACTTGCGGTAGTTTCGCCTCTGCGTTGGGGACTGATGCTCGCGCGGCCCAAGCGTCAGCTTGCCGGCGGGTTGTCTCCCGACGTGGAGGCGTCCCTCTTTCAATTGCTCGCGGCGGAAGACGGTCAGGGTGCAGATGCTGCCGGGCGCCAGCTCACTGACGCGGTCGTCGAACGTTTTGGCGTGCACCTTGTGCCCGTTCAGCGCGAGGATTTCGTCGCGCGGTTGCAGACCGGCCTTGCGCGCGGGGCCTTCCGCATGGACCGAGGCGATTTTCAGCCCGCCCTTGCTGCCGGTGGTGAATCCGAGCCAGGGCTCGCTGCCTTGCTTGTCGCGTTTGAATTCGAGCCCGTAGCAGTCCAGGAACTCGTCGTAGTTGAGCTCTTTGGTGCCGCTGACGTGGTCGTTCCAGAAGCGCGTGAATTTCTGCCCGGCCACCTCTTCGACCAGCTCAAACCAGCCGCCCTCGGGGAAGCCCGGCTTCGGCCAGCCGTACCGTTTGAAAGCCAGGCGCATGACGTCATCGAGGCTGCGCTTGCCGTCCGTTGCGTTGCGGATTTTCGCGTCCAGCAGCAGCCCGACCTGCGCGCCGCGCGAGTAGTAGCTTACGCCGGTGTTCAGGAAGTTCTCGTCGGCGAGGTACAGCTTGGTCCAGGCCAGCCAGCTTGATTGTTCCAGCGACATGACCTTGCGCCCGGGTCGGTTGTCCTCGCGGTCGATGGTCTCGGCGTAGGCCTTGAGCACTTCTTCGGGTTTGCACACGCCGGCCCGGGCGACCCACAGGCGCTCGTAGTACTGGGTCATGCCCTCCATGATCCAGAGCGCTTTGGTGTGCTGCTCGGTGCGGTAGTCGAACGGGCCGAGAATCTTCGGGCGGATGCGCTTGACGTTCCAGACGTGGAAGAACTCGTGGCTGACGAGGCGGATGAACTTCTGGTAGTCGTCCTCCGTCTTGAAGTTCCAACTGGGCCAGCCGCACACGCAACTGTTCAGGTGTTCGAGCCCGCCGCCTGAATCGGGCGAGATGTGGTGAATGAACAGGTAGTACTTGTAGGGCAGCCCGCCGAAGTTCTTCGCCTGGGTTTCGACGATCTTCTTCGTGTCGGCGACGATGCGTTTCGCGTCGAAGTTGCCGTAGCCGTAGAAGGCGACGTCGTGCTTCACGCCGCGCGCCGTGAACGAATGAACTTCGTGCGTGCCGATCTCGAACGGGGTGTCGCCCAGCACGTCGTAGTTGTCCGTGCGCCAGGTGTTGGGCTTGCCCTTCACGGCCGGCAACGAGGTCGCGACCTTCCAGCCCTTGTACGGCTTCACGCTGACCGTGAACTCCGCGGGCGCCGGCATGGCGTTGATGTCTTCGAGATACGGCAGCAGGTTCGTGCCGAGGAAGAAGCCGTGCGTGTCATCGAGGTGCGGTGTGCGGACGGAGAGTTCGTCGGCGTAGTAGTCGAAGCTGACCGCGGCCTTGCCGTCCTTGATGCGCGTCAGGTGATAGCGCTGCTTGTCGTACATCTCGAACTTCGCGCCGCGCGCCTTGAACGAGCTGACGTTCTTGCCGAACTCGCGAATCTTGTAGCTGCCGGGCGTCCAGGCGGGGAAGGCCAGCGTGCAGGAGTCGCCGACGCCGCTGAGCGTGATTTCCACTTGGAAAGTATGTGACGCCGGGTCAGGCATCGACACGTGGTAATGCAGCGCCGGCCCCGCGGGCTTTTTCGCAGCCGGCTTGCGCTTCTCACGCGATACCGGTTTCTTCCTGCCCGCACTCGTTGATGCACGATCAGCCATCACAACCTCCGCGCGGGATACTAGCAAAGCGAATGGGGACTGTCCCTGAACGGGACTGTCCCCGCTCTCGAACGCGAGTGAGGTAGCACACAAAGGCACGAAGCCACGAAGAAAAGCCTTAACGCGAAGGTGCGAAGGTTTGAGAGGACGCGAAGAAAGGCGCTTAAAGCCACGAAAACACGGAAGCACAAAATCTGTCTATCGTGCTTTTGTGCTTTCGTGGCTAGCTGAATGCAGTTCTTCGCGGTCTCCGCAACTCTTCGCACCTTCGCGTGAAACCTATTCGACGTTCACGCCGAGTTGCAGCTCCGCTCCGTTGAGCAGGTCGCGCCCCGTGCGGATGCTGAGCACCAGCGTGGTCCCCTGCGAGCTGATGTCGATGTTCGCGCCCGGGCCCGTGTCGCCCAGCAGCCCCGCCAGGAACTTGGCGAAGTTCTGCGCGCTGCCCTGCATGTCGCCCGGGACGATCAGCTTGCCCTTGTTGCGCATGATCATCTCGCCCACGCGCGCGGCCAGCAACTGGTACGCCAGCGAACCGTGCTTGCCCTCTTCCTCGGCCTTGCTGGGGCGGTGCACCGTCGGCGCGAGCATTACCCAGGCGCTGTCGTTGTTGGGCTGGCACATCATCGGCGCGAAGCCGGCCTTCGACAGGTCCTTCAACGCGCGGTCGCTGAAGGTGGTTTCCAGCGGGTATTCGGCGCCGTCTTCGTGCTCGACGATCGGCAGTTGCGCGACCTCACCGCCTTCGACGCCGGTGTGCGCGCTGGGCCAGCCGGTGTTCTGCATGCTCTGCGCGACCGCGGACGCCACCAGCCACGCCGGCGAGCCCCACAGTTCCGGCGCATCCATGCCGTGTTTTTTCTGTGTGTACTTGGGGCGCAGGACGAAACCGTTCAGCGCGGCGCACAGCCAGCGCGATTCATCCTTGTCGCGCAGGCTGCGCCACTTGTCGAAGCGGGATTCGTCGAACAGCCCGCCCGGATGGTCCCGCTTCGCCAGCGCCGCGGCGCTTTCGCCAATCAATCGCTCGCCTGCGCCGAACACTACGGCGCACTGGATCTGCCCGCCGGCGTCGCCCCAACTCTGCAGCGCTTCCATGCCCGCGGGCGAGTTCTCGACCGCGTCGGCCAGCACCACCATCGCCAGCGGCGCCTCGTTCGTGCCGGCGTATTCCGTCTGGTAGACGCGCTCCTGCCACGTGTCGAAGTCGCCTTCGAACAGCTCGATCTGCGCGCCCTTGCCGCGCCGGCACAGCATGTGCAGCCCGCGCCAGTTGCTTTCGAGCGCCTTGAACTGCTCGTGGTCGAGCACAAGTTGCAACTGTTCGGACAGCGCTTTCACGGCCAGCGCGATGCCGCCGGACACGTCGATGCCCTTCTGCGTGCCGCCGCTGAGCCCGCCCGCGAAGGCGTCGATGGCCGACCCGCCTTCCTTTTTCTTGGGCGCGTCCACCATGTCGAAGATGGCGTCCACGTCCTTGTCCGACTTCGCCGAAGCTTCGTCGGACGAGCCGCCGACCGACTGTGAAGGGCCGCCGAGTTTGTCCAGCACCGCCTCAAGCGGCTCGCGCAGCAGCGGGACCTTCTGGAACTCGGACAGGTTCTGCTTGAACTCGGCCGGCTTGACGCTGCCGTCGGAAACCCCCTTCGCGCGGCGGATGAATTCGCTGACCGCGCCCAGCGCCGGGATGCCCGCGGCCACGGCCATCGGCTCGAAGCCCTTGATCGACTGCAGCTTGAGGTCGACTTCGAGCGTCTTGTCCGAGCCGCCCAGGCGGTTCTCCACCTCGAAGAAGGCGCGCACGTTCAGCTTTGCCATCACCGCGTCGAAGTCGTGGGCGTCGATACCGACCGCGCCGCGTTCAGCGTCGCGCCCGGCGCCGCAGAAGTTGCCCACCGCCATGATCCGGAATGCCGGCGCCTTCACCTCGGGGTGGTTCGTCGGGCCGAAGCCGAACTCGTTGCTGAAACCCTTCACGCCCTTGTCGTCGCTCATGCTTGGTCTCCTCGCGAGCTGGGAGTCTAGTGTGAAACAGAAAGCCCGGCCAGCGATGGCCGGGCGATCCTGTAAGTGTGTGAGTAGCGGGCTATCGGAAGACGCGGGTCAGCAGGTCCTTGACCGCGCCGTGCAGACCGGCCGACTCGCTTTCGCGCCCGCCGGCCACGTTGAGTGTCTTGATGTCCTGCTCGGTCAGCCATTCGCGCACGCATTTGACGGCGTAGTCGGTGGCCTCGGCGTTGAGGTCGAGGTGCAGGAAGGGCTTGCCGTGCTTGCGGGCGAACTCGGCGGTGACCTTGCTGCCGCCGGTGAGGCGACCGAAGGTGCAAATCAGTGTACCGTCAGAGTTTGCGACGTTGGTTTCGGTGCGCTCGGGGGAATCCTTGCTGCCGGATTCCTTTAGAAGGTACTTCGGCGGGATGGTTCCGTCCTCGGCCACTCGGCCCTTGGGGCAGGTTCCGCCGTGGGGAATGCCAATCTCGATTGCCGCGTCCAGGGCGCCGCGGTCGGCACCCGTCTGTCCACCAGATATGATTGTTGCCACTGCGATCATCATGCTTCCAGTCCCCTAATCAAATGGGCCGTGGGGAGCCTGCAAAACGCAGACTTCTGCCGCCGGAACAGGGCGGCCCACAGCCGGGGCGGTATCCTAATTAGAAACGACTGACATACCGAAAGAA
>JAGQRI010000050.1 GCA_020425515.1 Planctomycetota bacterium | reverse complement strand
AGTACCAGCTTCCTACGCTGCGGAAAGGGCGCCATTTGTCGGCGAGAGACTCCAGCTCTTTGGGCGTGGGCATCTCCTTTAACTTGTGCGCGAGGGCGAAGCCTTTCCTGACGCCGAGGTCGTGAATCGGCAGCACGTCGGGGCGCCCGAGCTGGAACATCAACAGCATCTCGACCGTCCAGCGCCCGATGCCGTGAATCGCCGTCAGGCACTCGATCACTTCCTCGTCGTCCATGCGCCGCAGCTTTGCGAAGCCGGGCACCTCGCCGGCGGCAGCCTTCCGCGCCAGGTCACGCAGCGCCTTCGTCTTGCCGCCCGACACGCCGGCGCCGCGCAACTGCTCGTTTTTCAGCTTCAGCAGGCGCTCCGGCGTGACCTGGCGCTTGGTCGGGAACAGGTCGATCACGCGCCCGTGGATGGTGCCCGCGGCCTTGCCGCTGAGTTGCTGGTAGATGATCGCCCGCATCAGGTACAGGAAGGGGCTGCGGTACGGCGTGATCTCGAGGCGGATGTCGCCCGCGTTGCGGATCACGCGCCCGATGCGTTTGTCCCTGCGTGAAACGTGGGCGACCGCGTCGTCCCAGTCGAATGCCAGCTTTGTCATGTTGCCTCCGTGGCGCAAATCATAGCGACTTGCAATAGCCAGCGCCCGCCGCCCTGCTATGTTGCGCCTGAGGAAGTGCCATGGGCCCCGAGCCGACCACACCGACTGCCATTGCGACGCGCGACGCCGCACGTTGGTTCACACTCGGGATCGGCTCCGCCGCCGTCGCGGTCTGCTTCGCCCTGTACCTTGCCATCGCACGCATCCCCGGGCTGGAAACGACTCTGTCACCCGACCCCGAGTTCGGCCACCGCGGGCTGGTGGTTCATGTGAACTTGGCGCTGGGCGTAGTGTTTAGCTCGTGCATTGCGGCGCTGTTCTGCCTGCTGCCGGGTGCGCGGCGCGGGCGGGTCACGCCGCTGGCGCAACTGGGCGCGCTGGCCGGCGTGCTGGTGATGATGGCCAGCGTCGCGTTCCAGGACGCGGAGCCGTTGAAAAGCAACTACGTGCCGACGCTCAACCACTGGGTGTTCGTGCTGGGCGTATCGATGTTCGGCTGCTTCGTCGGGCTGGGCTTCCTTGACCGGCGCATGCTGCTTAACAAGGAAGAGTCGCTGCTGCCGCCGGACGCGCGCGCCGGCATCCGCTTCGCCGGCGTGGCCTACCTGCTGATGATCGTGACGGCAATCGGCGCGTGGCTGACGCAGGCGTCCGGGCTGACCCCGCTGCAATACTACGACCGCCTGTTCTGGGGCAGCGGGCACGTGCAGCAGTTCGCGAACGTGCTGGCGATGGTTGCGGCGTGGCTGTTCCTGCTGTCGCTGGTGACACGCAAGCCGGTGCTGCCCGCCCGCCCGGCCGCAGCGCTGTTTGCGATACTCGGCGCGCCGGTACTGGCCGGCCCCGTGCTGACGTTCGCCGACCAGCCGCCGCAATACTTCACGTTGATGATGCGCTGGGGCATTTTCCCGGCGGTCAGCGTGTTCCTGCTGCTGTGCTTCCAGCGGTTGTGGTCCGCGCGTGCCACCCTGCCCCAAGGTGCGCTGCGCCGCCCCGCCTTCACCGGCTTCGCGACCAGCGCCGTGATGACCGTCGCCGGCTTCATCATGGGTTCATTGATCCGCGACAACTCGACCCTGGTGCCGGCGCACTACCACATGAGCCTCGGCGGCGTGACCACCGCGTTCATGGCGGCGGTGCTGGAGCTGCTGGGCGATCTCGGCGCGCCGCTGGCCAGCGTGCGCTCGCGGCGGTGGGCGGCCGCGCAGCCGCTGCTTTACGGCGGCGGCATGGCGCTGATGGCGATCGGCTTCGGCATGGCCGGCTCGGTGCGCAAGACCTACGGCACGGAGCAGGTGGTGCGCAGCACCTCAGAGTGGGCCGGGCTGGTGACGATGGGGATCGGCGGCGTGATTTCGACCGTCGGCGGGGTCGTGTTCCTGGTGCTGATGGTGCTCGCGTTACGTGCGCGCCGCAGGGCCAGGGCTGGTGCATAGTGACGCTTGTAATTACGGACCGGGCACGTCCGAAACCCCGTGATTCAAGCGGGTTGACAACGGGCGCCGCGAGTCCGAAAACCGGATTGGGCAACACAGAATCGAGGAGAGAGCGATGAAAGCCTGGACGACATTGGGACTGTTCCTGTTGATGTGCGGATCGCTGGCCATGGCGGCCTGTGGCGACAGCGGCGGGAAGAAGGGCAACGGCAGCAGCAGCGGAAACAGCAGCAGCGGCGGCGACAAGGTAACCCGCAAGACCGTGCCCGACGAAATCAAGGACAAGAAGCCGCCCAAGCCGCTTAGCGATCCGGACCTGATCGCCAAGGGCAAGGAATTGTTCCACGCGGTCGACAAAGCCAACTGCGTGCAGTGCCACGGTGAAGGCGGCAAGGGCGACGGCCCCGGCGGCGCGAACCTGGACCCCAAGCCGGCCGACCTGACCAGCGCCGAGTTCCAGGACGCCGTCAGCGACGCCTACATCTTCTGGCGCATCACCGAGCCGGTGAAGAGCAAGGCCGACCAGAAGTCCGGCATGCTTGGCTACCCGGCCGGCAGCGACGAAGACCACTGGGCGCTGACCGCCTACGTGCGCTCGCTGAAGGGCAAGTAGTCGTTGGATTGACCAAGGGCCCCGTGCGCAGGCGCGGGGCCTTTCTATTCTGGGCGCCATGACCGAGATGTACCCGATCTTCCTGAAGCTCGAAGCCCGCCCGGTGCTGGTGGTCGGCGCGGGCAAGGTCGCGTGGCGCAAGGCGGAGGCACTGCTGGCTGCCGGGGCGGAACTGACCGTCGTCGCGCCGCAGGTCTGCCCCGAGTTGAATCAGCTGGCCGACAGCTTCACCCTGCATCGCCGCGAGTGGCAACCGTCCGATTGCGACGGCGCGTTGCTGGTGATCGCGGCGACCGGCGACAGCAAGATCAACGCCCGCATCCGCGAGTGCGCCCGCAAGGCCGGCGCGCTGGTCAACGCCGTGGACGACCCGCCCAACTGCGACTTCTACTTGCCGGCGGTGGCGCGGGTCGGTGAGTTGCGGGTCGCGGTCAGCACCCAGGGCAAGGCGCCGCTGATCGCCGGGCAACTGCGCCGTTTCCTCGAACAGAACCTGCCGGGCGAATTGGCGGAACTGGTCGAGCTGATTTCCGCCGAGCGCGAGAAAGTACTCGCCAGCGACATGAGTGAAGAAGAGCGCATCAAGTACCTGAAGGCGTTCCTCGCCGCCGAACTCGAGAAGCGCGACCTGCAGCTATGAAACAGGGGCGGCCGCGGCGGCCGCCCCTCTTCGTGCCGGGAACCCGTGGGGGTTATCCCCTCGCACGACGCCCTGCGGTACGGGCGCCCAAACACGCACCCAGGGCCAGAAGCAGGATCCAGAACAGGTTCTCGCCGGTTGCCGCGACGCAGCCGCCGCCTCCACCGCCGCCGCCGAGGCCGGGCGTGCCGCTGCCGCCGGCGCCGCCGTTGCTGCTGGTGGCGGTGCCGGTCAGGTTGATCGCGAACGGCGAGGTCGCCGACGTGTCGTTGTGAACGAAGGTCAGCATGTCGTTGCTGGTACCGGCAGCGGCCGGCGCGAACGTGATGGTGAAGGTCGTGCTGTTGCCCGGTGTGATCGTCGCGGGAAAAGCGCCCGCGCTGACGGTGAAGTCGCCGCCGCCGACGGCGGGCAGGTCGACGGTCAGGTCGGCGTTGCCGCCGTTTTCAATGTAGACGGTCATCGGGCTGGACGGCGTCGCGGCAAGATCCATGCTGCCGAAGTTCAGCGTACCGTTGTAGGCGATCGCCGGGCCGCTTGCGCCGCCCTGTTTCACGATCAGCAGCGGCGCCGTGGCGGTCTGGGTGCCGATGCCGGTGACTTCGAAACTGAACGGGTTGGAAACCGCCGGGTCGTTGTGATTGAAACTGACGGTCGCCGACTTCTGCCCGACCGTGAACGGGTCGAACGTAATGGTGAACGTGGTGCCGGCGCCCGGCGCGAGCGAGCCCGAGGTCCCGTTGGTATCCAGCACGAAGTGCCCCGCGTCGCCAACGATGCCGAAGCTGTTGATGTCGAGGTTCGCGCCCGCGCTCGCGGCGTTGGTGATGGTGATCGTCAGCGCGCCCGACTGGCCGGCCGCGATGTCGAGGCTGCCGAAGTCGCGGCTGGTGCCCGCCGCGGCCTGGCCCGCGCTGACCGGCGCGCCGTCGCTGACGCTCATGGCGGGGCTGGGCGTGGCCTTCGGGGTGAACTCGGTGTAGCAGTCGTACGGCCAGCTGTTGATCACGCCGTTGGGCCCGATCCAGCCGCTGACGACGCCGTCGATGACTTCCTGCGGCGAGGTTGCCGTCGGTCCGGCGATGCAGCAGGTGTGCGAGTAGGACGACGTCGCGCCGCCTGCGTTTGCGTGCGGCTTGCCGTAGCTGAAGCGGATCACGCCGGTCGCCGTGTCGATCGAAACCTTCATGCGTACCCCGATGCCGGTGCTTCCGACGATGGGGATGTTCGCCCATTCCACTTCGAGCACGCCGCTGCCGAAAGCCCAGCCGATCGAGCCGGGCCCCGGGTTCGTCGTCGCGGTCGCCCCGTACAGCGCCTTGGTGGGGTCGAGCGCCATCCAGGCCGGCGAAAGAATCAGCCCCGGCGCCTGGGTGACGTTCGGCGTCGTGCCGACGATGCTGCTGGACGAGTCCATCAGGATGTAGCCGTTCGTGCCGACGCGGAACGAGGTGTAGGCCGAGCCAAAGAAGTTGACGCTGAAGCCGGTCGGCGCGATCACGCCGGACAACCCGTTCTTGGTGAGATTCAGGTTGGTCGGCGAAGCGATGTCGGTGTAGCCGCCGCTCGCGTAAGCCCCGTCGCTGACGGTGTAGCTGGTGCCGGCGGTCGTCGAGCCGCCGGAGCCGCCCGAACCGCCGCCGATGGAACTGGCGGCCATCGCGGCGGAAGCCAGCGCACAAACAGTCAAAAACATAGCCAGGGCGCGAATCATGAATGTCTCCTCCAATATGGTCTTCGGCCCTTAGTGTGACGACTTCTCGTTATCGTGAAAGTTGATTCCCGCAAGCGGGCGAAGTAGTTTATCGTTTTCAATAAAGACCACGGTCACGATGCGAAATCAAGAAACCGACGACGGCGGCATCCGCGAGCGCCTGCACCGCCTGATCAACGAGCGCTCACAATCCGAAATCGCCCGCAAGACCGGCGCGCAGGTCGCCGCCGTCAACCGCTACGTGCACGGCGCGCGCATCCCCGCCGCCTTCTGCGCCTCCGTCGTTCGCGGGCTGGGCGTGAACCCGAGCTGGCTGCTGATGGGCGAGGGCTCGCCCTACCTGGCCGACGTGCCCGAGCAGACGGCGGCGCTGGGCGAAAACATGCTGGAACTGGTCGAGGCCATGAGCGCGGTCAGCCGCATGCTGCTCGGTTCGCTGGCGGGCAAGCATCACATGAAAGTGCTGCGCGAGCTGAACGACGCCTTGCTCGCCCACGAAAAACTGCGCGAGCAGATCAACACCCAGACCCGCCCGGTCTTCCGCCGCATCCTCGACGACCTCGAGAAAGCCCTGCACAAGCTCGATCTCGAGCGCGCCATCGACCTGCGCAAGGCCGCCGACCAGCTTTCCCGCCTGTGCGACGACGAAACCCTCACCCGCGACTACCTGCGCGTCTGCGCCTTCCACGAATTCCAGCTCAAGCATTCCGAGGACTTCCTGCGCGCCCAGCGCAAGGTTTTCCTGCGCAGCCTGCCCGACGGCGACCTGTTCGATGAGCGAGCCTGCGACGAAGCCCGCCGCATCGTCGTCGCCCTGATCCAGATGAACCGCATCCCCGAGGCCATGCGCATCATCCGCGCCGTGCGCTCGCTGGCCGGGCGCAAAGGGCGCGAGTGGCAGGCCTGGGCGCGCCTCGAAAACACCTACGCCGTGCTGCTTGCCGAAACCGGGCAGCTTTACCGCGGCATCGAGCTGATCCAGCAAAGCATGCCGCGCCTGGCCGGCATGTACCGCGCCGTCAGCGAAGCGGCGCTGGTCAAGATGCTGCTGTGGTCGAACGTGTTGAGCATCGACGACGCGATCGCCATGGGCACGCCCAACGACGCCCGCGCGCGGCACATTCTGCAGTTCGCCTGCTGGCAGCTCGACCGCGCCGCCGTCGGGCGCGCGATGGACTACGCGCAGGCGCCCGGCGTCGAGGTTGTCTGGGGGCGTTCGTACCATCACGCATTCGCCCTCCACTTAAAGGAACAGATGGACAAGCCGGCGCCCGGCAAGGCGCGCGCCATGGCCCGCGACTACGAGTCCGGCTGGGGCAAACCCGAGGACGTCACCGACCGCTTCAACCTGGCGGCGTACAGTTGCGAACTGGAACGCGTCGGCGGCTACCGTAAACCGGCGCTGGAGCAGTTATGGAAAGCGGAGGAAGCCCGGCGGAAGCATTACCCGGAGTTCGTGCCCGGCCCGCTGGAACTGGCGACGCACTACCGCGCCGCGTTGAAGCTGCTCGATAAGCCGAAAACCAACCGCGAACGCGCACTGGTGAAGCGCGCCGGACGCCATTTCCAGCGCCGCATAGCCAAGGGCTACTTGTGTTTCAAGGATGCAATCTGAGCGCGAAGCGTAAGCGAGCGGCAACTATCCCGAAGCGTAAGTGAGCGGCATCTGCCTCATTACAACGTGCCGCTGGCTGACGCGTCGCGCTCAGATACCCCGGAACGCTTCGATCTCGTAGAAGCTGAAGCGGATGGCGCGCCCTGAGGCCTCGGTATCCCAGCTTTCGGGAAGCTCCGGCAGCGTCTCGTCGGTCTGGCGCGCGTTGACCCACAGGCGGCGCATTTCCTCGAACACCAGGTCTTCCTGCTCGTCGAGTGCCTCGCTGTGCCGGTCGGCGGCGTCGGCGGCTTTTTCGGCGTCGCCCGCGCGGATGTACGCCTTGCGCAGCGCGCCCTGGCGTTCGATGCGGCGGTCCAGCTTGCGGTACTTGCCGACGAACTCGCGTCCGGTCTCGACGGTGATGGAGCGGTATTCAGACACGGCCACCTCCTTGCACCCAAGCTAAGCCCGCGGCGCGCAAGCCGCAAGAGAAAGCCCGCCCCCGAGGGGGCGGGCCGGGAAGCTGGGCGGCCAAACGGGATTTGAACCCGCGACCTCCTGAACCACAATCAGGCGCTCTAACCAACTGAGCTATTGGCCGCACAACGCCGGAAAGGGTATCCCCGGCAGGCAAGTCGTCAACTACCGGACGCCCCCGCACCCAGCTAACGAACGCCGGGTGCAGTTCACGACGAACCACGAATCGCGATCCACGGACTACGAAGTAACTGACTCACCCACTGTCGGAAACGCTGTTTTTGTCCCCATTTCAACTATCCGCCGACACCGTTGGACAAGCGGTTTTGACGGGATATCTTTCCTCCTGTGCAGCGCGGTGATGCAGCACCGGGTTGAGGAGAGGATCCCTGCAAGGAACCTTTCCGGGGCACAGCCGGCCCTTCGGGGCAAGGTGAACAGGGACCGAGAGGACCCACGGGAGAATGGAGACGCTCTCCCCGCCAAAGGGCGAAAGCCTTGCGGCGCACCGGCCGGGCCTTCGCGCCGTCGAACGCGCGCAACCGCCGCGGGTGCCTGAAGTTCGCTTGCGAGCTTCAGGTCGAACCCCGCAACGTGTTCCAGGGAATAGCCGCCCTGAAACGCGTCTGAGTGGAGGGGCTGTCCTCCACGAGCAAGGCCGACGGCACAACTTCGGGGGTCAAACCCCGAGGCAACAAAGCTCTCGCTCGCGAGGGCTTTTTGCATTTGTGTGCCGCGGAAAATCAAAGCCCAGCCCGCAAGGGCTGGGGTCCTGTACGGCTCTGATGTTCCGCTGCGTGGTTCGCCGTGACTTGTGTGGTTGAGCGTCGCGCGTTGTTGTTTGTCTTTGACGTTGCCGGCCCCAGCCCTTGCGGGCTGGGCTTTGATCGCGGTGGGTTTTTCTCTGAGAGATTTAAGGCACGCCGAAATTGCCCGGTCGCGCCTTGCGTTGCCCGCCCGAACCGCCTCAAAACCCGCTCAAAATAGCCTTTCGTGCCCGGGGCTTAACGACCGAAGGCAGCGAGGGCTCGCCGTTCATTTTCCACTCGATCGTTGCTGATCTTGAAGCCGCGCCGCGTCAGTCCCAGTGCGCCGGCCTGGTCTTCACCAGCTGCTCGTACTGCTTGAGCCGCTCCTTCAGCGCTTCGTAGGTGGTCGCGACCTTCGTGGCCATCTCCGGCCTGAGCATGGTGAGCGTCTTGATCTGCAGGCGGCAGGCGCTGATGGTCCACGAGACCAGCGAAAGCAGCGGGTGGCGGCGTCCGCGCGGGCGTTTTTTGGGGTCTTCCGACTGCGGCTCTTTGGCTTTCCAGGCGCGCTTGTCTTCTTCGCTCATGGCCTCGGGCAACGGCATGTTTTCGTCGATGGCGTCGCGCAGCCCCTTGATCGAGACGGTGTTCAGCAGGTCGATGCTGGTCTGGATCATCATGTCGAGGAAGTGGGCCGCACGGATCAGCATCGCCCGCGCGTTTTCGTTGGTGAGGTCATAGACCGACGCCGGGAGAACGCGCTCGCCGGGTTTCGGCAGGGGGTCGCCCACCATATCCGGTTTTTCGGGCGCGGCATCGGCCCCCGAATCCGAGCGCGTTTCGGTTGGGTTCGGGGAAGGCGCATCGCCCACAGGATCGGCCCCCGAAGAGGCTTCCGAGTCAGTGTCAGGCGCAGGCGTACGATATTTCTTGTTACTCATAGCAACTCTCCAAATTGTCCAGGAAGAGTATACCGGTCAGCGCGACATCCCCCGGGCCGTGGACCATCCAAGCCCAGCCCGCACCTGTCCGACGTAGCTTCAGCGAAGCCGGAAGGCCCGGCACTAGCATGCCGGGCTGACGATCAACCAATCCGAATTCGAAAACGGGGACAGTCCCGTCCCGGGACAGTCCCCAAGCCGCGAGCCATCCAAGCCCAGCCCGCAAGGGCTGGGGTCTGGTGGAGGGCCGGGGCCGAGAGGAGGCCGGTGTCGAGAACCGGGAAGCAAAAAGGGTCTGGCTCCCGCAGGGTGCCTGACCCTTCTTGCGCACGTGCACACCGCCTCAACTAGCGGTGAGTTCGCTGTACGTTGTACTAACCGCCGTGTCGCTGACCACTTGATGCGATGCTGTGTACCAACGAGTCGAGATTGGCTGCATCAACCAATGTCGTATCTGCCTCGGACAAGATACGCCTCATCTTTGGCAGGACATCTCGCTGGTGGGGACCAAACTCAGCAACCAATGTCAGCCGAAGTTCGCCAACTTGGGGATCTGGATGTGCAGCCAGGAGTCCACCCCAACCTGCAGCTCCCACCAACTGATTTACCAGAGCAGGTTCGCTCTCCAAGTGCCCCAGCGCCTTCGTTTCAATCAGATTGTAAGTGCCGTTCTGATATCCGAAGTCGAAGCTCAAAGGGAGTTCCTCTAGTCCTGCTGGTTTCACGTTTGGTGACTCGTCGACAAACTTGAGCACCTTCGCAGCCTTCAGTCTTCGCTCTAGTTGAGTGCGGAGAGGAGTTCGTCGCTTCTTCTTGTGTTCCACACTCTCGACAAGGCGGTCATACAGAGGTGTCAGAGGGTCTTGCGAACCTTCAAGGACTATCTCTACGGGCTCCGTCAACTGAATCTCATTGCCTTGCATTTCGGCAATATTCACTAAGTCCTTCATGCTGTGGATTGAGTGACGTTTGCGCTCAAGGAGATGAGCGATATTGCGGAGTTGCCCGTGGATCATTTGCGCAGGTGCACGTTTGGCCAAACAAGTTCTAACACGCGATGTGTTAGTGGTGACGCGCACCATTGCACCACCGAGCGAAGGTGCGACGAGGACTAGGCCGACGTTCATCGCTTCCCGGCGGGCAAAGTCCGGACAATACTGGATCAGGGAATAGAACGCTCTAGTTTTCATCGCGCCCCCTCTCTAATCGGAAAATGGAAGTCGGTCGTTGAGCACATATCGAATGATTCTGTCTTTTTCCGCCAACATGTAATCTCGCCGCGCGTGAAGAAAGTTTCGGAGGATGTCTCTAGTTTCTGGGGTAGCGATCCACTCCGACGGGATTCCGGTCACAACGCCATCGATTTGATTGCCTTGGATGCCTTGCAGCTTCTGAAAGGCAACATCCCAAAGATTTTCAGAGAGCAATTGTCGAAACGCTGGGAAAAGACCGAAAACGCGATCATCCTCTATCTTGCTCCTTAACGTCGGCCCTATCTGACCGTCCACAACGATAGAGTGACCGAAGTCCATGGGAACCAGTTCGAATGTCTTGTCGTCGTCATTCCAGCCAAGGAATACGTTCTTTTCATTTCCGGCGTCCTGCCGTTGATGAGACAGGGGCGGGTAGCGATCCCAATTTCGAATCCACGTGTCGAGCAACACCAGTGTAGCGAAATCGTGAGGCCGGGGTATCCGCTCAAGCTCGTCGATGGCGCCGGTCCAATCGATGTGGCTACGCTGCCTGGTAATGAAGCCAAGTCCTTCTTCCGCGAATGACCCGTCATAGAGAACGATCTTGTTCGTCGGTACCTGTATCGTTCCCGCATCGAGAGTTGGCAGGCTGAGCGCTTCCGACAACCCTGTTCCAACCCACTCAGCCGCCAGCTGATGCCGGTTAGTGTTCGAACTCAGTGCTTTGAGGTAGCCTGCACCTTGGTCTGTAGATACTACGACTACCTGCGACGCCGTGGGTAGAAGCTTGTCGGACGAAACGATGTCCGTCGGATTCCAGCCCCCCAAACCCACGGCCTGGTCCTCTTCGGTAGATGCGCTACAGCAAGGAGAAGTGAACTTCCAATGATACTGGAAGCAGTTCTGAGATCAATGTGGCGCTTCGTGCCTCTCTGAGCAGTTTATTTGTGCTGCCCGAGTACTACTGCTTCACGAAATGGGTCTTCCACTCGTCGAGGCGGGCTTGGGGGACTTTCTGGGGGATGTTGTCTAACCCCTGACCCTCGGCGCCGGGGAGGGCCAGGATCTGTAGCACGCTGGGCTGGCTTTCGTAGCCCAGGCCGGCGTTGTCCCATTCGATCTTCAGGCTGTCGGCCATCTTTTCCTGGTCGAGCGCGTACTGGGTGTCGTCGCGCCCGGATTCCAGATGGCCGTAGAACCCAAGGCTGTTCGGGCCGTCCGTGAAGAACATGCACGCGACGCGCCCGCTGCTCGCGTCCGCGGCGCTGTTGACCAGGTTCTGCAACCCGCCCCACCAGTCCGTGTCCGCGCCGTTGCTGCCCTC
>JAGQRI010000049.1 GCA_020425515.1 Planctomycetota bacterium | reverse complement strand
TTCAGCGCCATCGGCTCGTAGGCCTCGTAGTCGATACGCAGGACTTCGCGCCCCTGGTGGTGGTTGCGCACGACGCCGAGGAACAATTCCTGCGCGCCGTCCTCGTCATGCGCAAGTTCGCGCAACAGGGCGTTGGCGTCAATCGGTTCGGTTGTCAGGCGGGCGGTGATCATGGTTATAGAGGTCAGAGGTCGGAGGTTAGAGGTCAGGGGAAAAGCTCGTGTCGGAGGCAGTTCCCTGACCTCTGACCTCCGACCTCTGGCCTCTACTTCTTCTCTTCCTTCGGTTTCTTGTCGTACTTGTCGTCGCTGGTGAACATCGCGCCGACCATTTTTAGACCCTTCTTCGCGAACCAGCCGCCGCCTTTGCCTGTGGCCTTCGCTACCTTGTAGGCCATCTTGCCGGTTTCCAGCGTTTCCTTCGCCTTGTCTTTCAGTTCATCGACCTTGCTGGGGCCCTCATCCTTCTTGCCCCCCACCTTCTTGCCGTCGACTGTGGCTTCTGTGTTGATGATTTTCTCTTCGCCTTCCTTCTGCTTTTCTTCGTGCGACTTCGGCATGAACTCGGGCGGTGGGCCTACCACCTCGGCGGCGCGCTCAGCGCCGAGCCTGGCCACGCGCCGCTTCTCGGCCCAGCCGTAATACAGCCCGATCACCGCCATCAGCAGGAACACGATGTTGTACATCACGATCATGCTGGCGCTGCTGCGCGTGGGCGTGTTGCCGACCAGCGTTTTGATCATCGGCGCGATGGTCATGATGATCACGCTCAGCCCGGCCATCACCAGCCAGAAACCGTGGCTGATCGCGACCGCGCGCACGGTGCCGGCGCCGTAGCCGTACTTCTTCGCCAGCCAGCCGCGCACGGCGCGCGCACCGTCGGCGGGCCAGCCGGGCGTCAGGTTCCCCAGCGCGATCAGGAAGTTCAGGATGCTCAGCCACGACATGAAGCCGACTAGGCTGGCCATGCTCGCCTGGGTCAGCATCGGCGGCAGCGTGCGGTCGGTCGCCTGGATGAATACAAAAGGCGCGGTCGCCGCGGCAATCAGCAGGTTGACCATCGGCCCGGCCAGCGCGATCCAGAACTCGTCGCTGGGCTTGGCCTTGCTCGCCTTGAAGAAGGTCAGCCCGACGAACGAAAGCAGGATCATCCGCGGCTCGTGCCCGCGCAGCTTGCACATGAAGGCGTGCCCGACTTCGTGCAGGAACATGCAGCCGACCAGCACCACCAGCAGCACCAGGTGGGCGATGGCCGTCCAGACCTCGCCGGCGGGGGCGTTGCCGGCCTGGGCGTCACGCAGGCTGGAGAAAAACAGCAGCCCGATCAGGACCACGAGGATCAGGTCGAGGCGGATTTCCACCCCGGCCCAGCGCCCCAGGTACAATGTCGGTCTCCATCGCATGGACTTACCTTACCGCCCCCCGCTGCTCCGGCCAGCCGGAAACGTTCTTGCCCGTCGGCGCTTCAGCATTTCCCTTAACGAAAGCAGCCGGCCCGAAGACCGGCCGCGTGAGCGATGTTTCCAGGCTATTCCGACTCGCGTTCCTTCTGCTCGTCGTTCATGGTCTTGATGCCCATGCGTTTGTTCCAGGCGGCGCGGCGGGTCTCAACGCGTTCGCGGCGGCGCTTGTCGGCGGCGGATTCGTACTCGACGTCCTTCTTGCCGAGCATGCTTTCCTCGCCCATGTAGCGCACGCCGAGTTCGCGCTCGGACAGGTCGACGCTTAGCTCGCCCTTGTTGTCGAGGGTGTTGACCGGGTCCGGCGCCTTCTTGTTGACCCACTCGCTGTTGTAGGTGGTCTCGTGCTCCTGCCCGGGTTCTTCCAGCGGCTGCACGCGCATCACGCCCGGACCGGCCATGTTGCAACCGGCGAGCAGGACCCCAAATGCGGCAATGGCAATCAGCTTGTGCAAAAAACACCCGGCAGGGGGCAGCGAGGGGAGCTATCAGGGTATGCCCGCCCCCTTGCGGCGTCAATGGATACGCACCCGGATTTCCTACCTTGGGCTGGAAAGACTGCGCTGACACCCCTATATTCAGTGCATCACCCCGGCCAGTCCCCGGAAGCGAATGGTTTCCATGAACAAGCTGTACGTGTTCGGTTCCGCGGCCCTGCTTGCCGTGTTGTTCGGTTGCAGCGGCCCACCCACGCCTGAATCCGAGTTCCAGCCCAACCCGCTCGTCGCCGAGCCCGGCGAAGAAACGCCCACGGACGAACGCATCGCCGACCTGCTGCAGGAAGCCAAGCAGCAGTACGACGACAAGCACTACCCGTCGGCGTTCCGCATGGCGGAGCAGGCGGAGAACCTGATCACGGAATACGAGTTCCCGGATGAAGACCTGGCGCTGGCGATCACCATCCAGGGTTACTGCCTGCTGCAGCGCGGGCAGATCGACGATTATTTCGTCGAGTCGTTCGGCACGCAGGAAGGCGCCATCACCAAGTTCCGTGATGCGCTGAAGATCAACAACGAGGACTTCCGCTCGTCGCTCGGGATCGGGCTGGCGCAGTTCCGCCGCCACGGCGACAGCATCCGCAAGGCGGAGTCGCTGTCCAACGGCATCATCATGATGGAAGGCATCGCCGAGGACGCCCGCCGCGGCTTCAAGGACATCGGCACGCCGGAGGGCAAGGCGCACCTGGACGAAGCCCACCGCAAGCTCGGCATCTTCATGGCCAACCGCGACGAGCTGATCAAACTGGGCTACATCTTCCGCGACACGACCACCGTCAAGAAGGACAAGAACGGCAAAGGCGACGAAGCCAAGTGGCTCGGCGAAATCACAGAAGGCAAGGGCAAGCTCGTCCTCGAGGACATGAACTGGGCGCTCGAAGACGCCATCAACGAGAAAACCGCCACGGCCAAGGACGCCAAGCTGGTCGACGACAACGCCCGCACCGTCATCCAGAACTGGCAGAAGGTGAAAAGCCACTGGCGCATGCGCGGGCTGGAAGACCTGCAGGCCGCCCGCAACCGCTTCCTGTCCGTGCGCAAGAACGACATCGCCAAGGCCGAAGAACTCGAGCGCATGCGCTACTTCTGGGTGGACCGCGACCTGACCTTCGTGTTCCAGAGCCTGGGCGCGTTCTTCCTCGACATGGGGCTGGAGCAGGCCCGCGTACAGGCGATCCGCGAAGGCGCGACCGAAAACCGCGTTGAAAACCGCGCCCGCGAAATCTACCTCGACAAGCATTTCAGCAGCTACGAAAAGGAACAGTCCAAGCGGAACTACGAGGCCGCGCTGGACTACACCACCAGCTTCGTACGCGCGCACCAGATGTTCGAGATGATGCGCATCAACAAGCGCGAGGCCGCGGACGCGAACGACGAAAACAGCAACCCGTTCATGGTCGACCTGGTCAGCCGCTACCAGAACATGATGGACGAGCTGATCCAGGAAGGTCGCAGCGTGCGGGCCTACATGATCCTGGAAGCGGCGGCGATGTGCATCGAGCCGCTGTTCCAGATCCGTGATACCAAGCGCGCCAACGCCTGGGCCAACGAGCTTCAGTCGCTCGACCCGAGCAACCCGATCCACCACTTCGTCCGCGCCACGGCGTATTTCCTGGGCAGCGACTGGGAAACCGCCAAGACCGAGTACGAAGCATTCATGCAGCAGAGTTCGATCACGCAGGACTCGCAGCGGCGCTCGCTCGCGCGGATGCGCCTGCTGCAATGCGATCAGAACCTCAAGCGATCCGGCAACGCCGGCGAGGATGACACCCGCTAGCGGCCAGATTTGACCGCACCCAACGCGCTGGTATCGTTGCCCCCATGGAAAAAGTGGTCATGGCGTATTCGGGCGGCCTGGACACAACGGCCGCCCTTCACTGGCTGAAACGCGTGCGCGGCATGAAGGTTGTCGCATTGGCGTTGAACATCGGCCAGGGCGGCGACTTCGACGACGTCGCCGAGCGCGCCATCGACGCCGGGGCCGACGCCGTCCACGCCATCGACCGCCGCCGCACCTTCGTGAAACAGTATTGCTTCAAGGCGCTGAAGGCCGGCGCGCGTTACGAGAGTTCGTACTACCTGTCCGCCGCGCTGTCGCGCCCGCTGATCGCCACGGAGTTGGTGGCGCTGGCCCGCGACGAAGGCGCCCGCTACGTCGCCCACGGCGCGCCCCCCAAGGGCAACGACCAGTTCCGCTTCGAGTGCGCCGTCGCGGCGCTGGACCCCAACCTCGAAATGATCGCGCCGATGCGCGAATGGGGGCTGGAGACGCGCGGCGACGTCACCGACTACCTGAAGCAGAACCACCTGCCCGTCGGCGAAGAGGCCGCCCGCACCTACAGCAGCGACCGAAACATCTGGGGCGTGCGCAGCAGCGCCGGCGAGCTGGAAGACCCGGACGTGCCGGCGCCGGACTACATCTTCCAGATCACCAACTCGGCCGAGAAAGCACCGGACGAGCCCGAAGAGATCGAGATCAAGTTCCACCAGGGCGAGCCGGTCGCGCTGAACGGCAAGCGCTACCAGGCCGTGGAACTGGTCGAGGCGCTGAACGAGATTGCCGGGCGGCACGCGATCGGGCGCATCGACACGGTCGAGGATCGCATTCTCGGGTTCAAGAGCCGCGAGGTATATGAAGCGCCGGCCGCACAACTGCTGCACGCCGCACACGACGAACTGGAAAAGCTCACGCTCGACGCCGAGTTCGTCGAGTTCAAGCCGCTGCTGTCGGCGCGCTATGCCAGGCTGGTTTATGACAGCCAGTGGTTCACCAAGCTGCGCGAGAGCCTGGATGCGTTCTTCCGCGAGAGCCAGCAGTACGTGACCGGCACCGTGCGCCTGAAGCTGTACAAGGGCAGCGCGCACGTGCTGGGGCGCAACAGCGAGTTCAGCATCTACGATCGGGAGGCCTCGCGCCGGCACCAGTTGGGCGGCATCCCTGCGGCGAGCGTGGCGGGTTACCTCGAGCTGCGCCGCCTGAACCAGATGACCCACGCCTTCAAGCAGCGGCCGAAGTTCTAGTCATGTGGCATGGACGCCCTCGTCCATGCTGCCGCACACGGGCGAGGGCGCCCGTGCCACCCGCTAACCGATCAGCCCGCCGGCTGCGAGCGTACGGAACAGCTCCGGCCCGATCTCCAGTGCGCTGCTGAGTTCCATCAGCGCGATGCCGCTGCCGCGGCAATACTCGGACCAGTCGGCGCGGAAACCTTCGAGCATTTCCATGTAGCGCTTGAGCGTCGGGCGGTCGAGGCTGAGCGCCGCCTCGGTGCCGGATTCCGCGTCGATGAACGTGAACTCGCCGCGGATGGTCGGGTCCGTTTCCTCGGGCGCCAGCACGATCGCCAGGTAGACCTCGGTGCCCGAGGCGCGGCAGGCGCGCAAGGCCGGGCGAAGCTCCTCGATGTCGTAGCCGTCGGTCAGCACCACCAGCGACTTGCGGCGCGGGCCCGCCAGGGCGCTGCGGCGGACGGCCTCGCCGAGGGTGCTCTTGCCGTCCGGTACGATCTCGTCCAGGACACGCAGCACGCGCCCGATGTCGTTGCGTCCGGACAGGCGCACCGGTTCGAGCGGTTTCTCGTTGGCAAAGCGCCACAAGGCCGGCGTCGCGTGCAGCAGCGCGATCTGGGTCAGGCAGCAGCCGACGCGCGCGGCGGTGACGTACTTGGTGGGATCGCCGAAATCCATGCTGGCGCTGGTGTCGATGATGATCTCCAGCGGCAGGGTTTCCTCGGCGGCGTACAGGCGGATCAGCATCGTGTCGAGGCGCGCCAGCGCATGCCAGTCGAGCCTTCGCAGGTCGTCGCCGTGGACGTACTGGCGGTGGTCGGCGTACTCGGAGCTGCTGCCCTTGCGCCGCGAGCGCTTCTCGCCGCGGATGCCGGAGCTCGTCAACGTGCGCACGGCCAGCTCGAACCGCGTGAGCGATTCCAGCAGCTTGCCGTCAAAGACCTCGCTGACTTTCTCAGGCACGGGTAACTCCGAGCGGGCAACACAGCAGATAACCAATAACCAATGACCAATGACCAATTGGCTTTGAATCCATCTGAATTGGAAACTGGTTATTGGTCATTGGTAATTCGCCGTTCATCCCGAGACCGCCTCAAGTTTCAAGCGCAACTGCCCGCAGGCCGCCTGCACGCGGCGCCCGCGTCTTCTGCGCACGTGCACGTTCACGCCGGCGTTGCGCAGAATTTCCGCGAACGTGTTTACGGATTCCGTCGCGGGAGTTTCGAGCCCGGAACCCTCAACGGGATTCATCGGGATCAGGTTTACGTTCGCGCGCGGGAAGTCCTTCACGAGATCGGCCAGCTTGTGCGCGCTCTCCGCGTCGTCGTTCTTGCCCCCCACCAATGTGTACTCGAAAGTCACCTCACGGCGGGTTTGCTCGAAGTAGTACTTTGCCGCCGCCAGGATCTTCTCCAGCCCTGCGTTGGTCGGGATCAACGCGCTGCGCGAAGCGTCATCCACACCGTGCAGGCTGATCGCCAAATTGAATTGAAAGCCCTGCTCGGCCAGGTCGCGAATACGTTGCGGCAACCCGACCGTGCTGACCGTGACGCGCCGCGCGCCGAAATGGAATCCCCATTCGGCGTTCAGGATCGTCAGCGCCTTCAGCAGGTTATCGAAGTTGTGCAGCGGCTCGCCCATGCCCATCACGACGACGTTGGTCAACCAGTCCGGCGTGGCGTCCTGAGTGCGCATGAGTTCGCTGAGGTGCAGGAACTGCTCAAGGATTTCGCCCGCGGTCAGGTGGCGTTTCAAGCCCAGTTGCCCAGAGGCACAGAAGCGGCAACCCATGGCGCAGCCGGCCTGGGTTGAGATGCAGGCCGTGACACGCTCGTCCTCGCGCATCAGCACGGTTTCGATGACCATGCCGTCGTGCAGGCGGATGCCGAGCTTGGTGGTGCCCTCGCCGCTTTCCTCGCCGGCAATTACGCGCGAGGTCAACAGCGCAAAGTTTTCAGCCAGTTTCGCGCGCAGGTCCTTCGACAGATTGGTCATCGCGTCGAAGTTCAGTTCGCGCTTGGCGTACAGCCACTGGGCGAGCTGCTTCGCCTGGAACGGCTTGCCGCCGCAGGCCGTGACCGCCGCCTGCAACTCAGTGAGGTCCATACCAACCAGGGATGTCAGCGTGTCCGCCATGGCCGGCATGGTAGCAGCCTTGCGGGGTTTGCGGCAGTCGCGGGGACACCCGTGCCACTTCAGCTCAGCAGTGTGAAGGCAACCGTGCCGTAAACGCGGGTTTCGACGACGGACAGCCCGCCAAGGTCCACCGGGAAATCCATCTCGGCGGGGTGGCCGATGGCGATCAGCGTGTCGTCCCCCTTCAGCGGCGATTCCGGCAGCCCGCGCAGCCATGGCCAGAACGGCCCGTCATCCTCGCGGATCATCGCGTGCGGCGGGTCGAGCAGCACCAGCCCGGCCGGCGTGTGGGGCAGGCGCGGAACGCCCGGCTTGACCAGGTCGAAGATGCTGCCGCGGATGACGTTGCTGCGGTCGCGCAAACCGAGGCTGTCCAGGTTCGCCTGCACTACGCGGGCGTGTGCGGGGTCGCGTTCGGTGAACACGCAGAACGCGGCGCCCTGCGAAACCGCCTCGATGCCGAGCAACCCGGAGCCCGCGAAGCAATCCCAGACGGTTGCACCTTTCAGCCTGTCGCGCACCAGGTTGAACAACGCCATGCGCGTACGGCTGAGCATGGGGCGCACGCCGCCTGTCTGCGGGCAATCGATCTTGCGCCCGCGGAACTCGCCGCTGCTGATGCGGATGGCGGTGCTGTCGCCGGTTTCGGATTTGGGCTGTCTGCGGGGCATGAAGGGAAAGTACAGAGTTCAGAGTACGGGGTACAGCACCGGGCATTCTGAGTTATTGGCCCGGACCACTGACGCGTGGCACAGGCAATCCTGCCTGTGGTCGTGGCGCTTGCGCCGCGACGATTCAAGCCGAGCAACGCAGACTTTCCGGACAGCTACGATCCCCTGGGTCTTCGCGGGAATTCTTCGCCTTCCAGCTCGTCGGCAGTCAGGCTGAAAGGCTGTACGTCCGGTGCGTTCAGCGTGCCGGTCACGAACAGCGGGAACAGGATCTGCTTCAGCCAGTCGAGCACAAGCTGGATGCCCGGCAGCGGAATCGGCGAGCGCGGCGCCAGCGTGAAGAACAACTTCATGCGCATCAGCGAAGTGCCGTACATGATGTAGTTTTCTTCGTCGCCGCCGAAGGTCTCCACGCGGGCGGCATCCGACACGAAGTCCATCTCGCGGATCGTGATGCGGTCAGGGCCGAGCCAGAAGTAGACGTGGCCTTCGTCGAAATTCGCCTCGCTGCCCGTGACCGCCGCAATCTGGCTGAACAGCGGCACTTCCAGCAGCTTGGCGGTGTTCTTCTTCGGGTCTTTCGACTTGCGGTTGAACGGCTGCACGTCCACGCGCCCGCGCCCGATCTGGCCGTAGCGATCGAGTTCGGAATGGAACAGGCACTCGGCGTCGAGCGCCCCCACCAGTTCGCCGGCATCGGGGAACGCAGTCTGGCCGAGCTTGCCCAGGTCGGCCCCGCGGATTTCGATCTCGCCCGAGTAGTTCTCCTTGTCGATGCCGAAGCGTCCCTCCAGCCAGCCGTCGTAGAAACGCCCGCGCAGGTTGGGGAACTCGACGCGGTCATCGAAGTACTGCACCGACGTCGTGACGTTGTCGAAGCGCGCGTCCTTGAAGAACACTTCCTTGATGTAGACCGAGCCGTTCTGCCGGCTGTGCTCGCCCTCGAATACGCCTTCCATGTCGAAGCGCGCCGTCATGTCATCGAAGTGCAGCCCGAGCTCCATGTCGGTCTTGTAGATGTCGAGCGACACCTGGTAATGCATGTAGTCGTCCTTGCCGGACAACTCCAGGTCGATGTCGAAGTCACCCTGCGGGTTCAGCTTGCGCATTACCTCGCGCAGTCCGCCCGGCAGCGCATTGCGCAATACCGGCGTCTTGCTGAAGCTGAGGTCGCGGGCACTGACGGTGATCTGCCAGCCTTCTTCTTCAGAGTAGCTGGCGCTGTGCAGGATCACGGTGCCGTCTTCGGCCCGCCCCTGCACGTTGCGCAGGCTGACCTGCGTGCCGTCCACTACGACCGAGCCGAACAAGCCCTCAATCGGATACGGGAAGTTCTCGAACTTGATGCTGCTGCCTTCGAGCATCACCTCAAACTGCCAGTCGAAGTTGCCGTCCGGGTCGGAAACCAGCCGCCCGGAAGCGCCGATCGTACCGCCCATGTGCAGCATTTCGATGAAGCGCACCAGCGCCGGTTTTTCTTCCGAGTCCGGGTCCTGCAGCATCTTCGTGAACGCCGCCAGCATGGCCGTGTCCACGGGCACGCGCGTGACCTCAAATCGCAGGTCCATCAATGGGAACGTCTCATCTTCGCCGGCCCCGCCTTCGGGCGCACCGGGGCCTTCTTCCCCGCCGCCTTCCTCGGGCGGCGGTTCTTCCGCCGGCGTCTCCTCGATGGCGACCAGCACCTGGCCGTTGACGGTGATGCGGCTGGGGTCGGTCTGGCCGGGCAGCTCGCTGCCGCGCCCGGAGAAGTCGCGGATGATGATGTCGGCCCAGGTGTCGGTGACGTGTACGAACAACCGCCCCGTGCAGTTGGTGACGGTGTACGGGAAGCCGTCGAAGTTGACGCTGCCCGCGCGGTCGCCGCTGCCTGCCACGAAACTGACGTCAACGTCGGTGAAGTCGTTGACCTTCTCGCCGCGCCCGCCCGTGACGCTGAACTTCACGTAGCCACGCGGGTCGAAGCGCTTCAGCGCGTCGCCCAACCCGGGCGGCAGAATGCTGGTGAAGTCGGGACGAAGCTGGAAGTCCTCGGACTCGACGGTGAAGGACGGAACGTCGCCGTTCAGGTACGAAAGGTTGACCGAAACCGGGCTGCCCAGCAGCTTGCCGCGCAGGTTGGACAGCCGGACGCTGTTGTCGTTGCCGCGGATGTCGATCGTCCCGGCCACCTCACGGAAACGGGCGGGCTCCGGCGCGTTGGGGAACTGGTACTGCGCCGCGATATTCTTCGCCGCGAGCGTGAACTCGTACTGGACGTCTTCATCGCTGGTGGGCTTTACGACGACCGTTGCCCGCTGGATATCCACCTTGCCGGCCGGCACGAACTGGTCCACGACGTCGCGGATGTTCTGGGGCATGCGCGTCTTGATCTCGTCGTTGAAGTCCAGCCCGTCGCTCTTGAACTGGAGCGTCAGCGTCGATTGTTCACCGGGGACTTTCGGCTCGTCAAAAATCGCCGACACCCACAAACGCTCGCCTGAAGACGCAAGCGTGCCGGTCAAGCCTTCCCGGCCGTACGCCTGGTAGCCCCTGGCGGGATCGAGGTCGAGCTGCGCCAGTTCCTCCGGCGTGTATCCGCGCACCTCGTAACGGCCGGGGTTGGTCGGCGACGTGCTGCCTTCCACCACACCGTAGGCGCCGTGAATAGGTATCGGGAACGCCACGCCAGGCTGCTCCGGCAGGCCCACGTAGGCGGCCGTGGCGTCCTTGACGAAGACTTTCCAGTTGAGGGTCTGGTCGAGGCGCGCCTTGCCGGTGGTGGGGTCGCGCCCCTTCATTTCCTGGTCGAGGCGCAGCTCGAAGTCGGCCAGCCCCATCGGTGCGAACGCACGGCAGATGAACGGCAGCACCGGGTCGATGTCCGGCTGCAGGCTGGTGGTGGTCAACTGGGCCATGCCGGCGTTCCATTCCGGGTAGCCGGGCTCGGGTTCGAAGCTGTCGGGCGGCCAGCGATCTTCCGGAAAGGGCTCGCCGGTTTTCCAGTTCATCAGGTTGTCGGGCTGCAGGCGCGCGGGCAGCAGGGCCAGCCGGAAATCCTCATCGACCAGCAGGTTGCGCACGTCCACGTTGACCTTGAGCAATTCGTTGTTGGTCCCCACGGCATCCACCCGCGCGAGCACCCGTACGTCGGCGCCGTCGCGGCGTCCCACGGCGTCCACGATGATGTTGTTGTTGCGGATCTGGATGTCGGCCGAGACGTCGTTGACTTTCAGTGGAAACCCGATGAAGCAGATCGAACCCGCCTGCGCGTCCACGTCGGCCGAGAACTGCAGGTCCTTGCCCGGCTCGATTTCCAGCTTGCCGCTGAAGTTGGTGCGGGCGGTGATCTGGAACTGCTCGACCGTGTCGCGCACGTCGGTCGCCAGCACCGAAGCGTACTTGCGGTTGAAGGCAATCGGCTCAACGGTACGGAACAGCACGTCCACGTGCTGCGCCCGCCGCCCGACCGAACCGCCGATCACGAAGGTCCCGAACTGGTCGGACATCAGCGAGCCGCCGATCACGAACTGGTCCTCGCCGCCCGGGCTGGGCAGCAGGCTGAGGTCCCGGAGCTGCATGTCGTACCATTCCATGTCCGGGTTCACGCTTTCCGGCGGCACCAGGATGCCGTCGGCGCGCAATTTCACGCTGCAGTCGCCCTTGGTGATGATCTGCGGCAGCGTCGGCACCGAGCCGCCCCCGCCGCCCTTGGCGAACAGGTCCTCATCCAGCCAGGTGCCCTTGTGGATGTTGAAGTAAAGCTGCAGCCCTGATTCCAGCTTGACCGTGCTGACCGGCAGGTCCGGCAGGCGTTTCAGGTCGTAGTCGAGCTCGACCTTCGGGATGGTGATGAAATCGTATTCGAGCGGCTTGCGGGCCGGGTGCGGCGTCGCGCCGGTCTTGCGGTGAATCCGCAGGTTGTAGTAGGTGATGGTGCCGGTCAGGGTGATCGAGGGGCCGGTAAACGTCGTGCGTTCTTCGTCCCAGGTAACTTCCGCGTTGCTGGTATCGAAGACGCGGACGACAACCTCGTCCATGATCCGGTTGGCCGAGCTTCGGTTCGCGAGCAGGTTCAGCGCGAAAAACGGCAGCACGAACAGCGTCAGGAACATCAGCAGCACGATGCGGAAGAATCCGCGGCGGATCACACGACCCGTCGCGGCCCGCATCCACCCGCGCATACGCGCGAACACCGAAAGCTTCCTTGCTGCCATTCTGTCCAGAGTCCCGACTTGGCGTCCCGGTGTCAACCGCAACCCGCGTCAGATAACCGCGCTTGGACCTAGAACCGGAAGTTCACGCTGCCGCCGAAGTAGAACCCGTCCACGTAATCGTCGTCAAAGGCGACGTAGTAGTGCGCCTCGAGCTGGATGAACATCGGGAACAGGTTGTACTTGTCCAGGTTGTACACCAGGCGCGCGCTGCTGATCTGCCCCTGGAATTCCGAGCGGTTGGTCAGGTAGCGGTGCTGGTAGATGGTGGTCGTCGTGATCTCGAAGTAGTCGCCGAAAATCGTGAACGTGGGGCTGTCCACAAACAGGCTGACCGAGCTTTCCCAGCGCGAGCCTTCGTCGTCGAGGCGCTGCCAGTAGTTCAGCGTGTAGCGCAGGTTCGCGCCTTCGCTTTGCAGCACCGACGTGAAGTACGTCAGCATGATGTGCAGCTCGTGAATGCTGTTCGGGAACTTGTTGTCCGGGAACTGCTCAAGCTGCTTGCGCCCGAAACCCTGGCTGCGCGCGCCCAGGTCGCCGTCGCTGCCCGAGAAATCGTGATAGGTATAGCCGACCGAAATCAGCGCGCCTTCGATTTCGAACTTGTAGCGAAGCGTGTAGTCGGCCTCGAGCGGGCGATAGCTGTCGCGGCCCGCGTCCCACATGGCCCAGGCGCTGCCCTCAAAACCGTAAACGTTGACGTAGGCGTCGCCGCGTACCAGCAGGTCGCTGTCATACAGGCGGAAGCCGCGCCAGTAGTAGTCGCTGATATAGCCCGCGCTGAAGCCGGCCGTGAACGCGTCCTGGCCGAGAAGCCCCTTCTGGTCCTTGTAGCGGCTGTCGGTGGCGCGTTGCACCAGGTCCTGCATCTGGCGAATGCGTGGAAACTGCAGCGTGTCCTCCGCCCTCAGTCCGTCACAGAAAAGCACGGCCACGAGGGCTAAGAGTGTCAGAGAAACCCACTTATGCATGGAATCGAGTCCGAGAGGGGCTAACCGGGGTCAGCAGGCTTAATGTAACGAGCGAAACAGCAAACGGTTAGCTATTTCGGTCGGAACTGGCAATGGGGTTGCCGGTCAGGGAGCCACATACCACCACAACGGGCATCGCACCGCCAGCCCCCGCCTGCCCCGAAATGAAGCAGGCCCCGACGCTCGCCGGGGCCTGCGGAAGACGGCACGTTTAGCCCAGCAGGTCGTCGCGGAGCCGCTCAAGGGACTCCTTGAGGCGGTAGAGAATGCGGTGGTGGATCTGGCAGACGCGCGATTCGCTGAGGTCGAGCACCAGCCCGATCTCCTTCATCGTGAGTTCCTCAAGGTAGTACAGGATCACGATCAGCTTTTCCTTGCGGCTGAGCCCGCGGGTGCTGAGTTCAACCAGTTCGCGCTTTTCGAGGTTGGTGGTGGGCGCAACGGCGTCCTGGTCCTCGATGGTGTCGACCTTGCGGATTTCTTTGCCCTCGCCGTCGTACTCGCTGCTGGCGCGGTCGAGGCTGACGATGTTGGCGAGGTTGATTTCGCGCATCCAGCGGTCG
>JAGQRI010000366.1:2190-2784 GCA_020425515.1 Planctomycetota bacterium | reverse complement strand
CTCCTACCGTGTTGGGCTACCCCGGCATGATGGCGCCGCTTCCGCGTCGCCGAGATTTGGTAGCTCCGGCGGGATTCGAACCCGCAACCTCCTGATTCTGAGTCAGGCACCTCGTTCCTGTTGGGCTACGGAGCTGTGAATTGGTGGGTGCTGATGGAATCGAACCACACGCCGTCCACCCCTCTGGTTGCAGGCGGCCGGGTTACAACCGGCTGAGGGGAACAACACCCTTTGTGCTTGCTGCTTCAGTTGCCAAAGAAAAACCCGTCGCGGGGGCGACGGGCCAAAGGGGTGCGATGATGGTTCACTCAGTCCGTACCAACACCTCGCCCCGGGGCGCCGCCCGAGTTGCAAAGGGATAGATACAAACTTGTGCAGACCATCATGCTTCTCCGTTCAGTCGTTCGCACTTTACACGTCAAGACTTGACCTGTCAATGGTATAACGCAACAGCCGGCTGAAAGTTTCAGCAAAGGGGACTGTCCCCAGCCGTCGAAAAAAGAGCCCGGCAGTACCGGGCTCTCGAATCCACAAGCTGTGCAGGCTGCCCTACACGTACTCTTCGCTTTGTTCGCTCTTGGCGTTCTCGGCGCG
>JAGQRI010000366.1:0-2116 GCA_020425515.1 Planctomycetota bacterium | reverse complement strand
ACCGCTTGCTCGTCGCGCTTGAGCGTGCCGGCCTCGATTGCCTCGCGGGCCTTGGTCGGGTTGTATGTGTTCTTGCAGTCCGGATAGCCGCTGCAACCGATGAACGGCCGCCCGCGGAAGAACTTCACGTTCATCGGCTTGCCGCACTGGTCGCAGGCGAGCCCGGCGAACTCGGCCTCGGTCTTGAGCTGGCGCAGCGACTTCTCGGATTCCAGGCTGCGCGTGCCGCGGCATTCGGGGAACGTGCTGCAACCCAGGAACGGCCCGCGGCGGCTCATGCGCACAACCATTTCCTTGCCGCACTCGGGGCACTCGAGGTCTTCCTTGTTCACGCGCAGGATCTTGCCGTCGCGATTCAACGGGACCGTGCCTTTGCAGTCAGGAAACTTGGTGCAACCGTAGAACTTGCCGAAGCGGCTCCAGCGCTCGATCATTTCGCTGCCGCAGATCGGGCAGGGCATCGGGTCGCCGTTCTCGTCCAGCGCGACTTTACCCTTCACCTTCTCGATGTTGACCTCGGCCTCGGCCAGCTCTTCTGCGAAGATCGCGTAGAAATTGCGCAACACCTCGACCCAGTCCAGTTCGCCGTCCTCGATCTTGTCGAGCTGCGCCTCCATCTTGCTGGTGAAGTCGGTCTGCATGATGCGCTCGAAGTTGCCCACCAGCATGTCGTTGACCAGCATGCCCAGCTCGGTCGCGAACAGGCGGCGCTTGTCGCTGCGCACGTAGAAGCGGTCCTGGATCGTGCCGATGATGCTGGCATAGGTACTGGGGCGCCCGATGCCTTCTTTTTCGAGCGTCTTGACCAGGCTGGCTTCGCTGTAGCGCGGCGGCGGCTGGGTGAAGTGCTGGTCCGGCTGGACGCGATGATCGACCAGCTTCTCGCCCTCATCCAGCACCGGCATCAACTGCTCGTTCTTGTCCAGCTTCACGCCCGTGATGCGCGCGTGCCCGTCGAACAGCAGCCGCTTGCCACTGGTCCGGAACAGCGCCTCGCCGGCCTCGATGTCGATGGTGGTGACTTCATAGACGGCCGGGTTCATCTGGCAGGCCAGGAAGCGCTCCCAGATCAGCGTGTAAAGGCGAAGCTGGTCTTTCTCCAGGAAGCGTGCGACAGCATCCGGCGTGCGCGCGACGCTGGACGGGCGAATCGCCTCGTGTGCCGCCTGCGCCCGCTTGCTGCTCTTGTAGAACACGCCCTTTTCCGGCAGGTACTTCTCGCCGAACTCGCGCTGGATCATTTCACGCGCGTCGCTAACCGCAAAGTCCGACAGGTGCAGGCTGTCGGTACGCATGTAGGTGATCAGGCCTGTGGGGCCGTCCTCGCCGATGTCGATGCCCTCATACAGCTTCTGCGCAATCTGCATGGTCTTGCGCGCGCCGAAACCCAGGCGCGTGCTGGCGGCCTGCTGCAGGGTGCTGGTAATGAACGGCGGGCGCGGGCGGTCCTTGCGTTCCTTCTTCTCGATCTTGCTGACCGTGAACGGCTTGCCGCCGATGTCGCCCAGCAGCGCATCCACGTCGCCCTGGCTGCCGAGTTGCGGCTTCGCGCCCTTGCATTGCTTCAGGTCGGCGTGGAAGACGCCTTCCGGCAGTTTCGGCTTTTCCTTGGGCGTGCTGTCCTGCTCGGCGGAGTCGTCGGGCTCGTCGCCGTTTTCGGAATCCGCCTTCTGCTCGGCGGCTTCTTCTTCGCGGGTTACGCCGTGGTAGACCTCGAGGAACTTGGCCAGCGCTTCTTTGCCGGCCTCATCCAGCGCATGCTTGCCGAGAAAGGCCGTGACGGTCCAGTACTCTTCGGGCTTGAAGGCCATGATCTCGCGTTCGCGCTCGACAATCAGGCGCAAGGCCACACTCTGTACGCGCCCGGCGCTGAGCCCGCGGAACACCTTCTTCCAGAGCAACGGGCTGAGCTTGTAGCCCACCAGACGGTCCAGCATGCGGCGGGCTTGCTGGGCGTTGACGAGGTTGGTCGCAATCTCGCGCGGGTGCTCAAAGGCGTGCTGGATGGCCTTCTTGGTGATTTCGTTGAAGGTCACGCGCTTTGCGCGGTCGTCTTCGAGACCGAGTGCTTCCTTTAAATGCCAGGCGATGGCTTCGCCCTCGCGGTCCGGGTCGG
>JAGQRI010000048.1:14726-15720 GCA_020425515.1 Planctomycetota bacterium | reverse complement strand
GGTTGAAGTGCATGACGTCGATGCCGTAGTCGCCGGGCTGGACGATGCCGGAAATCGCGTTCATGTTCGCGCCGTCCATGTACAACTGCGCGCCCACGCCGTGCAGGATTTCCGCGATCTCGCGCATCTTCGGCTCGAGAATGCCGAGCGTGCTCGGGTTGGTGATCATCATGCCGGCCGTCTGCGGGCCGACCTTCTTCTTTAACTCTTCGATATCGATGTTGCCGTTGGCGGCTTCCTTCAATGTCACGGCCTTGAAGCCTGCCATGGCCGCAGTCGCCGGGTTTGTGCCGTGCGCAGCACTGGGGATCAGGATTTCGGTGCGCTGGTCGGCCTCACCCTTGTCCTCGAAGTAGGCCTTGATGCACATCACGCCGGTCAGCTCACCGTGGGCACCGGCCGCGGGTTGCAGGGTGACTTCGTCGAGCCCGCTGACTTCGCGCAGGTAGTTCTCGAGGTTGTACATCAGCTCGAGGTGGCCCTGCACCAGCGACTCCGGCAGGTACGGATGAGCCTTGGTGTAGCCCGCCTGCGCCAGCAAGGTGACGTTGATCTTGGGGTTGTACTTCATGGTGCATGAGCCGAGCGGGTAGAAGTTCTTGTCCACGCTGTAGTTCTTGTCGGCCAGGTTCTTGAAGTGCCGCACGAGGTCGAGCTCACCGATTTCGGGCAAGTGCGCGGGCTCATTGCGCAGCTTGGCACCCTTCAGCGCGTCCGCAACGTCAACCTCGGGCACGTCCAGCGCCGGGAAAGTCACGCAGCGGCGTCCGGGCTTGCTGATCTCGAACATCAGGCGTTCGGCGGGATTTTCGGGAATGTTCGTCATGGCTATTCCTTCCCCCCGTGATCGCCGGGGTGGAGCAGTTCGGTCAGCGCGTCGGCGTAGCAGTCGATCTCTTCCTTGGTGGTCAGCTCGGTGATGGCGACCAGGTAGTCGCCCGCCGGGCCCATCCCGACGCCGTCGAGTGCGAGCCCGCCCATGATGCCCTTGGTC
>JAGQRI010000048.1:13872-14561 GCA_020425515.1 Planctomycetota bacterium | reverse complement strand
CCGCCCTTGCCCCAGGCCGCGAGCTGGACCAGCGCGCGCAATGCACACAGGGCCTGGTTCGTGCAGATGTTGCTGGTGGCCTTCTCGCGGCGGATGTGTTGCTCGCGCGTGGCCAGCGCCAGTGCGAACGCGCGGCGCCCGTCGCGGTCGGTCGTTTCGCTGACGATGCGCCCGGGCATCTTGCGGACGTATTCCTTGCGGCTGGCGAAGAACCCGAAGGCCGGGCCGCCCATGAACATGTGGTTGCCGATCGCCTGGCCCTCGCCGACGCAGATGTCGATGCCGGCCTCGGCGGGTGTCTGCAGCAGCGACAGGCTGACCGGCTCGGCAATCAGCTGCACGGCCATGGCCTCGTTGTCGTGGGTCGCCTTCACGATCGCCTCCACGTCTTCGATGACGCCGAAGAAGTTGGGCGACTGCGTCGCGACGACGGCGACCTCGCGGTTCAACGCCTGCTTGAGCGCGTCCTGGTCAACGCGCCCGTCTTCGCCCGCGCCGACCGTGACCAGCTTCAAGCCGGTGGTTTCGCAGTACGTCTTGACGGTGTGCGCGTACTCGGGGTGGATTGCACCTGCGAGCACCACGGCCTCGCGGGTTTCTTTCCGATATTTGTCGGCCGTGAGGCGGAAGCCCATCATCACGGCTTCGGCGAGCGCGCTGGCGCCGTCGTACATGCCGGCGTTGCTGAC
>JAGQRI010000048.1:0-13836 GCA_020425515.1 Planctomycetota bacterium | reverse complement strand
CTGGTCAGCGTGCCCTGGCTGCACTCGGGCTGGTACGGCGTGTAGGCGGTGATGAAGTTGCCGTCGTAGAGCGCGATGTGGTCGGTCAGCGTGCTGACGTGGTGGTTGTAGATGCCGGCGCCGCGGAAGAACGCGAAGTCATTGGCGTTTTTCGTTTTCGCAAGCAGGGCGTTGATGTGCCGGGTGACCTCGAGCTCGCCCATGCTCGGGTTCATTTTGACCTTGTCGCCGTCTTCCTTGACGCGGATGTCGGCCGGGATGTCGACGTAAAGGTCGTCGATGCTTTTGACGCCGATGGCTTCAAGCATCGCGGCGCGGTCGGCGTCGGTGTGTTGGATGAAAGGCATGGGTTCCCCATGAATTCAGGATTCAGGATGAAGGATTCAGAACCGCCGTGTCAGCGCACAGGCAATTCTGAATCCTGAATTCATCATTCTGAATCGGACTAGTGCGCTTCTTCTTCGAGCTGCTTCTCGTATTCGGCGAGGCTCTTGGTGCCTTCGTTTAGCTCGTCGGCGTTGTCGGGCTTGACCTTGATCAGCCAGCCCTTGCCGAAGGCGTCGGTCTTGAGCGCGCTGAAGTCGTCGTCGTCCACGCCCTCGTGCACCTCGGTGATTTCGCCGTTGACCGGGCTGATCAGGTCGCTGACCGCCTTGACCGATTCGATTTCACCGAAGGCTTCACCTTTCACGACCTTGTCGCCGGCCTCGGGCAGGTCCACGAACGTGAGGTCATTGAGCTGGTCCACCGCGAAGTCGGTGATGCCGATGGTGATCGTGCCGTCGTCTTCGAGGCGGCCCCATTCGTGGGATTCGAGGTAGCGGGCGTTGTCGGGTCGTGCCATTGGGTCTTTCCTTCCGGTCTGTCTTTCGTTTCGCCAAGAGGTTAGAGGCCAGAGGTCAGATGCCAGGGAACTGCCGTAGTGCCGATTCAATCCCTGATCTCTGACCTCTGTCCTCCGACCTCTGAATTATTTCTTGCCGGGGCGCTTGTAGAACGGCAGTGGTACCACCAGCGCCGTCTGCTGGGTTTCGCCCGGCTTTACGCTGCGTGTGCCCTTGCTGGGGAAGTCCACGTGGTAGGTCGTGCCGATCCCGGTGGCGTTCGCGGGCACGTAGGCCGTGGCGATGATTTCGTCCAGCCATGGCGCCTTGGTGCCGCTGCAGATCTTGCCGACTACCTTGCCGTCGCGGATCACGTCCTGGTCCTGGCGCGGGATGCGCTTGCCGGCGATGTTCAGCCCCACCAGCTTCTGCGTCAGCCCCTTTTCCTTCAGGTCCACGGTGGCCTGCTTGCCGATGAAGTCTTCCTTCTCGAGCTTCACGGCCCAGTCCAGCCCGGCCTCGAGCGGGTTGATCGTGTCGCTGATTTCGTGCCCGTGCAGGGGCATGCCGGCCTCGAGCCGCAGGGTGTCGCGCGCGCCCAGACCGGCGGGGCCCGCCTGCAGCGGCTTGCCGACGTTCAGCATCTCGGACCAGAAGTGCGCGGCCTTGGCGGCGGGCATGATGACCTCAAAGCCGTCTTCGCCCGTGTAGCCGGTGCGCGAGACCATCACCTCGGCCTCGCCGAGCACGGTGCTGCGGGTGAAGCGGTAGTACTTCAGCTTCTTGGTGTCGAGGTCGCTGATCTTGGCCATCAGGTTGGCGCTTTCCGGGCCCTGCATGGCGATCATGGCGTAGTCTTCGCTCATGTCCTTGATGTCGACGACGAAACCCTTGCGCTCGCGGGTGATCCAGCTCCAGATCACGTCGCGGTTGCCGGCGTTGACCACCAGCATCGTGCCCTCGTCGCCCATGCTGTAGACCAGCACGTCGTCGAGGATGCCGCCCTGGCCGTTGAGGACCAGGCTGTAGCGGATCTGGCCGGGCTTCATGGTCGCGCGGCTGTTGGTGATGATGCGGTCGGTAAGCTTGATGTGGTCGCGTCCGCCGATCCAGTAGCGCCCCATGTGGGAGACGTCGAACAAGCCGACCTTGGTGCGGACGCGCTTGTGCTCTTCCATGATGTTGGTGTAGACGACCGGCATCAGCCAGCCGGCGAAATCGACCATGCGTGCGCCGAGCTTTTCGTGTTCTTCGCGGAGCGGGGTTTCGCGCATCGTGCCATCCAGGTTCAGCGAGAGGGGTGCCGTGCGCACGCTTTTGCATCCTGCCGCCCCAAACGTCAACGATTTCAGCGTTGTGTGAGGGTTTCCTTTCAGGCTGCCCGGTGATTGAAAAACCCCGCCCGGAGGCGGGACTTTTGTGCCGGGCCGATCGCTACTCAGTATCCAGCGGCATGCCCACGTCGATGCGGTTGCCGTCGAGGTCGGCCATGACGAAAGTCCGCAGCCCCCATTCGGCGTCTTTCATGCCCTTGATGATGCGGGCGCCGGCCTCGACACAGCGGTCGTGAGCGGCTTGCGCGTCGCTGACGATCATGTGGGCCAGGTTGTGAGTCGCGCCCTTGTGCCCCTTCACGAGGGTCAGGTGAAGCTCGGCCGCGTCGCGTTTCAGGATCATGAAACCGACCGGGCTGCCGTTCTGGAACACGGTCTCCAGCCCGAATGCCTGCTTGTAGAAGTCGCGCGCGCGCTCGATGTCGGAAACCGGGATGGTCGCCGCCACGCGCCCTAGTTTGAGCCCTGCATTATCCACGAGACTACCTCCATGATTGCGTGGGCAGGCGGTGCTGCCTCGGCAGGGAAACGGAGCGGTGTCCGTGCAATGCGGGAAAGCTAACCCTGCGAGCCCGCGGGGTCAATGCGGGTCGGGCACGCTGCCGGTATCGAGCAGGCACATGGCGTCCCGCACGTGCTGCAGCGAACCCAGCAGGTACAGCACGTCGCCGTCACGGATCGGTTCGTGGGGGTCCGGGTTGTCGATCACCTTACCCTTGCGCGAAATCGCGATTACCGAGGCGCCGGTGCGCCCGCGAAGTTGCAGTTGCGCGAGCGATTTCCCGGCCGCGTCGGCGTCGGCTTCGACCTGGTACGTTTCCACCTTCAGGTTGCCGAGCGATTCGAGTTGCCCGAGTTTCGCGCGGGGTACGGTCGTGCGGCGCGCCGTATGCTGGGTCTGTTCGCGGACGAGGGCGACTTCGCGGTCGATCAGGTTGCGGGGGATGTTCATCAGGCGCAGCACACGGGCCATGATCTCCACGGCGGCTTCCAGCTCGCCGCTGATGACCTCCGATGCGCCAAGGTTCTGCAACAGCCCCGCTTCACCGTGATAGCGCGCGCGGACGATTACCGGGATCTCCGGCGCGACGCGTTTCACCGTGTCGAGCGTGCGTTGGGCGGCGGCCGGGTCGTTGATCGTAAGCACGAAGGCGCGCGCATGGTGGATGCGTGCGTGTTCGAGCGCTTCGGCGCTGGTGACGTCGGCGTAGTAGGCGGGTTCGCCGGATTCGTGTGCGGCGCGGACGGTTTCTGCGTTCATCTCCAGCACGATGTAGGGGATTTCTACCGACTTGAGCGCGTTCGCGATCATGCGCCCGCCGACGCCGTAGCCGGCAATGACTACGTGATCGCTGATTTCCTCGTGTTCCCTGGCCGGGGCGTCGATCGCCTGCACGCCCAGCAGTTTTTCCAGCGGCCTCAGCAATCGCGCGCCGGCCGCCAGGTGGGGGCTGAAGCGCAGCACCAGCGGCGTGATGAACATGGTCAGGATGGCGGCGGCGCTGAGCCAGCGCCCCTCATTGGACATGTCGACGAGATGCAACGGGCTGCGCGAAGCCGTGTTGAGGATGACGAAGCCGAATTCGCCCATCTGCGCCAGTCCGAGCCCCGCAAGGATCGCCGCGCGCGCCGGGAAGCGCATGAACATGGCGGCGATGGCGGCCAGCAAGGCCTTGCCGAAGAAGATCATCAGGAAGATCCCGGCGATCCACAGCGGCTGCTCGATGACCGCGCGGATGTCAAACAACATGCCCAGGCTGATGAAGAACAACCCGGTCAGCAGGTCGCGCAGGGAGATGACCTCGGTCAGCGCGCGGGTCGCGAAAGGCGAGTCCGCCAGCACGACCCCGGCCAGGAACGCCCCCAGCGCGAGGCTGAGCCCGGCGTAGCCCGTGGCCAGTGCAATCCCGATGCAGATCGCCAGGATCGCCAGCACGAACACTTCGCGGCTGCGGGTCTTGTCAACGCGTGCCAGCAGCGCCGGCAGCAGCTTGCGCGACACCAGGTAGGTGACCACCACGGCCAGCGCCGCCAGCCCGAGGCTCATCCCTGTGTGTTTGAGCAACTCGCCGACCGTGCCGCCGCCCGCGAGCACGGGCAGGGTCAACATCATCGGGATCACGCACAGGTCCTGGAACAGAAGCGTGCCCACGATGAAGCGCCCGTGCGGGGCGTCGATTTCGCCGCGGTCCGAAAGCCCGCGCAGCACGATCGCCGTGCTGGACAGCGAGATCGCAAATGCCAGCGGCACGGCATGGCTGAAACTCAGCCCCAACGCCATTGCCACCCCGATGGTCGCGCCCGCGGTCAGGCCCACCTGCAGCGTCCCGCCGATCACCAGCGTCTTGCCGATGCGCAGGAAGCGGCTTAGCGGAAACTCGAGCCCGATGGTGAACAACAGCAGCACCACGCCGACCTCGGCCAGCGTGTCGATGGTGTGCTTGTCTTCGACCAGCGAAAAACCGAACGGGCCGCACAGGGCACCGGCCAGCAACAGTCCGGTGACGGCCGGCAAACGCAGCGAGGCCATCAGCAGCGAAGCGATCACGCCGGCGCCAAGCACGATGCCGATGTCGCGCAACAGGGCGAGCTGGCCAAGCTCCGATACGCCGACGAAGTTCATGCGGGTCAGTCTATGCCCGGGGGCTGCGTGATTAACACCCGGTTTCGGATTCTGCTTCGCGGAAATGGCGACTATTGCTTGCGCTTGAGTTCGATTTCGATGGATGCCTTTTCGCCGCGTTTGACTTCGAAAGTCTTGCTGACGGGCTCGTAACCAGGCAGCTCTAGCTGAAACGCCAATTTACCCTCTGCCTGGAAGCGGAATTCCCAGCGCTCGTCGCCCTTGCCGGTGGTTACTTGACTGCGCGTGCTGGGTACTGCTTCTTCGTCTTCGAGAATGGTCATGAACCCACCCCAGAGCTGAACCCGGTTGCGTATACGCACAACCAGCACGCTGGTGTATTCGGGCCCGTACAGACACTCGGTTTCCTCGCCGGCAACGATAGTTACGTCGACAGGCTCCCACGGGGCGTTGTCCAGGTAGCCACCGCTGACCCGGTAGCGGCCGGGAGGCAATTGAACTTTGCTGTCTTCAGCGCCAATCCGACGTGTCGGCTGCTTCGGCTCGATGCCGCTGAGCTGCACTTCTATCGCGTTTCCGTCACGCGGGCGCAGTTTGAGTGTGCCGCACGCGACTACGTCCACAGTGAGTTCGTCGGGCGTGTCCTTGTCGAGTGTCAGAATTCGGGATGCGACGCCCTCGCCGTAGACACGAATGTAGGTGGTGCCTGTGCCGAGATTGCGAACCAGGAAGTCGCCGTTCTCGTCGGGATTGATCTCTCCACGCGGTACGGTGTACGGCGCCCAGCGATCGAGCTTCATGGCTGTTCCGGCGGGCGCGCCGGTCACATGCACGGTCACGCTCCGGACGGCGTACTGCTTCTGCCAGTGTGAGATGATCGGCGGCTGGCGCACTTCGAACTCGGACTCCGGCAGGCGCCCGACCGTCCAGTCCTCCGGCGCCACGCGATAGGTGCCCGGCCGAAGCCCATAGATCCTGTTCAGCCGTTTCGTTTCGGAGGCGGTGTACAGCCAAACTTCGATGGCAGTGCCCTCAGGGCCTCTGAGGTGCAGCCAGTCGAGAGGCTCTTCATTGAGCGTCAAATCGCATTCGACGATACCCGTCCCGGTGAGGTCAAACAGCATGTCCATGACGTCCACGGGAGTCTCGATCGTTGCGAACTGCGGCTGGGCGACCACTTCCCCGTCGGAGCACTCGATCAGTCTGACTTCGACGCGGGCGGGCGACGGAAGCCCTCGAAATTCTGCCTTGCCCTCGTCGTCTGTCACCGCGAGCATCGACACGGCGCTTTTCACCGCCGTACTGATCCTGACACCGGCCATCCCTCTCGCATCCGGGCCAAGCACGCGGACCCTGACGCTCGCCCCTTGCGGCGGCTTCAGGGCAACCTTGGCAGTTGTTCCCCAGTCGATGTGCAGTGGCGTGCTCTCAATCAGTTGGCCGAACCACTGCGCGCATACGACGCAGTCGGTTTCGACGTTTTCTGTCTGCTGAAGCTCGATCGTGCAGGTTCGGGTTACGGGGTCGAAATTCCCACCCTGCTGTGCGCTGCCAGCCGATTCCAGCCAGCGTACCCACACTGATTCCGGCACGCAGTCAGCGCCTGGAAAGCTCACGACCAAACGGGCGGAGCGCCCGAGCAGGAAATAGTTGTAGCCGGCCGACAGTCCGAATTCCTTCGGCAGGTACCCGTCGGCGCTTACGATTGCGCGAGAGCCTTTGGGCAACTCGGACGGGCCTGACAACTCGATGCGAAATTCGCCGAGGATATCGGTGGTCGCAGTGGGCGGGTTGTCTAATCCGGGTATCTGCAGTTGAACCAACGCCTCAGCCACGGAAGTACTCGAGAACTCGTCAAAGACTGATCCCTCGATCACGAGCCCGGCAGGCGGTTCGGGTCCCGGCGGTGTCTCGGGGTCTGGCGCATCCTGGTCGGCGAGTGGCGACGACGGTTCAGGTGCAGGAGAGGGATCACTGCTGTTGATTGACTTCGTGTCCGTCGAGAGGGGCTGGTCGTTGCCGGGGGATTTGTCGGCGGTGTTCGCGCTGTCGGAAGTCGAAACCACGGGCGTAGAACCCGACCAGACCGCCAGCCAGATCCCGCCAAGCACGAACGCGACCAGCAGTAAAAGCAACCCGACCATCCGGTGTCGGCGCATACGAAACCTCCAAAGTGCGCTGGTCAATTGTAAGGGAAGATCCGCGCCGGTGGGTTACCCAAAAGAAGGCCCCGCCGGTTGGCGGGGCTTTTTGGGGTTGGGTTTGGTCAGGCCTTGGCTTCGGCGGTGATCTTGGCTGTGTGGCGCTTCACGGCCGGCTTTTTGAAGGGCTCCATGTCGGCGCAGGTGTACCTGAGCAGGCTTACGAGGCGCTGGCGGAGGTCCTTGCGGTGGACAACCTGGTCGAGGAAGCCGTGCTCAACAAGGAACTCGCTGGTCTGGAAGCCCGGGGGCAGTTCCTGGCGCACGGTCTGCGCGATCACGCGCGGGCCGGCGAAGCCCAGCAGGGCCTGCGGCTCGGCGATGGTGATGTCGCCCAGGGCCGCCCAGCTTGCCATGCTGCCGCCCATGGTGGCGTTGGTCAGCACGGCGATGTAGACGCCGCCCTTGTCCTGCAGGCGCTTGATCGCGGCGCTGGTCTTGGCCATCTGGAACAGCGACAGGATGCCCTCTTCCATGCGCGCGCCGCCGCCCGAGCCCGACACGATGATCAGGGGCAGGTTGTGGTCGTGGGCGTACTCGGCGCCGCGGGCGATCTTTTCACCCACCACGCTGCCCATGCTGCCCATGATGAAGTTCGGGTCGATCAAGCCGAAGACGACTTCCTTGCCGCCGATCAGCCCGGTGCCGAACAGGGCGCCTTCCTTGTGGCCGGTGGCTTTCTGCGCCTTCTGGAGCTTTTCCTTGTAGGACTTCTTGCCCTTGAAGCCGAGCGGGTCGATTGACTCGAGCTCTTCGAACAAAGGCTTGAAGGAACCGGTATCGAGCAGGTATTCGATGCGCTGCTCGGCGCTGATGCGCATGTGGAAGCCGCACTCCGGGCAGACGTGGTGGCTTTCTTCCACGACCTTGCGGTAGACCATGCCCTCGCAGGAGGGGCACTTCATCCACAGGCCGTCCGGTGCGCCGCGCTTACGGGTAAGGGCCCATCTCATTTGTCGCCTCCTCGGCAACGTGAGCGAAAGTGTGACGATGCTAGCGTGGGTAATGGCGCGGTCAACCTTATGCGCCGGTCACGCCGCAGGGGGCGTCACAACCTGTCTGAGTGCAAAAGCTTACGCACAGGCTTCAGCAGGGTTCGCTCTCCGTTTCAGTTAGCATTTACTAGCCAAGCGTTGTTGATAACTTTCCGCAACACTTTTCCTGCCTTCAATTGCTTAGCAAATAGCTTTCGCCGATTGCAATGCAACCGGGTTGCCGGCTTTATCGGACCTTTAACCTTGGGCACTTCAGTGCAATCCCGGATTAATCTCCGCCAAAGCGCGCCGCGGAGCGGGTTGTTTTCGAAGATTGCCCTGTGAAATCGCGGTCGGGACTGCTGCAATAACGGCTGGAGGATCACCGTGGCAAGCGCCAAAGATTACAAAAAAATCCTCGACGACGCGGTTACCGTGGACGACGTCAAGCGCGCCAAGGCCGCGTTCTGGAAGAAGATGCGTGCTTTTGCCGGGCGTGTGCCGTTCGCCCGCCAGGCCGCCGCGCTGTACTACATGATCCGCGACCCGAAAGTGGACCTGCCGCTCAAGGCCGCGGCCGTACTGGCGATCCTGTACTTCATCTCGCCGGTGGACATGATCCCCGACGTCATCCCGATCACCGGCTTCCTCGACGACGCCGGCGTGATCGCCACGGCGATCTCCGTGCTGGGGCCGATGATCAAGCCCTACATGAAGAACGCCGACGAGTGGGTGCAGAAGGGCCAGCCCATGAAGGATGAAGAAGAGGTCGTGGTCGACGTTGAGGTCACGCAAAAGGCCGGTTGACGAAACCTTGACGCTGGCGCGCTGATGGCCGATTCTCGGGTTTTGCGCCAAAGCCAGACTCAGCGATGGAATCGACCCTGACCCGCAGCGCCCCGGTGAAACCCGCAGCAGACAGCGAACCGGTTGAGAGGCCACCCGTTCTGGCGTGGCTGCGCGGGCAGTTGCTGGCGGTGGACGTCTGCATCATAGGGTTCGTCGGCGGGCTGATTCTCTGGGCGCTGCTCGGCATGGCGGTGCCTTCCGCCCGCATCTATCCCTACGACGCGCGCTACGCTTGGGCCGAGATGCCGGCGTGGTCGCTGGTGATCCGGCTGGCGGAAATCCTGTGCGTCTACCTGATCGCGCAGCGTTTCGGGATCTACTACCACCGCAACTACACGGCGACCGGGCGCAAGCCGCCGCTGTGGCTTTCGATTGCGAACCTCATTTACGTCTTCATCCCGATCCTGCTGCTGCCGCTGGTGTTCAACATGCTGGGGGCGTTCATCTCCGGCGTGTCCGGCGTGCCGGGCGTGCAGACTCACCCGGCTTACGACCCCTCGGCGCACTACGACCACGCGGCTACGTACTGGGACCTGTGGCTGAAGGACGCCGACACCAGCCTGACCGGTGTCTACCCGGCGACCTGGCTGCGGCAGTTTCACGCGCCCTGGAACACCGGGCTGCTGCTGCTGTGCTATCTCGCGTATTACGTTTCGCCGCTGATCGCCGTTGTTCCGCAGCTGGTCAAGCGCAAGTGGCGGCGCGTCCGGCGCTGTGCCGCGATCTATGGCGGCGCGCTGCTGATGTCTTACGTCGGCTACATCCTGGTGCCCGCGACGGGGCCGCGCTTCGAGGGCGGTTTCAGCCGGTGGATCGTCGACCCGCCCGGCTGGTTCGCGACGGACTTCTGGCAGCGTACGCTTGACAACGCCGAAGTGATCCGCTGGGACGCCTTCCCCTCAGGCCACGTGGCGCTGGCGACGGTCGCGCTGATCCTGGCGCTGCGCTATCACCGCAAGACGGGGCTCGGCTACCTGCCGTTCGTGATCGGGCTGCCGCTGGCGACGGTGTTTCTGGGCTATCACTACCTGACTGACGTACTGATCGGCTTCGGGTTCGTGCTCGCGACCTTCCTTATATTGGAGCCCGCCGTGCGCTGGTGGGAATCCATCTGGCGCCTGCCGGAGCAGACCTAGTGGAGCATGTGGCACAGGCAATCCTGCCTGTGGGGCTGAGCGCAGCGAAGCCGGACTTGTCGCGGCAGAAACGCCGCGACCACAGGCAAGATTGCCTGTGCCACGCGAACTTAACTGACCTACTGCTCCACGAACAGCCCGTCGACCATGTAGAGGTGCCGCTGCGCGCGTTGGGCGATGTGGTCGTCGTGGGTGACGATCAGGAACGTCTTGCCCAATTCGACGTTGAACTGGTGGATCAGCTCGAAGATTTCGTCGGCCGTCTTGCTGTCGAGGTTGCCGGTGGGCTCGTCGCAGAACACCACGGCCGGCTCGTTGATCAGCGCGCGGGCGAGCGCGACACGTTGGCGTTCGCCGCCTGAGAGCCTGCTGGGAACGTGCGCCAGCCGCTCGCCCAGCCCGACGCGGTTCAGCAGGTCGACCGCCTTCTGTTTGATCTTGCCGGCCTCGCGCATCCACTGCAGCGAGCCTGCGCCGATGCGCGCGGGCATCATGACGTTTTCCAGCGCCGTGAAGTCGGGCAGCAGGTGGAAGCTTTGGAAGACGAAACCGAACTCGCGGTTGCGAACGCGCGCGGCGGCCTCCTGGCCGAGCTTCGTCAGTTCGCGCCCGCGGTACAGGACCTCGCCGCTGGTGGGGGTATCGAGCAGACCCAGCAGGTGCAGCAGCGTCGATTTGCCCGCGCCGCTGGAGCCGACAATGCTGGTGATCTCGCCCTCGAACAATTGAAAATCCACGCCGCGCAGCACGTGCAGTTTGGTGTCGCCGCTCTGGAAGTCGCGGACAAGCTTGCGGCATTCGAGGATCACTTCGCTGCGGGATTCCGGCTCCTCGACCGTTGACGGCGCGGCCTGCTCCTCATCAGGAGTTTGTTTGCCGGTTCCCAGTTCGGTGCCTTCGCTCATGTGATCTCTAGCCAAATACAACTACGTTTAACCACGAAGAACCGCGAAGGACCACGAAGAACTCAAGGGGTCTGTCCCCGCAGTTGGGGACTGTCCCCGTAGCCGAACCTTCAGAGAGTTGCGAGCCACAGCTATGTACGGCCCTTCGTGATTCCGATTTATTCGCGCCAGTGGCTGGACTGGTGGGTGCCGCGGCGTTTCAGTTCATCGGAAATCAGGTTGTAGATCTGAAGCTTCGTCTTGCCCCACTGGGGCGCGATCACGCCGCTGTCACTGACTTCGCCGACCAGGCGCTGGATCCAGGTTTCCGGCGGCATCTGCTCGATACAGTCGGCCGCCAGCGTCACGTGGCGTTCCAGCGTCGGCGCTTCGAACTCACCGGCCTCGAACTGCCGGGCCATCACCGTGTTCTCGTAGATGTACATGTGGTGGAACTTGACGCTGTCCGGGCGCAGGCGGGCGCATTCGGCGATGCTTTCACGGATCATCTCGTCCGTCTCGAAGGGCATGCCGCTCATCATGTGCAGGCACAGGTGCGCGTCGGGGGCATGCTCGCGTGTCAGCTCGACCGCGTCCACGGTCTCCTGGTGGCTGTGTGCGCGGTTGACGTAGTCGGCCGTGGCGTCGTGCATGGTCTGCATGCCGTACTCGACGCACACGAACGGGCGCTCGATTTCGGTGCGCGCTTCGCTCAATTTGCGCTGCCAGACTTCGGCGCTGCCGTCGGCATAGCTCTGGATCAGCTTCAGCTTGTCGGCGTCGATGCAGTCCGGGCGCGTGCCGATCGAGATGCCCACGATATCCGGCGCGTCCAGCGCTTCGTCATACAGTTCCTTCAGCCGCTCAACGCTGTCGTAGGTGTTCGTGAAGGTCTGGAAGTAGGCGAGAAATTTGTTCGCGCCGAAACGCTCGCGATAGAACTTCTTGCCCTGTTCGAGCTGCTCGCCGATCCGCGTTACGCCTGTGCGCAAGGCCGGGCTGAAACTGACGTTATCGCAGAAAGTGCAGCCGCCGGTGGCCTTGCTGCCGTCGATGTTGGGGCAGGTGAAGCCGGCGTCGATGGTCAATTTGTACGCCGGCTCGCCAAACAGGCGCTTCATAAGCCGGCTGAAAGGTTTGTAATATGGCGGCTGGGTCAACTCGGTTGTCTGCAGGGTCTGCATGCTTGAACTCGTTTCCAACTCGAGGCTGTCGCGTATCGCAACTATAGCGATCCTGCTGCTGATGACAGTGGGGGGCACCGGTTGCGCCACGGTCGGCAACTACAAGGCCGAGCCGGTCAAGCCCGAGGTGTTGCCGCCGTATTCGCTGGAGGTGCAGGTACGCGGCGAGCCCGAGCATGATGAGGACCGCTACGAAGTCAGCCTCGGCTTCGAGTTGCGCGCCGATGACGAGTTTGCCTACAACGCCGTCGTGCAGGAGATCGTGCAGGAGGTCGTGTACGAGCGCTACGACGGGCGCAAGATCCGCGAGACGCTGGTGCTGGTGGAATCCTTCAAGTTGAAACGCATCGGCAAGGACGAGGACGGGCGCGTGGTTTACCGCCTGCCCAGCTTCCAGCGCGACCGCCACTACGAGCGCGGCTACCTGAGCGTAGGCCCGATGATCAAGCAGATCGACGTCTGGCGCGTGGTCCGCTACTACCCGGGCTACGTCGAAAAGGCGGACTGGACCGACCTCGGCTTCGCGCACTTGCCGCAGAACCGCGATGGCAGCATGGTCACGGACATCCCCGAGAATTTCAACGAAAGCCACCAGCGCAGCCACGAGATCAAGGGACGTATCGTCCAGGACGACCGTGCCGGCAGCCACTGGTACAGCATGCGCTATCACTGGTGGCGTGAACCGACGGGCAACCGCCCCCAGGCGGACTTCGTGTTCAACAAGCAAGGCCGCCCCTGCGACGAGCCAACATGGCTGGCCGACACCATCGACAAAGGCGCCACCACTGCCAACGCGGGCGAGTAGGTTCGTGTTTCGCAGAGCACTTGCCCTTGCGAACGAGGCTTCACACCCTAAAGAGATAGCAGCTACTCGATTCACGAATCACGAGCCACGGACCACGAAAGAGCCATGAACGAAGAATTCCACTACAAGGGTGGCGAACTCTACTGCGAGCAAGTGCCCGTCCAGCAGATTGCCGCGAAGGTCGGCACGCCTGTCTACATCTACAGCCAGAGCCATTTCCTGAAGCAGCACAACGCGATTATCGAAGGCTTCAAGGAAGTCGAGCCGCTGGTCTGCTACAGCATCAAGGCCAACAGCAATCTGGGCATCCTGCGCGCGATGGCACTGGCGGGCTCGGGCTTCGACGCCGTCAGCCGCGGCGAGGTCTATCGCGCCCTGCGCGCCGGCGCGGACCCCGGCAGGATCGTGTTCGCGGGCGTCGGCAAGCGCCCCGACGAAATCGATTACGCCCTCGAACAGGGCATTTTGATGTTCAACGTCGAAAGCGAGGCCGAGCTCGAAGCCATCAGCAAGGTCGCCGCGAAACGCAAGTGTGAAGCGCCGGTTGCCCTGCGCATCAACCCCGACGTAGACCCGAAGACGCACAAGTACATCAGCACCGGCAAGCGCGAGAACAAGTTCGGCATCGACCTGTCCCGTGCCGAGGCCTGCGCGAAACGAATCAGGGAGCTCAAAAACCTGCGCCTGCGCGGGCTGCACCTGCACATCGGCAGCCAGATCACCTACGCCGACCGCCATGCCGAGGCCATCGACAAGGTCACTCCGTTCATCCAGTCGCTGCAGAAGCAGGACTTCCCGCTCGAGTTCCTCAACGTCGGCGGCGGTTACGGCATCAGCTATCACCCGGGCGAGGGGCTGCCAATCGCCGAGTTCGCCGCGACCATGGCGCCGAAGATCAAGGCGCTCGGGCTCAAGATGCTGTGCGAGCCCGGCCGGTTCATCAGCGGCAACGGCGGCGTGCTGCTGACCCAGGTGGTCTACGACAAACCCAGCGGCGACAAGGACTTCCTGATCGTCGACGCGGCAATGAACGATTTGCTGCGCCCCAGCATCTACCAGGC
>JAGQRI010000008.1 GCA_020425515.1 Planctomycetota bacterium | reverse complement strand
CAAGCAAACCCTTGCTATCTGGCTGATACGCGGAAAACAGGAGTGGTTATCATGAAAAATGTCTTCGTGATCGCATTTCTACGCCGCGCTTGGGGGGCCGTCCCAGCGTCCGCTGTCGGGGTTGCCGCCGCGGCGGCGNNTGCAGCAGGCAGATGTCGATGTCGTGGTGCTGGGAGGTCAGGCGCAGGATCTGGTCGATCACGTTCAGCACCGGGCGCTTGGTGGCGAAGTCGGTGCAGATTTCCGGGCTACCGGGCGGGTTCATGTGGAAGACGCGGCGCTCGCCGGTCGCGTGGAAGATGATCGCCACGTAGAACTCGCGCCCTTCGGTCGTCCAGTCGATGATGTCGCGGATCGCGTCGGTGCTTTTGTAGGTGTTCTTCAGGCGATTACGCCACTTGCCGGACCGCGTCGCGGCCGCCGTGGGTTTCGTAAGGAAGTAGATCTTCTTCATAGAGGCAGTCCCGACATCTGATCGGCCTGCAACGTTCGCTTTCTTCAACCAATCTGTGGGAACTGCAACTGCATCGGCGCGACGGACTGCCGGCCCCGCACAGAGAGCGCCGGGACCGCAGAGAAAGTTCCTCGTCGTCCCGTAGTTCGTTGCGACCCTTGCGCTCGTCGCGGCGTCGCGTTGCTGCTGTTTGCCGTCGGTTTCCACAATCCCGGCATGCCCAAACGGGCGGCTCATCCGTATAAATGGACACATGAAGGACCTGTTCACGCCCATCCAGGCACGCGAGCAGCACCCGGTTCTGGCGTTCTTTGCGCGCCGCCCGGTGACGGTTGCCGTGTTGCTGCTGGCTACGGGCGTTCTGGGGCTGATCGCAACCAACCGCATGCCCGTGGAGCTGCTGCCCGCCGGCGTCGAGCGCAAGTCGCTGAGCGTCCAGGTGGACTACAACAACACCGGCGGAAGCGTCTCGCCGCTGGTGGTCGAGCGCGAGGTCACGCTGGTCGTCGAGGCGGAACTTTCGACCATCCCCGGTGTATCCGAGCTGACCTCCGTTTCGAAGTCCACGGAATCCGACTTCTACATGGACTTCGATTCCGACCGCGACATGGACGAGGCCTACGCCGAGGTCTGGGCCGCCGTCGAGCGCGCCCGCCTGCGCTTGCCGGACGGCGTGGGGCGCATAAGGGTGCGGCGCTCCCGCATGGACAGCACCAGTTGGCCGATCGCGTTTGTCAGCTTTTCGTGGGAGGACGGGACCCGCGACGCCTACCTGAAACTCGAGCAGGACATCCAGCCGCGCATCGAGTCGATCGAGGGCGTCTCGAACGTCAGCTTCTGGGGCGGGCACCGCAAGTTCCTGGCCGTGGACCTCGACCCCGAAAAGACGCGCGCCTACGGGGTAAACCTCGCGCAACTGCTGCAGCGCCTGCGCGGCGACAACTTCCGCGCGCCGGCCGGCAAGGTGACCGTTGAGGATGGCGACGAGAACTTCAAGCAGAGCCGCGACGTCTACCTGGTCGCCGATTCGCGCTTCCACAGCATCAAGGAAATCGAGGATCTGCCGGTGCGTCCCGGCTTGCGCGTCTCGGACGTCACGCGCCACGGCGTGATCAACGGGCAGCCGCACAACGGCGTCTACGAGGCGGAGTCGGTCAGCACCTACGTGCGCGTGAACCGCAAGCGCGGCGCGACGGCGATGGTGTTCAAGAACGGCGACGCCAACACTGTCGAGGTCGGGAACAACCTTGAGGAAGGGCTCGACAAGCTGCGCGGGGACCCGGTGTTCGAGGGTTTCAGCGTGAAGGTGCCGTTCAACCAGGGCGAGGCCATCAAGGAAAGCATCGCGAACCTGCTGTGGACGTTGTTCTGGGGCGGGCTACTGGCGTTCCTCGTGATGCTGCTGTTCCTGAAAAGCTGGCGCCTCAGCATGATGATCGCGCTGTCGATCCCGCTGTCGATGACGATGGCGCTGGGCGTGATGTTCTTCGCCAACGAGAGCATCAACCTGATGGTGCTGATGGGCTTCACGCTGGCCGCGGGCATGCTGCTCGACAACAGCATCGTGGTGGCCGAGAACGTCTTCCGGCGCCACGGGCTCGGCGAGGAGCCGCTGGCGGCGGCCGTGCGCGGGGCGGGCGAGGTGGGCCTGGCGCTGATCCTGGCGACCAGCACGACGGTGATCGTGTTCATCACCGTGGTGTTCATGCTCGACGACGAAATGCTGGCGCACTACATGGGCAAGATCGGTCTGCCGGTCTGCCTGAGCCTCGGTTTTTCGATCCTGCTGGCGATCGGCGTGATCCCGCTGACGATCTTCCGCACCGGCATGCTGAAGCACGCGCGCAAGCAGCCGCTGCGCCGCTGGTTCGTGGCGCAGCGCCGCAAGCTGTCGCGTGCGTGGCGAGGAAGCGGCGGGCGCAAGCTGGCGGCGGGCGCCGGCATTGTCGCGTGGGAGTGCGTCGCCGTGTTCGCCGGGCGCAACGCCGAAGGCTTGCCCGATACACCGCTGATGGACCGCACGGCGCACTTCTACGAGCGGCTGGTGCGCCTGATCCTGCCCGGGCGTTACGTGATCGCGCCGCTGGTGACGGTGCTGACGGTCGCCGGCATCCTCTGGGTTTATGGCGCGCAGACGCGCACCGACAGCAACCAGGGCAACCGTGACAGCATCCAGTTGCGCATGAGTTTCGACGACGCGACCGACGTGATCGTGCGCAAACACGCGTTGCGGATTACGTCGATCGAGGCGGGCTCCGCCGCCGAGCAGGGGCGCTTCAAAGTCGGCGATTACGTGCTGCGTTACAACAGCCGCCCGGTCGAGTCGCTGGAAGACCTGCGGCGCCTGGAAAAGTCCGTGCCGCAGGGCGTGCCGGTGCCCATTGAGTTCGCGCGCGGCAGCCAGATCGGTTCGCTGGATATCATCGGCGGCCCGTCCGGCATCGACGGCGTGATGATGGATACCGAGCCGGTCCGCGACGCCGTGTGGGCTTCGTACGTGTTCGACGTCGAGGACATCCTGCTCGGCACGGACACCGCCGCCGCCAAGCGCAAGAAGGCAATCGAGGGCGGCATGAAGCCGGAGCAGGCCAAGGCCATGTTCGGGCGCACGCCGGAGGAAGCGCAGGAGTGGTTCGGCATCCGCGACCTGAGCACGAGCTTCAATGCAGGGCGCGCGAACTTCTGGATCTACCTCGATGAAGACCGCGTGGCGCAATCCGGCGAGTTCTACAAGCGCATCATCGACGCCATGCCGGAGCGCGCCGGCGTAAAGGTGCGCGGCGAGTTCCAGGGCGGCAGCAGCGCCACCAGCGAAGTGTCGGTCCGGATTAACGGCCCCGACACCGAGCGCCTGGTGCAGCTCGCCGATGAGATCATGGTGCGCCTCGGCAACGTGGACGGGCTTGAGGGGCTGCGCATCGACGCCGACGAGGGCATGGACGAGGTGACGGTATCGGTCGACCGCCAGCGCGCCGCGGCCTTCGGCGTCGAGCCCAACATGCTGACGCAGGTGATCGGTTTCCAGCTTTCGGGCACCAGCCTGCGCGACTACCAGAAAGGCGAGAACATGCTGCCCCTGCGCGTGCGCTTCGCACCGCCTGAGGACGAGCGCGGCAACCCGCACGACCCGGGCTTGCAGGACGTGGCCGAAACGCGCATCGCCACCGGCAGCGGCGGCAACGTCGCGGCCAAGGCGGTCACCAGCACCACCGGCACCGCGCGCCCCGGCGTCGGCGAAATCCGCCGCACGGACCGCAAGACCAGCCTGCGTATCGTCGGGACCACGAGCACCGAAGACCTCGAGCGCATCCAGAGCCAGGTGCGGCAGGCCATGGCGGGCGTGCAGTTCCCGCCCGGCTACAACCAGGAACTCGGCGGGCGCTTTGCCAACTTCGAGAGCGGCTTCCAGGACCTGCTGATGAGCCTGGTGTGGGCCGCGGTGCTGGTGTTTCTCGTGATGTGCTTCCTGTTCGAGAGCATTCTGAAGCCGGTCTGCATCCTGCTGGCCAGCGTGCCGGGCGCGATCCTCGGCGGCTTTGGGCTGCTGTACGTGACCGGCACGCCACTGGACAAGATTTCGATGTTGGGCCTGCTGATCCTGGTCGGCGTGGTGGTGAACAACGGCATCGTGCTGGTGGACCTGATCAACCGGCTGCGCAACCAGGGCGTCGACCGGCGCACAGCCATTGAGCGCGGCTCCAGCCAGCGCCTGCGCCCGATCATGCTGACCAGCCTGACGACGGCTTTCGGGCTGATCCCGATGGCCGTAGGCGACGCCAAGTTCGTCGGCATGCCGTACTACCCGATGGGACGCATGGTGCTGGGCGGCATTCTGCTAAGCACGCTCTATACGCTGGTGCTGGTGCCGCTGCTGTACACGATCCTCGATGACATCGGGCTGGCCGGGAAGAACTGGGTCAGCGTCGTGTTCGCCGATCGCCGAAAGGCAGCCGGCGGCGGCGAGCTGTCCCCCGCGCCCGCCAGCGCCGACTGATTGCGCACACCCCTTCCGCTGCAACCGGCAGCCGTTATCATTCCGCTCGCCTTGCCGGGTGTTGTCCGCACGGAAACACTCCTTTGATCAGGCATGGCGGCCGCCCCCAGACATGGGGCAAGGAGACAACCATGCCGGCAGAGATGCCCCCCCGGTTCGAACCCGGGACGATTGAGACGAAGTGGTATTCCTTCTGGATCGACCACGAGCTGTTCAAGGCCGTCCGCGATATCCGCAAGAAGCCGTTCACCATCATGATCCCGCCGCCGAACGTGACGGGCGCCTTGCACATGGGGCACGCGCTCAACAACACGCTGCAGGACGTGGTGGCGCGCTTCAAACGCATGCAGGGTTTCTGCGTGCTGTGGCTGCCCGGCACCGACCACGCCGGCAT
>JAGQRI010000365.1 GCA_020425515.1 Planctomycetota bacterium | reverse complement strand
GTGGTCAACGGCTCGCCGCACCCGGACCCGGAAAAGGACGAGACGTTCTACCTCGAGACAGCGCTGGGAATCAGCAGCAGCGACACCGAAGAAAGCTCCGGCTCGGCCACGCGCATCACGCCGAACCGCGTGATTTCAATGCGCAGCTCGCAACTGGCGGCCGTGGACAGTTTCCTCGATTACCGCCTGGTGGTTCTCGCCAACGTGCGCGATTTGCCCGAGGGCGTGATCAACAAACTGACCGAATTCGTCGATGCGGGCTTCGGGCTGGTCATCTTCGACGGCGATCAGCTTGACTACCAGAAGTACAACGCCTCGCTGTTCAAGGAGGGCAAGGGGCTTCTGCCGGTCAAGCTCGGGCGCCAGGGCGGCAGCGATGACACGACCACCGCGCCGCTGTACGGGCTGGCGCCGAACGCGAGGGATCACCCCGTGATGCGCCTGTTCATGGAAACGCCCGAAAACGTCTCGATCATCACGAACCCGAAAGTCATCCGGAACTGGCGTGTCGTCACGCTGCCCGAAGGCGCCGAGGCCGACCCCCTCCGCCCGACCACCGTGATTCTCGATGTAAACGCTCCGGGCGGCGGGCAGCCGTTCATGGTCGAGCGCCCCTACGGGCGCGGCAAGGTTGTCTATATCGCAACCACGGCCGCAAACACATGGAACGAGATGTGGACGATCGGTGAGGGGCTGCCGCTTTTCCTTTATCTGGAACTGGCCGGCTACCTGACGGGGAACGAGGCGCGCTACAGCAACCTCAGCGTCGGCGAGCCGTACCGCCGCGTCCTGCGCATCACCGATATCGCCCCGTCCTACACGGTGCGCGACCCTAACGGCACCACGACCGAACTGGTCAGCACCGCCGAAGAAGGGCTGAACATGCTTGAGTACGGCGGCACGGCCCAGCCGGGCGTGTTCACCGTGACGGCCCTCGACCGCATCGAGGGCGGGGAAACCCGCAAGCGCTGGCAGGAACGTTTCGCGGTGAACCAGGAATCGCGCGAAAGCGACGTCACCAAGCTGGCGCCGGCTGAAGCACCCGAAGAACCGGGCGCCGCGGTTGATACACGGGCACAGGTGCAGGCTGCCCTTCAGGAAGCGCTTGATTTTGAGGATTTCGTGCTGGTCCGCGCCGGTGAAGAACTGGAAGGCGGCGGGCCGCTGGGCGGTGATGAAGGCAACCGTGAGTGGATGTGGCTGGCGATTCTCGGTGTAGGTTTCCTGTTGTTTGAGACCCTGTGGTCCGGCGTCATCAGCAAGCCGGAGGATTGATCGTGTCGAACGGACTTAAACTTGTGATGGCGGTATTCGGCGTGCTGATTCTCGGCATTGTCGTGACCGTTGTTTACGGGGCGATCTTTCCCGAACGCATCCTGCAGGTGATCGCGCCCGGCTCGATCTTCAGCTGGGAAAACTTTGAGCCTTTCTCGCGCGATCCCGGGCTGCTGGGGCTTTCGCCGCTGATCTGGACCTTCCTGGTCGTGTTGCCGGTCGCGGTAGGCCTGCCGCTGCTGATCTACATCTATGAAAAGAAACGCGTGCCGGCCGTAACCCGGGCGTTCCTGGCGATCATGCGCATGGTGGTGTTGCTGCTGCTGTACCTGCTGCTGGCCGGGCCGTCCCTGGTGGACACGCAGACGTATACCGAGGGCAGCAAGATCGCGATCCTGATTGACGACAGCCTGTCGATGGGCGCGGAGTCGCGCGAGTTCCCGGTCTTCAACGTGCTCGATGACCGCGAGTCGGCCGACGTCAAGCTGACCCGCGATTCGCTCGAAAAGCTTGGCATTCGCGTGGGCAGCCCGCCGTCACGCGGCTTCGTAACGCTGACCGACGACGAGCTGGCCGTGCGCGGCTATGTGCGCAAGGTGGTGCGCGAGCGCGCCGAGCGCCTGATGAACCGCCTGCGCGGAATGCACGGCAAGGACTTCGACATCGGCGAGTGGCAGCAACTGCGCGCCGACAGCACGCGCCTCTCACAGGAAGCCGACCTGCTGCAGAGCTCGCTCTCGGCCGAGGTCGCCAAGAAGAAGAATGACGAAGACACCACCTACGACGGCGAAATCCGCCGCCTGCAGACCGCACTGGACGACAAGCTGGGCGAGCTCGCCCGCAAGGATGAGCGCTTCGCCGAATTGCTCGGCGGCGAGCCCAAGGACCCGGAAATCCAGAAGAAGCGCGCGTTGATCGAGAACCTGCTCGAAACCGTCAGCCCCGAAGGCCCGCGCCGCTGGGACATCGCCTGCGAGCTGGTCACCGAGGGCAACACGCTTGCGATCCCGCAGGGCAAGGACGTCAGCCTGATCGACGTCCTCAAGCAGCGTGCCGCGGAACTGGAGGAAAAGGGCAAGCAGGACGAAAACGCCCGTGCCCGCAAGATGTCCATGCTGCGCTACTTCGTCTTCTCGACCAAGTTCGGTCGCGACCAGCTTACAGACGAAGCGATCCTCGAAGTCGACCCGAAGGACCTCGATTTCCGCGCGCCCAACGGGCGCCTGACCGAGCTCGACAAGGCGCTGGCGGAAGTGCGCCGCTACTACACGGAAGAAGACGATCTCGCGACCATCATGGTGCTGTCCGACGGTCGAGACACGACACCCGCCTCAGAGCGCGAAGAAACCGCCGCGCCCAAGGTGAAAGCCGGGGTTGAGATTGTCACGGTCGCGATCGGCAACCCCAAGCCGGTGAAGATTCTCGAGTTGCTTTCCGTCTCCGCCGACCGCGAAATCCTGAAGGGCGACTACCTCGACTTCAAGCTGAAGATCCGCGCCGACAAGGCTTACCGCGCCAACCCCGCCGAGGGGAAGATGGGGCAGATGGTCGACATCATCCTGTGTGAGGATTCTGTCAGCAATCGCGTGCCCTACGAGGAACTGAACGGGCGCCCGGTGCGCAGCGAAGGCGACACGGTGATCGAGCTGGGCTCGGAGGAACTGGCCGAGGTCAAGATCCGCTTCAAGCCCAAGGTGACCGGCAAGCACGTCTACTTCCTCAAGCTCAACAACGACCGCCTGCCCGATGAGGATACGTACCGCAACAACGTGAAGGAGCACTACGTCGAGATCATCGACCGCAAGATCAAGGTGCTCTACATCGAGCAACGCTTCCGCTGGCAGGCGCGCTACCTGAACGAAGCCCTCAAGCGCGACAAGAAGCTGGAGTACCAGGGCTTCTTCTTCGACGCCCAGGACGGCTGGACCCAGCCGACCTCAAACTACGACGAAGAGGTCAAGCGCAAGGTGAAGCCGTTGAAGTGGCCGTTCTACGGCGACGGCAAGGTGATCCGCGACAAGGAAGACTTCTTCAAGCTCAACTACGACGTGATCATACTCGGCGACATCGACCCGGCCTCGGATATGTGGCGCTTCGAGTACTGGGACTGGATCGAGGAGTGGGTGTCGCGTCAGCGCGGCGGTTTGATCCTGCTGGCGGGCTCGGCGCACAACCCCCGCAGCTACGTGAACAACGAGAAGGCAAAGGCGCTGTATCCGGTTGAGCTTGACGATATGCCGGCCAACTACGATGAACTGGTCAACACCAGTGCCATCAAATACTGGCGGCTCACTCCGGCCGGTCGCGCCCACGAAGTGCACCGCCTCAGCAGCAACCCCGAGCGCAATGACGAACTGTGGGGCAGCATCCGCGACGGCAACTACGAGCCGGGCCAGTTGAAAGGTTTGTACTGGTACCAGCCGACGGGCGGCATCAAGCCGGCACCGGCGGTTGCACTGTCGCGCGTGACCCGTGAAGGCCCCGTCAGCGGTGAGGGAGAGGTGCTGACCGCCGCCATGCCCTACGGCAACGGCATGTCGTTCTATTGCGGCAGCGACGACACGTGGCTGTGGCGCCAGTACGTGGGCGACTATTACTTCTACCGCTTCTGGCAGAACGCCATTCGCTTCGTTGCCAGCCGCCGCCTCGCGGGCAAGCAGCAGCGCGTCGACGTGTATACCGACAAGACCAAGTACCAGGTCAGCGAAGACGTGAAGATCTACGTCGAGCTGCTGGGCGATATCTACGGCGAAGTCGTCCAGAACCAACTGAAAGAACTCAAGGAACTGCCGGCCACGGAAGAAGACGGCGATATCCGCAAGATCATTGTCGAAGTCCAGGCCCGCAGCCAGGGCCGCCTGACCTCACGCCGCGTGGTTCTGCGCGAAGTCAGTTGGAGCCCCAACCTGTTTGAAGGCGTGGTCGAAGCCAACGAACCCGGGCAGTTCGACGTCTGGGTGCGCGGCTACGAGGAATCCCGCAAGGCGCCGCACCGCTACCAGGTCATCGCGCCCGTGGCCGAGCTGCGGAACCTGACGCTCGACTTCGACGGGCTCAAGCGGCGCGCTACCAAGCTGCCTCCGGATCACGCCGAGCTCGAGTACCAGGACGGCAAGCGCGTCTACCTGATGACCGATACCGGTGAGGCCGCCCTCGAAGTCCGCGAGCGGCAGAACGAGCTCAAGGGCATCACGGCGCTGGTCTGGAACCGCAAGGAAGACAAGTACGGGTTGCGCTCGCTGCTGTTGATCCTGCTGATCGTAATGCTCGCCGGCGAGTGGCTGACCCGCAAGCTGGTACGAATGGTTTAGAGAGGCCGGAGGTCAGAGGTCAGGGAACTCTTTCCACCCTGACCTCCGGTCTCGAATCTCTGACCTCTGAAGATGCCCAAACCGATTCCCGCAGCCGACTTCCTGAAAACGCCCGACAAGATCGAGCCGTCGCCGGTTTACGCGGTGTTCGGGCCGGAGCAGTACCTGCGCCGCAAGTGCCTGCGTGCGTTGCTGCAGCAACTCGAATCCCGCGGGCTTGAAATCCGGCGCGTCGAGGTGACGGACAACATTGCCACGCTGCTGGATGACTTGCGCTCGCCCAGCCTGTTCGGCGGCGACTTCGCGGCCGTGGTGCTGAACCAGCGCGTGGGCCCTCGCCATGAGGTGACGACGCGCTTCAAGGATGAGCTTTCGGCCTACCTCGAAAAACCCGGCAAGCGCAACGTGCTGGTGTTCGACGGCGCGACCTTCCAGCGCAACCTGACCGTACCCAAGCGCGTCTGCGCGAACTTCCCCAGCGTGATCTGCGATGAGCTTAAACCCTGGGACCGCCGGGGCTGGAATCGCCTGGTCGCCGACGCCGCCGTTGAGCTGGGCATGAAACCGGACGAGCACGCCCTGACCGCGCTGCACGAATACACGGGCGGAAGCCTGGCGCGGGCCGAGTCCGAGTTGCACAAATTGACGCTGCTGGTGGAAAACGGGCGGTTGACGGCGAATGACATTGCACACGCATGCGGCTACGAAGGTGCGGACGTGACATTCCCGTTGTGTGACGCAATTCTTGCAGGAGACACGCGGCAGGCGCTCGCACATGCCGCTAAAATGGCTGGCAAAGCCGAGTTGGGGTCAGTACTCTCTTTGCTTGCCCTGCTCAGGTTGCAAGTCGTTGCACTGGGGCGAGCCGCAATGGCACTGCGGCACGGAGGATCAGCATCCGACGCGGTATCCAGCGCGAAGGTCCGTCTTCGGGACAACCTGAAGGGCGGCTTTGTGCGGACCGCGCGCAACCTCGATCGGGGCGACATTCAGGAAGCAGTGGGAGTTTTGCTGAAAGCTGACGAGACCATGAAGACGGCGTCGCCTGATCCGGCTAATCTGCTCGTCTCGGTGGTAACGCGGCTCTGCGAAACTTTGCATAATCGGGAAACCGAACGGGCGGTCATTCGTTAGCACAATTCTAGGCACAACAACGAGGCGATGGTGGTTCCGGACTACGACGACGACGACATCATTGAAGATTACGAAGAGATCTCCGGCAATTCGTCGGCGCGCCGCGTGAGTTCGGGCCAGGGCGGACCCGTCCGTCGCCCGAGCAACGGCGTGCGACCCTCCACGACCGCCATGCCGGCCGTGACGGACGACGGCAATCCCGAAGACCAGTTTGGGCCCCCCAAGGGCAAGATCAGCCAGAAATCAGCCAAGCTGATCTGGATCATCTGCATTGCCATCGTGGTGCTGGGTCTGGGACTGGTGGTGGCCGACTACAAGTTCGACTTTTTCGATCGCAATACGGGACCGGCGCCTGCCCCCAACAATGCCGGCGCGGCGAACACAACGCGCCGCCCGCCGCCGCGCGAGCAGCTCAGCGAAGAAGAGCAGATGCAGCTCGACTTCAAGAAGGCCGTCATCGGCATGATGTCCGAGATGGACAAGTCGAAGGCGTGGGATTTCTACTGGACGTCCGTGCTGGAGTACGACCACGCCTATGACGAGATGATTGCCGCCAAGAACAAGGAAGGCATCGCCGATGAGGAGCTTGAGGGCGCCTATGCCGAGGCAATCAAGAGTTACTACAAGGCCAAGTACGCCGCCGAGTTGTTCCGCGAGCACTTCAACGTCGACAACATCAAGAAAGAGTACATTCCGGTCAACATCAGCAGCGACGAAGTCTCGATGTTGAACGCGGAGGACCTGCAGAACCCGAAGATTCAGAAGTACCAGGCTGCCGTGTCCAAGATCGACAGTCGGTCGACCAACGTGAACAAGTTCAAGACCGACATCTTGAAGTCCGAGTTGCGAGCGCAGCGCGTGGCCGAGTCCGAGGAGTGGAAGACGAAGGTTTTCGGGGAGTGGGAAAAACGCTGGCACGACTGCACGGCAAATACGCCGCCGGTGTTCGCCCAGGAAGACCTCGATTTCGTCAACGGTCCGGATTACAAGGCCGGCGAAAAGAAGATGTTCGAGAAATTCAACGATGAACACAGTGGGGGCTAGGCCCTTTCAAACAGCCATCGGGCGGGGGGCGCATGCCCCCCGCTTTGCATTTGCGTTGCGCACGCACGCCGCTTCTGTTGTGCTAATGGAAGAGACCTGAGGAGAGACACATGGGTAAGTTGCTGAAGGCCGCCGTTTATGTGTTCGCCGTGGTCGGCATCATTATGACCGCCGGCATCGGTTATGTGTACGCAACCAACGGCGAGTTGATGGGCGAGTTCTGGTCCGTGAAGGAAGACTTCCGCGCGGTCCCGCCCGACCGCCGCCAGGAAGTAGTCGCCGAGTTGCCCGCGCGGATCACGTTCGAGCGCGAAGTGGCCGACGAGATGGCGGAACTGCCGGAAGAACGCCGCACCGAACTCTACGACCAGCTCCAGAAGAGCCGCGACCAGGTTTACGACAGCTTCAAACAGCGCATCCACGCCGAGGCCGAGCTGGTTCGTGAGGCCAAGGAAGCCAAGCAGGACGTC
>JAGQRI010000047.1:553-4870 GCA_020425515.1 Planctomycetota bacterium | reverse complement strand
AACTCGTCGAAGCCGGCCTGCTTGTTGAGCGACTCCACGGCAGCCTTACCGAGTTTGGCGCACTCTTCAAGCGCGCCCGGACGGCGCGACAGCCTGTGCATCTCGCGCATGTCGCTTGCGGCAGTTACGGCGTAGTCGGCGGAGTAAGCGGCGACTACGCTCAGCCAGGTGCCCGCTTTGGCAAAGTCCTTCTGCGTCCCTTCGCCCTTCATGCGTGCGCGCGCACAGAACAGCGCCGCGCCCGGGTTGCCCAATTTGGCGGCCTGTTCGTACCACTTGAACTTGACCTCGGCATCGCGCGTCTCTTCAGCCAAAACAATCGCCGACAGCGCGTCGCCTTCTTTCGCAAGGGTGCGCAGGATGTTGACGGCCATGTCGTCGTCCTGCTCGTAACGATCCGGGTTTCTGAAATAGAGCCACTTCGATAGATGTCCGTCCAGTAAAGCCATCGCATACCAGCGCTTTGCAGTTGGAAGTTTAGTGAGCTGAGCCCTCTCCAGGTTCTGCAAAAAGTCGTCGTCCTGGATGCGGTCCGCCGTCCACTCCATGGCGCGGATCAATGCTTCCGGGCACAGATCCGTGTCGATCTTCGCAACCAGATCGCTTGGGAAGATTGGCAGATCGTCATCATCCCACGCCGGCCAGTTGCGATAGGCGATCATCTCCGCATAGGCCAGATACAGATAGCAGTCGGCCTCGTCTTTTGCCTTCACCTCCGGAGCAATTCGCTGCTCTAGCCAATTTCCAATATCCGGATACCAGTCCAGCATGCGGTTAGGCGGGCATGCGTAGTAGCTTTCAGCGAGGTTGCCCAGGTCCGCTTGTTTGCGCTCGATGTTCCCCTCGACCCATCCCCTGCGGTAGATCGCCGGGATGTCTTCCGGCTTCAGGTCTTCCTGCGCGATCTCGGGCAGGTCGTTGAGGCGCCATTGTGCTGCGTAGTTCCCCAACTCCAGTGCGCGCTGGTACTGCTTGCGGGCGACTTTCAGGTCCGGCTCGATCTTCCCGAACATCGGATCGTGCACGAATGCGAGCGCGTAGGCGCCGGCCGGGTCGCCCAACTTGTCGAGGGCCTGCAACTGCTTCAGCGCGTCTTCGTGCAATCCGCCCTCGTATAGCCACCAGGCTCGCCAGAGTTGCGCGGGACGGCAGTCGGCCTCGGCGGCGGCTTTCAGCCAGCCCTGCGCTTTCCCGTTGTCCTCACGCAGTTCCAGCAGCAGGTGCCCCGCCACGCCCTGCGCCGGCGCGAAGCCCTTCTCGGCCGCGGTCAACAACTGGTCCGGCACGCTCTGCATGCGCAGGCACATGCGCTTCTCGTTGTGTCGCAGGAAGGGGTCGTCGTGGAAGAACGACGGGTCGAGCGCGTAGTAGGCGATGAAGTAGCCGGCCTCGGGCGGGCCGTGGCGCCAGGCGCGCAGCAGGTAGTTGCGGGCGATGCCGTCGTCTTCGGGGGCGCCACACAGCGCGAAATGGTAGCCCAGCCCGAGCAGCGCCGCGGCGCGCCAGTCTTTCGGGGCTTCGGCCTGCGCGGCGTGGCAATCACCGGCCAGCGGCTCGAGGTTGTCGATCAGCACGTCGTCGTCGAGCAGGCTGAGCCCGTCAAGGTGCGAGGTCTCGGCGGCCAACCACTTGCCGTAGAATGCATCCAGGTCGAACCCGGCGGCGAAGCAGGGGCCGGCAAACAGCAACGCAACCAGCAATAGTGCGCGCGACATGGTGATTCCCCCTGGCCCCGGGTAGTCACAGTGTAGCGATTCGCGGGCGCAAATGCCCGCTTGAGAAATCCTGAGTGCACCGCCGAGCGGGCGGCGACTACAATCTCCGCATGTTCGCCGAGCAAGCCTACCTGTTTCGCCACGCCGTGCTGCGCGACGCCGCGTACACATTGCTGGTCCCGAGCGACCGGGCAAGCATGCACCGCCTCGTGGTGGAGATCGTCGAGCGCGTGTACGGCGACCGGCTGGCCGACGACCTCGCGCCGGAACTCGCCACCCACTGCCGTATCGCCCGCGAGGACGACGCGGACGACAAACTGCTGGAGAAAGAAAGACACTACGCCGAGATCGCGCAGAACCTGGCCTTCACCGGCTACGAGTACGCGCAGGCCATAAGCTGGAGCAACCGCCTGGCCGAGATCGCGACCGACGCCGCACGCCCCGAGGTGCTGCTGCGCTTCGCGCGCTCACTGGTTCTCGGCGGGAGGCGCGACGAGGCCTGGGAAGTGCTCGAGCGGATCTACGCCATCGCCACCAATGAGGAGCATCCCGATGTCTTGGCCTGGACGAACATGGTGAAGGTCGGCCTGCTGCGCGGCGACGGCCGGATGGGCGAAGCGCAGGAACTCGCCGACAGCGTCATTGCCGACGCCGAGCGCTGGAAGCCCGGTACCCGCGCCGCCGTGTTCGGCAGCTACACGCTGCTGCTGCAGGGCGCCGGGCGCGCGGCCGAAGCAGAAACCTACCGCAAACTTGCCCTCGAAGCCGCGTCGCAGGACGACGTGAAAAAGACCGAAGTGCGGCTTCTGTTGAACTCAATAGGCCCGTTGCGGAGTTCGGGCCGGGTCGATGAGGCGGAGGCGATGGCCGAGCGCGCGCTGGCCATGGCACGCGAGATCAAGGACGCCGGCGCCGAGGCCGCGACATTGGCGAACCTGGCCAACCTGAGGAGCCAGCAGGGGCGACCGGAAGACGCACGGGAGATGCGCAAGCAGGCGCTGGAGTTGGCGCGCCGTGTGGGTGACCGGCAGGGCGAAAGCCTGCACCTCGCGCACATGGCGGAGCAGGATCACGAGGAAGGCCTCAGCGCGCAGGCCGAGGCGCTGTGTACGCGCGCAGCCGAGGTCGCGCGGGAAATTGCCGACGCGCGCACCGAAGGATTCGCACTGACAACCATGGCGGGGGTCATGCTGGACACCGGGCGTTTCGATAAGGCGGGCCCCTTGCTGGACCGCGCCATCGAACTCGAACGCCTCGGCGCCGACCGCCTGCGCGAAGGCATCGCACTCTGCATGCGTGCCGCGCTTCGCGTGGCCACCGGCGATGTTGCCTCCGCGCGGCAGGACTGGCAGGAAGGAGTCCGGCACATGCATGCCACCAATTCTCAGGTGCCGCTGGAAACCGCACGCCGACGCTTCGTCACGGCATGCGAGGCCGCGGGAGTTTCTCTCCCGCCTGACGATGAATAGCGGCGCAAGGCAAGGCAGGCCCTGAAATGGCGTCATGCCCTCAGTCGAAGACGCCTATCTATTCCGCCGCGCAACGCCGCCTGCGAGTTGCAATTGCCCGGCTACTGGGCGAGCCTTAATGCGCTGACATTTCAGTTGATCGAGCGGGACGTCGGGATTCTGGCACCGGCCGGATGATGATCTTCGTGCTCAAGCGCAACTTGTACAATCGCCCAAGGCACCGGGAGGACGACATGACGCCGACAGCACTGTACAGACCGATGCCTGCCACGCGCGAGCGGCAGCTTCGACCCGATGTCGCGCTGTCCTGGATGCTGCTGACTTGCCTGTTACTCTGCGGGCCTGCGCATGCACAGGACGAGGGCTCACCGCCGGCGGGCGAGACTGAAGCCGTCGTCACCATCCCCGACATTGCCGGTACGTTCAGGCTGTACGAGTCGCCGCCACCGGAACTGGAAGCCGACATGGAGTCGTGGCAGTCGGGCGGCAAGGTGCTCAGCCCGGGCTGGTCCGGCGCGGAGAAAGACGGGCAGTATCTTGCATACACGGCACTCAGGGACGCGACCGACGCAGACCTCGCGCTTCTCAAAGACGTCAAGTCGCTGCAATCCGTCGCGCTGCTGGCCTGCAAGAAACTCACCGACGCGGGGTTCCAGAACCTGGAGCACGTGAAGACCCTGCGCGCGCTCGACCTGACGGACAACGGGGACGGATTTCTCCGTCCCCGTTTGCTTACTTGTGGCGCTCTATGCCTTGTTGTGGGTGCCGGCGTGGGTGGCCTTCTGGTAGGCCCACGGGTCGTTGGGGATCTTCTTTTCCTGGATCCAGTCCGGGTCCTTGAAGATGTCCGCCACGATCGCGAGGTCCTTCTCCGTCGGCAGCACCTCCTGCAGATGCTTCTGGTATTCCTCTTCGCTCAGCAGTTCGCCCGTGACGCTATAGGGCTGGTTGGCCCAGCGCCCGATGGCGCGGTGGAACTTGATGTCCGGCACGTACAGCAACGGCTGCCCTTCCGCGACGAACTTGTTGAGGCGGTTCACCAGGTCCGTCACCTCGGCGTGGTAGAGGTCGCGGTTGTGGTGATTGAGCTCTTTGCGGTTGAAGTCCATGTTGCCGGCCTTGCGCTGCTCGTC
>JAGQRI010000047.1:0-493 GCA_020425515.1 Planctomycetota bacterium | reverse complement strand
AACAGGTCGGTGGCGACACTGATCCACTTGTTGAACCACTTCTGCAGCAGTCCGGTCGGAACCTTGCCCGCCTTGATGATGCGCCCCAGCCCGTCGTTGCCGGAACCGAGGTGGAATGCTTCCTCTTTAAGCATCGGGCCGGCGCTGCGAGCGAGCGGGCTGAAGCCGCACGGCGACAGCATCTTGAGCTGGTACTTGCCGTCGCGATCGACGAAGCACGTGTACGTGTAGAAGTCGATCCAGTTGTCGACGGCCTCGTTGAACGCGCCCAGCAAGCGCGGGTTTTTCTCTTCCGGGAAGGCGCCGGATGCGCGGCGCTCGAGCAGCTTGCGTGCTTCCAGCTTGCCGCTTGAGCCGAAGTGGTTGACCAGCACGTTCGCCATCTGCATGCCGTGGCGCATTTCCTCAAGCATAATGCGGACGGCGGCGTAGCGGTCGTAGTCGTGCGGTACGGAATCCAGCAGGCGGCGCTGCTGCTCGGTGCTGGCGAACT
>JAGQRI010000364.1 GCA_020425515.1 Planctomycetota bacterium | reverse complement strand
ACGGGGCGGCCATCACGGCCGCCCCTCTCATTTAACCCGTTTCACACAAGCCACTTACACGATCCACGAATTCCGGAACCCGCGGCGCGCGTGTTGCGTCATACCCCTGCACCGAAATCCAATTGAGGGGGACCCATGTTCTCATTTCGCAACGTCCTGGCCGCCGGCGCCGTGACCGCCGCGGTCGCATTCGGCAGCCTTTTCGTCGCCAACACGCAAACCGTGCAGGGCTGCCTGCACCCGCCGCGCGAGTTCGAATACCCGATCAAGGCCGGCGCGCAGAAAGGCCTGGTGATGTTCGCCGACGGCCACGAAACCATGGTCCTGCGCCCCAGCTACAAGGTCGAGGGCGAAGGGTTGAAGGTGAAGAACGACGCCGTTGAGGGCTTCACCACGCTGGCCTGGGTCGTGCCCGTGCCCAACCTGCCCGACAGCTACAAGGAAGGCGAAGAGAAGCTGTTCGACAAGCTGGCGACCTTCACCAAGCCTTACGAGGAATTCGCCGCCAACAGCTCCCGCGAGGACAGCCCCCGCGCCAGGGGTGGGAAAAGCAAGCAGGGCGCCGAGTTCCTCGAGGAAGTGAAGGTCGGCGACTACACCATCCAGCCGGTCAAGGCCCACGGCGAAATCGGCGGGGTCGAACTGAAGGGCTGGCTGAAAGACAACGGCTTCGGCGCGCTGGAGGACGACGTGCTGAAGTACTACCTCGACAACGACTACTACTGGCTCGCGGTCAAGCTGCAACGCGATGAGGGCCTGCCGAAGGACGGCCAGGTCAAGCCGCTGCAGATCAGCTTCAAGACCGACGCCCCGGTCTACCCCATCAAGATCAACCAGGGCAAGGGCAGCTTTGACCTTGAGCTGTGGGTGATCACCGGCAAGGAACTCGACCTCGACAAGAGCCGCAAGTTCGGGCTCACGACCGTCGAGCAGAACGACGGTCTCATGGGCCAGTCGAATCGCGAGACCAAATACGAAAGCCTGCCGGAGGAAGTCCGCAAGGCCGCCGACGCCAACGACAAACTGAAGTCGCTGAAGGAAGGCAAGCTGTACTGCTACCGCTTCTTCGGCGCCGGGCTGGACGGCAAGACCGACCTGTCGAAGCTCGACAAGGACCTCAGTTTCGAGTTCAAGCCCGAGCCCAAAGAAGAGAAGAACGAAACCAAAAAGGACTGATCCATGAACCGATTCATCAAGCGACTCCCGGTCTTCGCCGCCGCCGGCGCGCTCAGCCTGACCGCCGCGTGGGCGCTGATCCCCCAGCCCACGGCCGAAGCCTGCATGCACCCGCCGCGCGAGTTCAAGTACCCGATCAAGGCCGGCGCGCAACGCGGGCTGATCCTGTTCAGCGACGGCCACGAAGAGCTGGTGATCCGCCCCAGCTACAAGGTCGAGGGCGAAGGGCTGAAGGTAAAGAACGACGCGGTCGAGGGCTTCACCACCCTGGCCTGGATCGTGCCGGTGCCGAACCTGCCGGACACATACAAGGAAGCCGACGCCAAGCTGTTCACCGAACTCGGCAAGTTCACCGAGCCGAAAGAGCCGGTCTGGAGGGGCGACCCGCGCAACGCGGAGGACCCGACCGACGACGCTCACGATGAAAAGGAGGGCGCCGAGTTTCTCGAAGAAGTGAAGGTCGGCGACTACACCATCCAGCCGGTCAAGGCCAAGGGCGAAATCGGCGCCGTCGAGCTGAACGGCTGGCTGAAGGACAACGGCTTCGGCGAAGTGGACGCCAAGGTCATGAAGCACTACATCGAAAACAGCTACTACTGGCTGGCGGTCAAGCTGCACCGCGACGAAGGGCTGCCGCAGAACGGCGAAGTCAAGCCGCTGCAGATCGGCTTCGACACCGACAAGCCGGTCTACCCGATGAAGATCAACCAGGGGCGCGGCAGCTTTGACCTGGAGCTGTGGGTGATCAGCGCCGACGAAATCGACACCGAGAAAACCAAGGCGCAGGGGCTGCTGACGGTGAAGCAGAAGGATCCCGCGATGTACCAGGCCAACCGCAAAACCGAGTACGCCAGGCTGCCCAAGGTGGTCAAAGACTTGGCCGACAGTGACGCAAAGCTGAAGAAACTGAAGGAAGGCGATTTATACTGCTATCGCTTCTTCGGCGCCGGCATGGACGACAAGGTGGACCTGGCGAAGCTCGAGTCCGACCTCGGCTTCCCCACCAAGTCCTCCGAGCTGATGAAGAAGGAAATGAAGTAAAGCCAACGCAATCACCCGAAGGGGGCGCACGCGTTGCGCCCCCTTGTTGTTGGAGGCGAGCATGAAATCAATCCGCTACCTGCTGCCGCTGATGGGCTGCTTCGCCGCGCTGGCGCTGTCACCCGCGCCCGGCGAGGCCTGCATCCACGGCCCCAAAGAGTTCAAGGGCTACGTCGATTCCGGCGCCCAGCGCGGGCTGGTGTTCTGGGACAACGGGCGCGAAGAGCTGGTGATCCAGCCGGCCTACACCGTGAACACCGCGGCGCTGGAGGCCGACGAATTCACCGACGACGGCAAGCTGAAGAACTTCGATTCGTTCGCCTGGGTGCTGCCGCTCGCGGCCTTGCCGGACAAGTACGAAGAAGCCGCGCCGGAAGTGTTCACCGACATCGACAAGTTCACCGAGGTCGTCTCGCGCATCCCGGAGCCGGAGAAGAGCGATGACGAGGACTCGGGCCCGTCGCTCGGCTACGACGAAGCCGAGGAGGACATCGAGTTCTTCGAGGCGCTGGACGTCGGCGACTACAACATCCAGCCGATCAAGGCCAAGGGCGAAGCGGGCGGCAAGGAGCTTGCGGGCTGGCTGAAAGACAACGGCTTCGGCGAAGTGGACGAGCGCGTGCTGCGGTTTTACCTCGAGCACGAGTACTACTGGCTGGCGATCAAACTGAAAAGCGAGGACGGGTTGCCCGCCGACGGCAGCGCGAAACCGCTGCACGTCAGCTTCAAGACGCCCGCGCCGACCTACCCGTGGAAGATCTACGACAAGCGCGGCGAGTTCGACATCGAGCTGTGGGTGATCACGCGCGACGCCATCGACCTGACCAAGAGCACGCGCTTCGGCGTCGAGACGCCGGAGCAGATCGACGACTCGCGCATGCAGAAGAACCGCGAGCCGAGCTACGTCGAGTTGCCCGAAACCGTGCGCGCCATCGCGGACGGCGTGGACGACCTCAAGAACCTGCGCCTGGCCAAGGTGTACGTCTACCGCTTCATCGGCAAGAACATCGAGGCCGAGGACGGGCTGGACCTGAGCCTGCTGCAGGACGAGATGTTCTTCGAGTTCGAGAAAGACATCGCGCCCAAGCCCAAGGAAGAAGTCAAACCCACCAAGCCGGAAGACGAAAAGAAGGACGGCGATAAGGGCAAGGAAGGCGAAGACAAAGAGGGCAAAGACCAGCCGGAAAAGTAGGCGGCGCGCGCATCCAGGTGAACGGGCTGCAACCGCGGCCCGTTTGTCATTGGCCCGCAAGCCGGGGGTGGAACCGCCGGGGCCGGTAACTACACTCGCGCCCGATGGATCGGTAGCTCAATGGTAGAGTAGCGGCCTTTTAAGCCGTGGGTTCTGGGTTCGAGTCCCAGCCGATCCACCACGACAACGACCCGCAATTGCGGGTCGTTGTCGTGGTGCCCGCCGAAGCCTTGGCGAAGACGGGCCGTATCGTGCCGCGATGCGCAGGGCTTCGCTTCGCTCACCCCCACAGGCAGGATTGCCTGTGCCACGCGACTTGTAATCCACTACCCGCCGTAGATGTACTTGGTGGTTTCGGGGAGATTGCCTACGGCCCACTGGTTCCAGACGGCCTTGCAGGCGCACTGGTACCAGGTGTTGGTGTCGTCGCCGGGGCAGGGGTGCAGCAGGCGCATGTCGCCGGTCCGGCGCCCGATGGCCATCACGCCGACCACGCCGTCTTCCGGGCTGAACGAGTAGTGCACGTCCTGCTCGTCTTCGCCGCTTTTCCAGATGTAGATGTAGGTCGCCATGCTATTCGGCGCTGCTGCGCGCGGGCGCCTGTTTGAAATACTCGATCGTGTTCGCCAGCCCCTGCTCAACATGCATGTTGGCCTCGAAGCCCAACTCGGCCTTGGCGCGGTCGATCACCGGGCAGCGGCGCGCCGGGTCGTCCTGCTGGGCCGGGCCTTCGCGCAACTCGCTGCTGCTGCCGGTCAGGCCGACGACCAGCTTTGCCAACTCACGCACGGTCAGCTCGCGCGGGTTACCTAGATTGAACGGCTCGTACTTCAGCGCGCCCTCGTAGTTCATCAGCGCCATCAGGCCTTTAAGCAGGTCGTCGACGTAGCAGAAGCTGCGGCTCTG
>JAGQRI010000363.1 GCA_020425515.1 Planctomycetota bacterium | reverse complement strand
ATAAGTGGATCAAAGCCGTGGTCGGCCAACATCAGGCGCACGTCCCACGGCGCGTTCTCGAAGCGTTGCATGGCCTGGCGGTCGAAGTCGAACACGCTGCGGGCGTCTTCCGGCAGGTCGAGGTACGGGTTGTGCAGGTTGTGGCGGCGCATCAGCAGCACGTGGAACACCGTGCCGGCCTTCTCATCGGTCATTACGTACTGGCCCGGCTTGAATCGCTCGCCGGGTGTTAGCGGGCGTTTCTCGAACGTCTTGGGGTCGAGCACGCGGACGGTGAGTTTCGCGCGCCCTTCCCAGCTTGCGTCCGGGTCGGCGATCTCGCTGACGACGGGCAGGTGCTCGCCTTCCAGGAACAGGTTCGCGCGGAAGCTGGGGACGAACTCGTCTTCGTCGTCGTGGCGGTCGTCGACGTCGCCCGTATCGACGTACTCACCGCCGACGTAGCGGAACGGGCCGTCGATGTTTTTCGCTTTTTCCTCGGGCAGTGAGAAATAGCGCCCGGGTACGAAACTCAGCCGGCGGAAGTACACCAGCAACTCCTGGCGCCAGCGCTGGCCGGCCGGGAAGTTGCCGAAGGTGAGGCTGCGGCGGTTGAGCTCCCAGGCTTCGTCGTAGCGCCCGCGTTCATACTTGAGTTTCGACCACAGGTGCAGGCGCAGGCGGTTCGGCTCGGCCAGCAGCACGCCCTCGCCCATGCGGGCGTCGGCGAGCTGCAGATTGCCCTGGCGCATCAGCACCAGGCCCAGCTCGATCAGCGCGTTCGCGCGGCGTGTGTCGTCGCCTGCGGCTTTGACCGCGCGATTAAACCAGTCCTCCGCGACCTTCCAGTTTTCGTGCATCGCGAACCACAAGCCACGTCCGAGCGCGTGGGTGTAATCGAGCGCGGGGTCGTCCTTGATGTCGTTGAGGTAGTCGCCCGCCGGCTCGAAGCGGCGGGCGAACAGCTCACAGCGCAGCAGCCCCTCGAAGGCGGTTTCATCCTTCGGCGCCAGTTCCAGTGCGCGTTCAAGCAACTTGCGGGCGTCGCGCAGCGGGCGCGGGTGGTGCGTCCAGCCTTCGACCCATGCGTACTGGATCAGCGTCGTGCCGGCCGTGACCAGCGCCGGGACGAACTGCGGGTCGGCGGTCAGCGCATCGACGCAGCGCTCGATGGCGTCGTCGAGGGTTTCGATGTCGGTGGGGTCATCGAGTGCGCCCGCGATCGATTCCAGCAGAGCCTTCGCGCGTTCGTTGTCGCCGGCGGGTTTGTCGAGCAGCCCTAGCGCGCGTTTGACCAGCGCACCCGCGAGCCTGTAGCGCTCGGGAACGGGGCGGGACAGCAGCGCCTCGGGGCTGCGTTCGCGCTCAAACATGAAGGCCACTCCTCACCCATAAGGATAGGGAAGTGGCGGGGTTGCACACAAGGGAGAGCTAGTCGCCGTCCGGGATCAGCCCGCCGGCCTTGCCCCAGGCGTAGATGCGCCTGCGTATGAGTTCGCTGTCCGGGTTGACGGCGTCGCCGCCGCGGGCGAGGTCCAGGGCGCGTTCAAACTCGTCTATCTTCGCCAGATCAGACTGCATGATCGGGTTGCCGTCGAATTCCTCATACGGATACAGGTGCTCGGCGGCGTCGGCCGGGTCGAGTGCATTGGCCGGGTAGGGCGGATCCTGCAGCGGGTGCGGCGTGACGATGCAGCTGTAGACCCAGCCCTTGAAGTTGATGCCGAGGTCGCGTGTGCGCACGTAGGAGTACTCGTGCCACTTGCTGATCAGCACCAGCGCCTGCCCGTACTCCAATGGCAGCAGAACGTCCGCCCAGGGATCCGCATGCTCCAGCAGCACGGCGTCAGGTGAGCCGCCGCGGACTTGCACGTACACGCTGCGCGCCCGACCGTAGGGCTGGTAGCTCAGGCGGGTGACCTGGATCGGCTCAGCCCGGGACAGCGACGGGCGGGATGCGCAGGCGGAAACGATGACAGGCAGGAACGCCAGCAGGATAACGAGCGGTCGCGTCATGGTGGACAGGGTCAAGTGCGTGAGCAGGGTGAGTGTAGCCCCTGAGGTTGCCGCGCGCAAAAAAGAGAGGCGCCCGAAGGCGCCTCTCCGTGCCATAGCCGTGGACTATTTGAAGGTTTCCGCAAAGCGGTCGTTGCGGGCCTTCACACCGTCGGGCGTCATCGTGTTCGGATTGCCCTTCAGTTTTTCGTTCTTGATCAGGTCCTTCACAGCCTGGATGCGATCGCCGATGGGCGGGTGGTGCGCCAGGTAGTCCTCGGGCTTCACTTCGTGCTCCTTTTCGTAGCTTTCGATGCGCTCAAGCATCTTCGCCATTGCCTCTGGCGCGTAGCCCGAAGCCGCCAGGGCGCGTGTGCCCCAGTTGTCGGCCTCGAACTCCTGTTCCGGATGGAAGCCCTTGAACGCGTCCTCGGCGAAGGTCGTGACCAGCCGCCCGAAGTTGGCGCCGAGCCCGTTGCCGCTGAACCAAGTCTCGGACAGCGTTGAGGAGAAGATTTCGCCCTTGTAGGCCGTGCGGTAGTTGGCCATGCCGTGGTCGAGGATGATGTG
>JAGQRI010000362.1 GCA_020425515.1 Planctomycetota bacterium | reverse complement strand
TCCGTCCGATAAACAATTTCCGTCAACTTCACTCAATAAATCCACGCCGTCTTTCCGAACTACCTTGAGCCGGGCTACCGCCCGATTCCTCACGCCACCGATAACCGGGAAACGCCATGCGTAACAACATCCTCACTCTCCTCGTCGGCTTTGTGGTGATGCTGGGCTCCGTCATGCTGTTCAAGCTCGGGCTCGACAAGATGACCGATGCCGAGGCCGCCAGCAGCGAAGCCTACGCCCAGGTCAACATGGACATGAACCGCAAGGCGATCCTGTACCGGGTGCAGAGCGGCGACACCCTCTGGAGCCTGGCCGAGCGCTTCTATGGTTCAGGGCGGCGCTGGAACGAAATCGCCCGCGCCAACGACCTGACTTCCGGTGAAGGGCTGGTCGCCGGCGCGATCATCAAGATCCCGCTCAACGGCGAAGACGAATTCAAGGCGCCCGAAGAAGAAGCCGCGCCGCCCACCACCAGTTACGACGAAGTGGAAGAGGCCGTGACCGCCGGGCGCTTCGGGCTCGACGACGAAACCATCGACGTCGCCATGTGCCGCATGGGCGAGGACGAGTTCCCCTCCGGCGCGCTGTGCGTGGCCCGCAATTCCGAGCAGCAGACCGTGCGCCTCAGCCTGTTCAACGCGAAGGAAGGCAGCGACCAGTCGCCGCTGGCCGTGTACGAAGCCCCGCACGGGAACTTCCTGCGCGAGCTGACCAGCGAAGACCTCGACGGCGACGGCGAACAGGAAATCTACACCATCTGGCAGACCGAAAGCGACGCCTGCACCTCCCGCGTTCTCAAGTGGCAGAACGGCGCGCTGCAGGTCGTCAGCGAAACGCCGGATGACCCGCTGGCGCTGATCCGCCTGCGCAACCGTCAGTAGGAGCCAAGCATGAGCACCATCATGGTGGACGCCGCCGCGTCCGAGCGCCTCTCGCGCCAGTTCGAAGCCGTCATGCGCCGCGCCCACGGGCGCGAGGCGAACCTGGAAGCGCGCCGCTTCATCGCCTACCTGTGCGACCGCCTCGAGCGCAACAACCACGCCCTGATGGCGGCCTCGCGCAATCGCCGCCCGGACCATATCTTCAACACCGCCTACGCCTCGCGGCAGGGCGAAGGCGTGCTGATGACCTGCCTGTTCCTGCTGAACGACCTGTCGGCCCGCGTCGGGCGGCAGAAGATCAGCGAATACCTCGCCGCCACCCAGACCCGCGCCGGGCGTGCCCTGGCCAAGCGCGTAGGCGCCCGCGTCAACGAGGGGCTGCGCATCAGCAAGATCCGTTTCAGCACCGGCGAAAGCGGCTGGAAGGCCCGCGAGTTCATCGCCGCCGAGGCGCCCTTTGCCGGCACCGGCGGCGTCGCCGCGACCTACCGCTTCAAGGGCCACTATCCCGGCCAACTCAAGACCAGCTTCGTGATCGAAAACGAGGGCTACCACACCAGCCACTTCGTCGCCGTGCACGCGCGCCTGTTCGCCCGCTACGGCAAAGACGAGCCGTGGACGACCACACCCGGCGAATCGTTCGCGTTCATCGAGAAGGTCGCGCCCATGGAAGCGCAGGTGCTGGCCATGCGCGGCTTCGACTGCATGGACCTGCTGCGCGGCGCCGACCGCCTGAACCGCGACCCGATCGCCCTGCGCGTGCTGGCCCGCGTCGTCTGATGCCTTGCCACCCCCAGCGATGCGTCTAGCATCACGGCATGACGACCCAGCCCCTGCTGCAACCCGACACGGACGCGCCGAAGGCCACGCGCACGGAAACGCTGTCCGTGGTGATCCCGGCCTACAATGAAGAAGCGACGCTCGAAAGCGTGCT
>JAGQRI010000361.1 GCA_020425515.1 Planctomycetota bacterium | reverse complement strand
TCGCAGAACGTCGTGAAGCTGCGCAGGTCGGCGAACAGCACGCTCATCTGCCGCTTGTGCGACATGAACGGGTCTTCGTTGCTGTCCAGAAGTCTCTCGACGATGCGCGGGCTGACCAGCCTTTCGAAAAACTGCCGCGTGGTGCGCAGGCGCGTGACGTCCTCGACCGTGACCGTGCCCTGGTTGTCCGACCAGACGGCCTTGAACTGGAAATAGTCCGAGCGCGCGCTGACCGGGTTGGGGCGCTCAGCCTCGAACATTTCCTCGCTGCCGGTTTCCGCGACGTCCTGCAGCAGCGTCTGGAACACGTGGGGCGCCCAGTCAAGCATGTCGAACTCGGCGAGCGGCGGCTTGGCGTTCACCACGTCCTTGCTGACGTTCAGGAAGTCGGCCATGCGCGTGTTCATGCGGATCACGCGCCACTTGCTGTCCACGATCAGGTAGGCGACCGACAGCCCTGCAATGGTCGCCTGCGGCGCGGGGATGCGCGTCTGCCCGAAACTGGTCAGGTTGCCCAGGGTCATTGAGCCCTGCGTCTGCCCACCCGACAGCAGCATCAGCTTGCGCCGAAGTTGCTCGTTCTCGGAGCGCAGGAGCTCGAGTTTCTCCTGCATGGCTTTGGTATCGGACTTGCCCAGCATCGGGCGACGACCCCCCCCGGCCGGCGTGAACGTCGGCAGACGTGAGCGAACAGAATAACCCGACCATGCTGCCTTTGCGGGCGTCGCGGCGCAATGGCGGCCCCGGTCAGTCGTTTTCCGGTTTGTCCGGCGCGTTTTCGGGCGGCGGGGTGCGCGTCGGGCGGTTGTCTTCCGGCGCGTTCGTTTTGTGCGGGCGGCTCGGCCCGGGGTTCGGCACGGACGGGTGGATGCTGTTGTCGAGGTTGCCCTCGTCCATGCCGGGAAGCCCGTCCACGTCGATGAAAAACAGCGGCGCGAAAATCAACAGGCACATCACGCCAAGCAGCAGCCACGTGGATTTGCGGACTTCAACCATGGCGCGAGAATATCAGAACACCCGGAAGTTCCGCCAGAGCGCGGTTTGCCGCGCCCTACCAGGGCAGTTCAGTCCGCCGCCAGGCGACCTTGCGCCCCAGCGCCACGCACAGGTAGCGCAGCGCGTCGAGCGCGTGGTCGTCCTGTTTGCGGGGCACGCGCTCGTTCTCGCTGGACGATTCCTCCCATTCGTACGACTCGAACTCGCGCAGCAGGTTCACGCAGCTTTCGTCCACGATCAGCCCGGGCGTGCCGTCCTCGCGGGCAAGCAGGCGCTGGCGCACCATGTCGATACCGCCGCGCAGGCGGTTGTCGGCCGGCTGCGTGCTGATGCCGGATTCCTGCAGCGTCTTGCGCTCGAGCGCGCCCGAGGGGTCCGCCCAGGCCGGCCCGATCTCGCAGCTCTGTTTGCGGAAGTCGTCGTCGCCGGCCTGCAGCTCGGCGGCGTGGTCGGCGACGGTTGCCTGCGCGCGGTAGTATTCGCGCAGCACCAGCAGGCGGCCGTCGCCGTCGAGCGCGCCCCACAGGCAGACGAACGGGTTGGTGAAGCCGAAGTCGATCGCCTTGTATACGACCGCGCCGGGCGGCGGCGACAGGCGCGCGGCATGGATCGCCGGGCTGAACTCGCGGTAAACGCGCCCGGCCAGCGAGCTGAACTCGCCGCCGAACTGTTCGTCGAAAGTCTCCGGCGGCATGCTGCGACGGGCGGACTCGATCTCGGCCGCGCTTACGCCCGGGTTCTCCCAGGTCGCGTGGCGGAAACTCTCCCAGCCGGGCTCGCCCCGCTTGCCGAGCGAGTACAGTTCGTGAATCCAGTTCCGCCCGCGCGGCGTGGTGGGGACGATCAGCCGCCCGTTGCGCGTGGTCAGGCGCGCGCGCAGGAAACGCTCGAAGGCCTCGCGGTCGAGGTGGGCGGCCTCGCACAGGATCATCCAGTCGATTTCCGAGCCGAGCAGCCCCTGCGGCATCTGGGCGGACAGGCTGACGATTTCCGCGCCCCAGTGCGTCGCCAGCGACGGCGGTATGCGTGTCTGCGTTACCTGCGCGCCGAGCCCGGCCAGCGCGTCGTCGCGCAGGTATTCCAGCTCGGGTCGGGTCAGCGCGTAGGTCGGCCCGACAAGCCAGCCGCGGGTGGGACCCGCCAGTGCCTCGACCAGCGTCTCGCGCGCGCTGGCCATGCTTTTGCCGAAGCGCGCGCCGGCGATCAGCACCTTGAAGCGCGCGTCGCTGGCGTGGAACTTCAACTGCGCCGCGTGCGGGAAGTAGCGAACGACGTGGAAGAACTCGTCAAGTCTCACGGCCACTCCGCGTCCACAGGAAGTATCCGGGCCTGGCGTGCAGGCGTGCGAGCGCCTTGCGCAGCAGCGTCTCGGGGATGCCGCCGTGCCCGTCGCGCAGCGAGCCGAAGCCGGTCTGGATGCGCGTGTTGGCCAGCCCGCGCAGCATGCCGTCGAGCTGTTCGCGGTCGTCCCCGGCCAGGCGTTCGCGCACGGCGGCACGGCGTTCGGGTTCAAGCAACTCATCGGGCGTGATGCCGCGCTCAGCCAGGAAGCCTGCCAATTTGCGGGCGGAGCGCGGTGGGGCGACCTCGCCGACTTGCCGGAAGCCGCTGGCGAGAAGGAAGTCGCTGAAGCCGCCCATCTGCGCGATGCATTCGACGTACGGCACTTGCAGGCGTTCCAGCCCGGCGCGGATCAATGCCTGCGCGATGCCGACGCCGCGAAAGCGCGGCTCGACCACGACGCGTTGCAAGAGGCGCAGGTCGCGGTTCAGCGCCCCCGCGCCGCCGCCCGCAATGCACCGCGGCGCGAACTGCGGCAGCGCCTCCGCCCTGATTGACAGCAGCAGGTGCGGGTAGCCGAACGTCACGATCCCGACCGCGCGCCCGCGGTGCGTGGCCAGCAGCACGTCGCTGGTCGGGCCGGGACGCCCGGGGCCGAGATAGTGCCAGTGTTTGAAGCGGTCGTAGTCGCGCAGGCGCCCGGGGGCGATCTCGATCTCATCCAGCATCGTGCGCGCCGCGCCGGGCAGGTCGCCGCGTTCGGTCGCGATGCCGCCGTCGATTTCGATCACGCGCCGCGGTTGCAGGTAGGCCAGCGTTTCGGGGCGGTGGGTCGACACGACCAGTTGCAGGGCGTCGCGTTCGACCAGCCGCCGCAGGTTCTGCGCGAGCACGCAGGCGGTTGTGGAATCCAGGTGTGCGTCGAACTCGTCGGCGACCAGCACGCCTTCGCGCCCGCACAACGCCAGGGCGAACTCCAGGCGCCGGCACTCCCCGGCCGACAACTGCCCCGCGCGCAGCGCCCACAGGCGCCCGTCCGCAAGCCCGACACGCGCGAGCGAACGCAGCACGCTCTCGCTCGGCAGGCGGGCGTCGAACAACTCCAGCACCGGCGTGTTGAGTTCCTCGCAACGCAGGGGGCTTACCTCGGTCGCATTCAGCGCCCGCAGCGCCAGTGTCTTGCCCGCGCCGCTGGGGCCGACGACCGCGATGCACTCGCCGGCTTGCGGCAGGGGCAGTTTGCAGGGCTCGGGCGGCTTTGCGCCGATCGCGTCCAGCCCGAATGTTTCGCGTGCGAATTGCGCGTGCCGGCCACGGGCGGGGCGCCCGTGCCACGTGATGTCCGTGTGCATGGCGGCCCCTAGTTGTTTGAAAAGGAGTCGAGTTCGAAGCCGTCGTCCTCGTCGTCGAACTGTTCGCCGTGGCGATCTTCCAGTTCGGCGACCATGTGGCGCAGCGATTCGTCACGCGACAGCCCGATGCCGAGCACCATGTGGTCGACCAGGCACAGGCACAGATAAACGCGCTCCTTGCTGAAGCCGAAATCCAGCTCGCGCGAAACGATAAGGTAGGGAATTGCTGAAAGGTCCATCGTCCGTCTCCGGTTGCGGCGGGGACGATTCCCCGCTCAAACTTCGCGCGGGGTGGCGCAGTCGTGGATGGCGCTAAAAAATCTGACCGGCCGTGAAGGCCTGTGTTTCGGCCTTCGCGGGGCGCGAAAAAGTTCCGGTTTCACAAATTCCTGTCCATCGAGTCACTGGCGGGAACGTGCGCGCGCAAGGTAGACTCCGGCGTCCGGGCAGGGCGCACTGAGAGCAGACATGGTCAGCAGACGTTTCAACCGATTGCAGGACGACCAGGAGGTCCACATCCTCGGCGTGCCGATGGATCACGGCGCGGGGCGCCGCGGCGTCGGCATGGGCCCGAGCGCGATCCGCATTGCCGGGCTGCACGAGAAACTAAAGGCGTTGGGGCTGGCGTTCGTCGATCACGGCGACGTGCTGATCCGCGACGTGGAACGCGCCCAGAAGGCCATCTCCATCGAGGGCAAGGCGAACCACCTGCCGATGATCGCGCGGGCATGCGACGCCGCCCACGAGCACATCAAGCGCATCGTCAAGAAGGACGCCTTCCCGCTGGTGATCGGCGGCGACCACAGCATCGCCATCGGCACGATCGCCGGGCTGGTCGCGGCGTATAAAGAGGAAGAAGCCGAGCTGCGCAAGGACAACCCGAAGCTCGAACTGACCATGGGCGTGATCTGGATCGACGCCCACGGCGACCTGAACACGCCGCTGACCTCGCCCAGCGGCAACATCCACGGCATGCC
>JAGQRI010000360.1 GCA_020425515.1 Planctomycetota bacterium | reverse complement strand
TGGGGATGAAGGACGTCTACGCCGAGGCCGAGAAGGCGATGCTGGCTATCAACCCGAAGCCCGCGCGGTTCTACGAAATCGTGGCGGATGGATTGAGCGAGCGTTTCCGCTACACCGAGGCGCTGCCGCTGTACAAGCAGGCGCTGGAAGCCAACCCCGAGCACTGGACCGCGTACCGCGGGCAGGGGCTGGCGGCGATGAACTTCGGCGACGACGAGCTGGGCAAGAAGTCGCTCGAGACCGCGCTCGACAAGGACCCGCTGCGCAACAACCTGCAGACCGTCAACCTGCTGACGCTTCTCGACAGCTACAAGAACTTCGAGCGCGTGAAGACCGAGGACGGGCGCTGGAACCTGCTGGTGCACAAGTCCGAGGCGGCGGTCATGAAGGACCTGTACCTCGAACACCTCAACACCAACTGGGAAGCCCTGATCAAGAAGTGGGACTTCACGCCGGACACCCCGATCACCGTCGAGGCCTTCAACCGCCACGAAGACTTCGAGGTGCGCACGGTCGGCATTACCGGGCTGCCCGCGCTGGGCGCGTGCTTCGGGCACCTGATCACGCTGGATTCACCCAGCGCCCGCCCGCCCGGCACGTACAACTGGGCCAGCACCCTGCGGCACGAGATGGACCACGTCTTCCAGCTCCAGATCAGCAACGGGCAGATCCCGCGCTGGCTGGCGGAAGGCAGCAGCTCGTACGAAGAAAAGCGCACCAGCCCCGAGTACGAGCGGCACCTGGAAGACCAGCTTTACATGCACTACTGGGCCGACGACATCCCGCCGGTGCGCAAGTTCAACGAATGGTTCCAGGACGGCAGCAAAGTGATGTTCGCCTACTACCTGGGCAACGTGATGTGCGAATTCATCGACACCAAGCTCGGCGGCGTCAGCAAGATCCGCGCGATGATCGAGGCGTTCGGCAAGAAGATGACCCCGCCGGAAGTATTCCGTCTCTGCCTGCAGATGGAGCCGGAGGATTTCGACAAGCAGTTCCGCGACTATGTCAAGAACGAGCGCATCAATGAGCTGCGCATGGTGCCCGAAATCAGCGAAGACCGCACCGACCAGCTTTACTTCAGGTACGAGGACGGCGAGGCGACCATCGACGACCTGGTGACCCTCGCGCTGGCGTACACGCAGCAGGGTTCGCGCTTCGACGCCGAGACCTTCCTGGGGCTCGCCAAGAAGGCCGGCGCCGAGGGCAAGAAGGGCCACGCCGGCAGCACCTACTGGTACTGCAAGGCGATGCTCGCGCGCACCGACACCGACCTGAAGGCGGCCGAGCGCGGCAAGGTCTCGCGGGAGTGCTTCGAGAAAGCAATCGGGCTCGGGCTTGAGGACTACAAGACCTACCTGATGATGGCGCAGGCCGCACAGGGCGAGCGCAACATACCGATGGTGATCCACTGGTTGAAGGAAGCCAGCCACGCCTATCCGCAAAGCGCGCAGCCGTACGCGTACCTGTACCAGATCTATCAGCAGACCGGCGAGAATGAGTTGGCGGTCGAGATGGCCGAGAAGTGGATGAGCGTCGATGAAAACAACCTCGACGTCCGCATGTGGCTGATCCAGAACGTCTACGACCCCGGGCGCAACTGGACCAAGATGGCCGACATGGCGCGCCAGGCGATCAACGTGGCGCCGCTGGACGTGCGCACGCACCGCTACCGCGCGTTCGCCCTGCGCAAGCTGAAGCGCTATGACGAGGCCGTCCAGAGCTTCGAGTTCGTGCGCCGGCTTGCAACGGGTAGCACGCCGGAGGAAGCCGAGCAGGCCGAGGTGGACGCCCTGTGCGACATCGCGGCCACCTGGATGCAGGCCGGCGAGAACGAGAAGTGCAAGAAAGCCCTCGATGAAGCCAAGGCCCTGGACCCGGACAACGAGCGCGTCAAGACAATCCAGGAAGAACTCGACGGCGCCGCGGAAGAAGAGGAAGAAGGGTTCTAAGGGCAATTCAGAATTACGAATTACTGAAGAAGGCCGGCGCAAAGCGCCGGCCTTCTTCGTGAGCTGCAACTACTGCTGCTTGGGGTCGGGCTCGCCGAGTTCTATCAGCTTCTGGCGGGCCTTTTCGGCCATGTCGCCTTCGCCCTGGAATGCGTCGTAGCTGGCGCGGTAGTTCTTTACCGCCTCCGGCTTGTTGTTTTCGCGCTCATAGGCGACGGCCAGGTAGAACAGCCCGACAGGCGAGCCCGGGATCAGTTCCAGCGACCGGGCCAGACGCGCCTGCGCCACCGCGTTGTCGTTGCGCTGGATCGCCACCAGCCCGCCCATGAAGTTGGGCCAGAAGCTTCCGCTTTCGAGGCTCAGCGCCTGCTGGATCGACTGCTCGGCCCCGTCGTAGTCGGTCAGGTAGTACTTCGCCTGCGCCACGTTCACGTGCAGGATTGCGTGGTCCGGCACCTTCTGCACCGCCTGCTGATAGTAGCTCAGCGCGCTGCGGTACTTGGGCGCGGCCGCCTCCTGCCCGCCGGTTTCATACAGCTTGAACGCCTCGCCCATTTCCGCGTCGCCCTTGTCGGCGAGGTCGTAGGCCGGCTGCGCGTTGCGCATGTCGACCATGGCGCCCAGGAACTCCGGCTCGTTGCGGACGTAGTTGCCGGCGGCGGCGTCCGGGTACTCCTTGTTGAGCTGTTGTGTCAGGTAGTCCACGCGGTTGCCCGGGTTCGGGTGCGTGGAAAGGAACTCCGGCTGCGCGCCGCCCGCTTCGTTCGTGATGTCGTTCAGCATCCGCATCACGCCGATCACGCCGTCCGGGGCATAGCCGGCGCGCGCGGCGAAGCGCATGCCGAAGTGGTCGGATTCCTCCTCATTGGCGCGGCTGTAGCTCAGCCCGAGCAACTGCACCGCCACCAGCCCGACAACCGCGATGCCCTGGGTTTCCTCCATACTGGCCAGCAGCGCCACCGGGATCACCATCAGGGTCATCTCGGTCATGCGCTCAACGCTGTGGCGCGCGAAAACGTGGGTGCACTCGTGCCCGAGCAAGCCCGCCAGCTCGGCTTCGTCTTTCACGCGGTTCAGGATGCCGCGGGTGACGAACACGTG
>JAGQRI010000046.1 GCA_020425515.1 Planctomycetota bacterium | reverse complement strand
CGGTGTCGCCCTGCACGAACACGAGCTGCAGCAGCGAGTCGCGCATGGTCTGGTTGGGCACCTGGCCGATGCGGTCCCACTTGTGGTCGCCGGCGAAGTCGCCGAATTCGACCTCGCTGCTGGGCTTGTCGTCGTACAGCGGGGTCATGAAGAAGCTCTCGGCTTCGGGAATCTCGACGCCCACGTCGTCGCGCCACATCTGGAAATAGTCGGTCCAGTCGTCCCACGTATTGATCGTCTTGCGTACCTGCATAGTCGTATCTCCAGTTGGAGCGTTGTTTCAAAAGAAGCGGGTTTGGGGCTTCGGGCCTGGGGCATTGGGAAAGTGCATTTCCCCGGGCCCCAAGCCCTGAGCCCTAAGCCCGTTGTCCCGTCTCGGGAATCTCTCCCTTACTCAATCCCTTCACGAACAGGTCGGAATACATGCGCCCGATGTCGGCGGCCTTGAAGCTGCCGTCCGGGCGGTACCACTTGCTGATCCAGTTGATCGCGCCGAGGATCGCGAAGGTCGCGAGCTTCGGGTCAACATTGCGGAACTCGCCGCTTTTCACGCCTTCGCTGATCACTACGCGCATGCCGCGCTCGAACTGGTCGCGCTTGGTGATGATCTGCTCAAGCAACTCGTCGCGCAGGGCCGTGAAGTCGAGCGCCAGCGCGGACCCTTGCAGGTCGTCGATCATCACGTCGACCAACCCCTGGATCAGCGCACCGAGCTTGTCGGCCTTGTTCGCGCCCTTCTGTTCTTCCATCACCTCGCGCATCTTTTCGAGCACGCGGTCGAGGCTGAAGTCGTGGCACGCGAACAGGATCTGCTCCTTGTCTTTGAAGTAGTAGTACAGGCTGCCCTTGGTCATCAGCAGTTGTTCGCTGATGTCTTCCATGCTGGTGCCGTGGTAGCCCTTGCGGCGGAAAGCAGCCGCGGCCGAGCGCAGGATCGCTTCTCGCTTGAGCTCGGTTTTCTTCTGGCGTCTTTCGGCTGCCTGCATGGTGTGCTTTCGGCTTAGAAACTTGAACTATCATTCAAAAGCTTACCCAAGGTACAATTACTGCACCAGCTAGTCAATGGCCACCAAAGCGCAAAAGCGCGTCGAGAGAAACCCGTAAAGGTTTACAAACAAAATACTTACGAAATTAACTCGCGAGCCGGCTAATCGATCATAGCCGTCACCCGGGCGTGTTCACCCGGCTTCACTTCGACTGTTGGGCAGTACTTCTCAGGCGCGCCGGCCCACGGGATGACCTTGTAGCGGCCGGGCGGCAGCAGTCGGTTTCGATAGCTGAGGCCAAGCTTGCCGTCGGGCATGACGCGCCCGGGCTCACCCAGGCTGACGTAGCGCGGCTCGCCCTGCACACACTGGTCCAGCGCCAGCAGCACCGGGTGCGGACCCTTGCCGTCGTCGAGCCACCAGCTGTCAAAGTGCGTGTCGGATCCACTGTGTCCGACGATCTCGATATCGAGTTCGCCGTAGAACTGATACTCGAAGGTACGCAGGTCGATGGTGTGCTTGCCCGGCTTGACCTGGTACTCGACCCGCGCGAAGGCGCGCCGGTGCATGCGGTCGGCCCCTTCCTTATAGCGCGAGGCCATCAGCGTCACGGTACCCACAGGCCATTCGACTTCGTCTTCGGGCGCGAATTCGTCGTAGCTGCCGTCCTCGAAGTAAACGAGACCGTAGTAGTAGAACTCAGGCTCTTCATAGTCATCTTCATCCGCATCAGCGTCTTCATCCTCCTGCACCAGGCGGATGACCGCGGTACGCGGCCCGATCAACTGGCTGGGCTGGATCGTAATGCGCCCCGGAAAACTGACGCGGAACGAGCCGTAGCCTACGTCGCTTGAGACTTCCATGCGCATCGTGCCGCGCGGGGCGAACACGTAGCTGATCGAATTTGCCCCGCGCAACTGCTGCACGTAGTCGCCGTTCATGACGTATTCGCTGACGCTGTCGTATTCGTCGTCGTAGGAGTCGGCGCTCGCGAGCATCGCCCTCTCCGTCAGCGGGTCGTCGTCGAAGCTGAGATTGGCCCAGTCGCCATCCATGAAGCCGCGCCTCTCAACCTGCAGCAGTTCCAGCCCGGGCGCGTTGTCCAGCGAAAAACGCACGCCGGCGGGGCCTGTGGACGAGAATTCGATCCACCCCGACAGGCGTTCATGCAGGCCGATCAGTTCCCACACATAGCTGCCGATCGGCACGTCCCAGACGCGAGTGACGCCCGGTTTCAGGACGTCGTATTCCCCATCCCGTTCGCGCATCTTTTTGTCCATGGCGTACAGGTGCTGCTCGACGCCGTCCCAGGCGCCCGTGGGAAGCAGGTTGAGCGTCGCCCACTTGTCTTCCGGCGTGAGCAGCGCGGCCAGCGCCGAGTCAATCGAAAACGCGACGCTCGTGGTCAGCAGATCGAAAACATCCGTACGCTGCTCGCCCGGCTTCAACGAGATGCGGGTGACGGGCAGTGTGGGAATCCAGATCGTGTACTCGCCGGCGCGCAGCTCAACGGTTTCGGGTTTGTCGTTTTCCGTGTCGCGATACAGGTTGTATTCGCGGGTACGCTCTTCGTCGCCGCCCAGCAGGCGCAGGCTGGCGCTTTCAAGCGGCACACCGTTGCAGCGAATCACCGGCGTCCACTCGGCGTAGGCGTCATCACCGATGTAGACGACGACGTCGCTGGTCGCGCCCGCATCGACCCGGACTTGCGCCGTTCCTGTCGTGTAGCGCGCCGATGCCTCCAGCCACCAGTAGCCCGGCGGGACATTGTTGATGACCCCCTGCCAGACTCCGCTCCCGGCCGGCTCAATGTCCCATTCGTACTCGTGCCCGTCTTCGCTTTCGGCAAGCAGGTCGCATTCGCCGTAGGGACCGGTGTTGCGCATGACGAGTCTCAGCTCGTCGTCTTCATCCGGCCCGTCCCCGTGCCACTCGACGCGGACCTTCAGGTTGCCCGGCGGGGCGCCGCGCAGGTAGACGTTCAGCTCATTGCTGCCGGGCACCATCTGCAGGTCGGCCGTACCGAATCCGTACAGCGAGTGCCAGCCGGCGGCGATCACGCGCATGCACGGCAGACCGCGCAGGGTTGCCGCGCCGTTTCTCACGACGGGTTCGCGTTGGTCGCCACTGACAAACACGGGCCCGTCGTCGATGCCGGGGGCGTAGTTAACTTCCGCCACCGGCTTACCGTTGAAACTGGCCGACACGCCGGTGTTGCCGGCCATCGAGCGATATTCGTCAATCCAGTAGGCCATGCCGTCTTCGTCCACCTGCTCCAGGTCGTCGTCGCGCAGCGCAAGCAGGTCGCTGACGCCGCCTTCTTTATAGACCAGCGCGAATCGCAGCTCGGCGTCGGGCAGGGGCACGCCCCACCGGTCCCGCACCACGACATGGAGGTTAGCAGCAGGCGCGACAGGCAGGTCAAGCGGCGTGGTCGCCTTCGCCGACAGCAGCTCGACCATTCCGTCAATGTACGCGCACATGCCAAAGGTTGGTTGCCAGCCGGGGGGAATCGGGATCGAGCAATTGCTCACCCAGCCGTCGGCGTGGAAGATTACCTCGGCGTTCGGCTCCTCGTCGGAGTCGTCGTCCATCACCTGCACGCTCAGCGAAAGCAGCCCGTTGCCGTCCGTGCTGCGCGACTTCGCGGGCGTGCCGTCCACGCGCCCGTACCAGTCGCCGAAGCAGCTCGCGTTGTTGGAAATCGCTTCCAGTCTGCAGCGCGTGTTGGCCAGCGGCTGGTTGCTGCGGGCATCCAGCAGGCGCACCCAGACGCGCCCCTTTTCCGGGTCGTTCTCAACCAGCGGCGCGGGCGGCGGCGGCTGTGTGGGTTTGTTGATGATGCCGTCGGGCGTGACTTGGCCGCGTGCGTTCGCGGTTTCTTCGAGGCTCGGCGGCGCAGTCGAAGTCGCTTCAAGCGGCGCGCCCTCGAGCGCGTCTTCGTTGAGCGAGGCCAACTCCGTCGGCTTGGAAGGTTTCGGCTTCGGCCCCGAAGAGCTGAGTTGCCACACAGACGCCAGCACGAGCAATCCGCAGATCGCGAGAGCCGGTACCAGGAATTGTTTCTGCATGCCAGGCGCCTACGCGGGGACGCCCCGGGGATGCCGAATTATACCCCACGCCGCCCGCGCGCGCCAGCAAACACAACCGGCCGCCTTCGCGCATGGGAGAGGCGGCCGGCGGCGGTTCGCGGAATTGCCTAGCGGACGATGGCGATGCCGTCGGGCAGCCTGGCGACGCAGGCGTCCATGCGCATGACGCCGTCCTCTTCCTTGACCTGGATCAGCGGCTCGCCTTCCTTGTTCTTCAGTTCCCACAGCTTGTTGTCGCAGCACGGGATGGCGTTCACGTCGGCAGCCTCAAACTCGTGCCTGGCAGAACAGAATGCTTCGATCATCCCGCGCGCCTGCTGCATCATCATCTCGAGCGGCTGCTCGAAGGCTTTCGACATATCCTCGAACTTCGGCGTGAAGGCCTTCATCAGCCCGTCGACGTCCTTGCCGTTCAGCATGTCGCGCAGCTTGATCGCGTAGTCCACGACGCTCTTCTCGTCCGCGGGTTCGGCCTTGGCGAGCAGCCCGGCAAACAGGTCCTGCGGCGAGTCAAACTTGATCTCGATAACGTGCGGCGGGTCGCCCTCGGGCAGTTCGATCTTCGCGGCGTTGCCGGTGTCGATGATGTCGCCGGTCATCGCGTCCTCGACGCTGCAATTGAACTCCGCATCGTCGCTCTTTTGCGTGACTTCGATGCGCAGCACGTTGCCCTTGCCGATCAGCACCGGGTTCAGCGGCATCGTGGTGAAGCCGCTCTCGCCGGACTCGCCGGTGTCGGCCTTCATCACGGGGAAGCCGTTGCAGGTGCCGGTTGCGGTAACGCCGCGATAGTTCGCCGAAAGCTGCCAGATCTGGGGCATGTTCGTCTCCTTGGATGCCGGTTCGAACGCGGGTGCGACAATATGCCGCACCTGACCGATGGTTGGGTACGATGCGCGGCATTGTAGGATGCCCGCAACATAAAGCACCAGAGGCGTGGCCATGGACACCGAGCCGACAGAATCCCGATCCAGTTTTGCACTATGGTTTGCTATCGCGGGCGCGCTGGTCTGCGCCGGGTTGTTGGCCGGCGGCGTCTGGTACGCCTTCCACCCGGGCAACCAGCCGCAGCCGAATCCGCTGCCCGAAAATGAACGCCTGCAGGTGATGTGGAAGGCGCCCGACTTCGAGTTCACCAACCAGCACGGCAAGCAGGTGACCAACAAGGACCTGGCCGGGCGCGTCTGGATCGCCGATTTCTTCTTCACCCAGTGCACGACGGCCTGTCCCGTGCTGACCTCGAAGCTGATGCTGGTGCAGCGGCAGATTGAGAACCCGGATGTGCGCTTCGTTTCGTTTTCAGTCGACCCGGAGCACGACACCATCGACGCCCTGCACGCCTACGCGCACGAATGGGCGCCCGAAGAGCAACGCTGGATCCTGCTGCGCACCCAGCCGGATACCCTGAAAGCCCTCGCGCAGAAAATGCACGTGCTGGTGGAAAAGGACGATGACCCGAACAACCCGATCCTGCACAGCAGCAGCTTCTTCCTGGTGGACGGTAGCGGCGACGTGCGCGGCGTGTACCACAGCGACGACGACGAAGACCTCGCGCAACTCGTGACCGACACGAACACGCTGGCCGAAAGCAACGGCGTGCGTGCGGTTGTCGCGGACGACGCGAGCGGCGAGCATATCTACAAGACGCTCGGCTGCCGCTCGTGCCACGAAAACAACAAGGTCGCGCCGCACCTGGGCGGCATCGCCGGGCGCATGGTGATGTTCAACAGAGGCAAGATGACCTCGGCCGACGACGCCTACCTGCGCGAGTCGATCACCAGCCCGGCGGACAAGATCGTCGACGGTTTTCTGCCGCTGATGCCGGGCTACCGTCCGTACCTGAGTGACGCACAGCTCGGCCGCCTGGTCGAGTACCTGCACACGCTGAAACCCGCGGAACAGCCGGCCGAGACCGCGAAAATCGCCATCGACCCGATCTGCCAGATGAAGGTGCGCGTCGTCGCCGACACGCCCAGCAGCGAGTACAAGGGCAAGACCTACTACTTCTGCAGCAAGCACTGCAAAGAAGAGTTCGACGCCGACCCCGACCTGTACGCGGAAGACTAAGCAACAGCCCGCCGACGCGTGGGGTGCCGGCAGGCTGCCCGCTGATCGTCCCGTTACCCGATCAGCCTGAAAGCGCGCGCGGGAACAGAATGTTGTTCTCGAGGTGGATGTGCTCGTGCAGGTCCTTCTCCAGCGCGGCCAGACCGTGCCACAGCGCCCGCCAGGTGTTGCACGCGCCTTCCGGCACGTTGTAGTTGTCCGTCAGCAGGCGCAGGCGGCGCAGCGCTTCGCCGGCGGTTTCGTGCTCGTGCTTCATGACCTGCACCGGCGGGCCGGCCATCTCACCCTGCCCGCCCTTGATCATCGGGAACAGGATGTCCTCTTCCTTGCGCATGTGCTGGTCGAGCTCAAACTTGAGCGCCGTGAACACGTCGACAATTCCGGTCAGCATCTCGGGCTGTTTCTCGCCGTGTACCTGGTGCACCTTCACGGCCATGGCCTCAAGGCGATCGAGTTCTTCCCACAGGGGCTCGTGGTAGACCTTCAGGATGTGGTCGATCAACTGGTCCAGCGGGGCGGTGTCCCAGCGCGTGGACGGCTCGGTACCGGATTGCAGTTCGCTTTCGATTTCGCTGACGATGCTGTCGGGCTCCAGCCCTTTCTCGGCGCAGACTTCACCCAGGGGGCGCCCCCCGCCGCAGCAGTAGTCGATGCCGTGCCGCGCGAAAACTCGCGTTGAAAGCGGCGCCTCGCTGGCGATGCTCCCGACCGGCGTGTCCGTTGTAATCGTCATGGCTTGTCTCCTTGAATCACTTGCCCTTTTGTCCCGGCTTCAGCGGCGCGAGCATTTTCAGCAGCGCCTGTAGAATGCGTTCGGTGTCAGGTTTACGGCGCGACCGGTGCACGCCCGGCATGCCCACCAGCGCGTGAATCGTGCCCATGATCGGCACCAGCAACTCTTCCGGTGCGATGTCGCTGCGAATCTCGCCCTGCTTCGCGGCCTCGCTGATCGCGCGCAGCAGGTACTTCCTGGAGCGTTTCGCCACCGCGCGTAACTGCGCCAATGAGCCCGCGGGCAGGGTCAGGTAGGCCTGCTCGGAGCGCAGCAGCCACGCCAGCCCCGGGTTGTCGCCGAGCAGGTTCACGCGGTTGCGCGCCATTTGCGTCAGGCGTTCCAGCGGCGGCAGGTCGGCGTCTGGGAATGTTTCGTCCAAGCGAGCCACCGCATAGGTGACGGCGCCTTCGAGAATGGCATCGAGCGAAGGGAAATGCCGGAACAGCGCGCCGCTGGTGACGCCCACCTCGTCGGCGAGTGCGTTGGTGGAAAGCGCTGTCACGCCGCGCTCGCCAATGATGCGCAGCACGGCCTGCACGATTTCCTCGCGCCGCTGTGCCTGTGGTTTTCGTGTCAGGGTGGCCATGCCCTTATCTAAGTAAGTTCTTACTTACACGTCAATGGGAATGGCGCACAGATTCACTAGGTGGGTTTCATCACAGTCGGTAGTTGGTGGTTGATAGCTGGTAGCGAGCCAAATCAGCCCAGCCCCGGTGTAAACCGGGGGCAGTGGCACAGATTGGCGGCAATGCAGTGCATTGCCCAGCCAACATCTGCTGCGCAGATTCCTGCCTGTGCGGGCTGAGTTGCACTCAGCCCGAGTTGTCGCGACGAGAATCCGCCGCGACCACAGACAGGATTGTCTGTGCCACGAACTACCGATCAATTACCCACCCAATGCCGTCGATTTGCACCGACGGCTAACCTCGCTCCCGGCAACCAAACTCCAGCCACCAGCCACTAATCACCAGCCGCCAACTACGCCCTGATCGCGGCCAGTTTCTTCCCCAGCATCTCGGCCATCGATGCCTTCGCCGCAGCATCGAGCCAGTCGCTCTTCTTCGGTGGTTTCGCGCCGAACAGCTCGGGTTGCAGCACGCGCATCACCTGCTTCAACAAGCGCGCGGCCGAGTTGCCGAGACCCAGCAGCACCAGCGCAATCGGGCGCGAGCCGCGCGGGCGCTTACGCTGGTCCGCGGGCTGCGGGTCGGCGGGCTGGGGCTCGCCCTGGGCCTGCTTCTGCAACTGCTCAACGTCCACGCCGTCCAGCGCCTTGCGAGCCAGCTTCAGGGCGTCGTGCAGAAACCGCGCCGCGTCGCCCAGCATGCGGCGAGCTTCCTCAACACTGATCTCGCCATCCGACTTGGCAGCATCAGCCGCCGCAGAATCCGCCACCGGGACGGAATGAGAGGCCACGGGCGCACTCCCGCCCTGCCTGCGATACTTCTTCTTAGACATGAAAAGACTCCTCGTGTTCATCAACCACAAGAAGCCTACAAAGGCGTGCGACATTTCTTGGGAACGCACAAGCACGTCAGCCCGGCACGCCAGTGCCGGGCCTTCGGAGTGTCCCGACAAGGCACACAAAAGCCCGGCATTCGCGTGCCGGGCTGACGAGTGCCTGCTTCGACCTTGGTAGGATAGACATTAAATCCCGTGTGGACTTCGGAGCCCGAATTGGCCGACGCCGCTAGCGGGCAAATGGTGAAAGTCGCTGAACAATCCGCTGACGCTCCGCAGAGTCCAGCCAGCGCGTCATGAGCCGGATAGTGTGCGTGCCTCTTTCCATTATCAGTTCGACGTCCACCTCCGTGCGCGGCCCCCAGTTGACTTCTCGCTCGTAGACCTTGAAGACGCTCGAAAAGGGATGCTCACGCACGCAGCCCCGACCGTGCTCCCGGATGACTTTGTTTTCCCAATCCAGTTCTACAGTCCGCACGCGCGCCAGCAGAAACAGCAACGTCCCTGCGACACTGAACCCGACAGGGAACGCCAAGAGATCGATCGGGCCGCCACGCAACGCGACGACGCTTAGAAGGCTGCTCGAAACAACCCCGAAAACCGCAAGCAACACGCCCATCAGCATGAAGTTCCGCCGTAGCGGTGTGCGATACCGGGAAATGCCGGTCGTTCTCTCCATACCTTCATTCTAGGTATGGGGCGGGCCGGCGGCAGCAGAATCCACCCTGAACCGGGTGCGGGCGGGACGCCCGCGTTCCTACCGCGCGGCCTTGTTGTCTGCTTCGGCATCGTCGTGTTCGAACGCGACGCGTTTTGCATGCTTGCGAAACCTGCCGGTGGCGCCGATTGCGCCCGAGAACATGAACAACGTGCCGAGAATCAGCAGCACAGACACCGGGCGCAGCCAGTAGCTGTCGCTACGCCAGACCTTCCACGGCGGCAGAAGGCACAGACCGACAAAACACGCCGCAAACGTCACCCAACAGGCAATCATCACCAGCTTCCTGCGGCGCTGCTCGGCGCGGAGGCGGGCCCTCAGGTAGTGATTCGGGGTTGCTTCCGGTTTCTTCAGCAGCGGCAGCGCGTCGAACTCGTGGCCGCAATATGAGCATGTTGCCGCACCCGACTCCTTGTCCAGGTCGGCTACCCGCAGCGGCGCCGCGCACGCCGGGCAATTGAGCTCCGTCACCGTCATGGTGAGACGCCTTTCGCCAACCGATGGAACAACCAGTACCACAGCGGGCAAACAAAGAGCGGAACGCCGATCACGGCCGCCAGCACGAACGGCCAGTAGGAGGTCCCGGCCAAACTGAACATGAACATCATCGCCGCCGGGAAGTACACCGCGCCCAGCACCAGCATGGCTACAAGTGAGTACGCCCTGACGATCCACTCGATGCCCGAAGGAAGTTCACGCTCGGCACGCGCAATGTCCTCAGCCGCGGTAAGTTCAGCGGCTTCCCGTCCCTGACTGGCAAAGTACTCGCCAACGTTATGGATCGACCCGCAGAAACGGCACTTCGCAAACCGCCGCGATCGGGATACCGAAGCAGCCTTGATCGGCGCGCCGCAGTTCAGACATCTCAGCTTGTCGGCCATGCCAGAAGCACCCCGGAAAGTCTGTGCGTCCGCAGCCGGTGCATGCCCCTACCGCGCGGCTTTGGCTTCGTCTTCGGCCATGTGGCACTTCTTGTACTTCTTGCCTGAGCCGCACCAGCAGGGCTCGTTGGGGCCGGGGAGCTTCTTCTTCTCCCTTGCGCGGTAGCCGGTGTTGGCTGAGCCGCTGCCGCCCTGCGAGGCCTGGTCCATCTGCCTTCGGGTCTCGGCCTGCGCGGCGGTGGGTTGCGGCGCGGACATGCCGCTGGTCGTCGTCGTGCCGGCCGAGGGGTGCGTGGCGGTGGCGCCCTGGTCCATGGCGCGCTGCTCGGGCGGTTTCTCGAACTTCACCTCGATGCGGAACAGCGTGCTGATGACCTCGAGGTCCACCTGGTCGAGCATCACCTCGAAGATCTCGTGGCCCTTCTTCTTGTAGGCGTCCTTCGGGTCCTTCTGCGCGTAGCTTTCCCAGTGGATGCTGCCCTTCAGCACGTCGAGGTTGCGCAGGTGCTGCTTCCAGTGCTCGTCGATGCTTTGCAGTAGCAGGTAGCGCTCGAGCTGGCGCATGCGCCCGTGGGCCGGGCGCCCGCCCGGAGTCTTAAGCAGGTTGCCGTCCTGGTCGCTGCAGATGATGCGCTCGCGCTCCTTGTAGTTCTTGGTGGCTTCCTCAAGCAGATGATCCTTCAGCGTGTTGTAGTGCTCGACGCCGCCCTGCCCGCGCGGGAAGTCTTCCGGGTTGATCTCGGCGTTGAAGGCGCGCTTGTAGTCTTCCGCGACGGCCGGCAGCTCCCACAGCTCGGGGCGCTCGACGTCGTTCAGCACGTGCTTCTCGAGGCTGGCCTGGATGACGTTTTCGATGCGGTCGTTGACGGCCTCGCGCAGCTTCTCGCCGTGGATCTTCGAGCGCACGGTCTGGGCGCAGCGGAAGACGGCTTCCTCGCACGGGATGTCGCGCAGGGCGTCTTCGCTGATCTCGGCGTCGTGCTCCTTGTCGACCCAGTGGCTGAGTTCCTTGGCGACGCGCGCGCTGAAGCGGGTCTTGTCGGTGACGGTTTCGAGGTTGTCGATCTTCTTGATCTCGGCCCGGACGTGCTTGCGCACCTGGTTTTCGAGCTCGAAGTAATCGCCGCGTGACATGCCGGCAAGGAAGACCTGGCGCATGCGGTAGACGGCCTTGCGCTGGCCGTTGTTGACGTCGTCGTACTCGATCAGGTTTTTGCGGATGTCGAAGTTGCGCTGCTCGACTTTCTTCTGGGCGCGCTCGACGCTGCTACTGACCATCTTGGCCTGGATCGGCTGGCCGTCCTTGAGCCCGAGGGTCTGCATCAGCCCCTTGATCTTGGGGCCGGCAAACAGGCGCATCAACTCGTCCTCAAGGCTGAGGAAGAACTGGCTGCTGCCCGGGTCACCCTGGCGCCCGCAGCGCCCGCGCAACTGGTTGTCGATGCGGCGCGATTCGTGGCGCTCGGTGCCGATCACGCACAACCCGCCGACCTTGATGATCTCGTCGTGCTCGGCGTCGCAGTCGGGCTGGTACTTCTTGGCGCGCTCGCTGACCATTTCGTCGAACTGGACTTCCGCGCGCAGCATCACGTCGCGCGGGATGTTCCACGAAGTGGCGTTCTGCATTTCCTCCGGCAGCAGCGACTCGACGCTGATGCCTTCCTTCTTGAGTTCCTGCAGCGCCGAGTGCTTCGGGTTGCCGCCGAGCAGGATGTCGGTACCGCGGCCGGCCATGTTGGTGGCGACGGTGATGTTCCCCTTGCGACCGGCCTGCGCGACGATGTCGGCCTCGCGCTCGTGGTACTTGGCGTTCAGGGTCGCGTGTTTCAGCCCGCGCACGTCGAGGAGGCGGGACAGGTGCTCCGAGTTCTCGACGCTGGTCGTACCGACCAGGATCGGGCGCCCGTCCTTGTGGACCTTCTCGATCTCGTCGGCGATGGCTTCCCACTTCTCTTTTGTGGTCCCGTAGATCAGGTCGTCGCGGTCCTCACGCACGAGCGGGCGGTTGGTCGGCATGGCGACGACGTCGAGTTCGTAGATCTTGGCGAACTCGGCGGCCTCGGTCATGGCCGTGCCGGTCATGCC
>JAGQRI010000359.1 GCA_020425515.1 Planctomycetota bacterium | reverse complement strand
CGCACCATCGGCAGCACGATGCGGTCGGCCACCAGTTCGGTGTCGGTGACGTCGGCCACGAGCTTGACGCCGGCGCGCAGCAGGAAGGTGGTGCCGCCGACGCCGTCGCGTTTCTGCAGGTTGCGGGCGTCCTCGATCTGTTCGCGCGTGAGCGGGATTTCGCCCTCGGCCAGCGGCGGGTCGTCGAGGATCTTGCCGTCCTTGTCGAAGTACTTGTCCGCGTTGAGCGGCAGGTAGCCGCGCTCGAGGATCGCCACCGTGCGCCCGAGGTTGTTGCGCAACGGCGTCGGGTAGACGAAGCCGGAGCGGATGTCGTAGGCGTTGCCCAGCAGACGGATGCGCACCGGGATGTAGTCGCCGGTGTGGGCGCCCGCGGGGATGCCGATGCTTTCGACCTTCACGAGCGCCATGTGGCCCTCGATGTCGGGCTCGGACTTGATTTCGCTTTCCGGCCAGCCGTTGTCGCCCATCAGCTCGACGGCGCGGTCGGCCGTGGCGTCGTACAGCAGCCCGGTGTCGCCCGTGGAGTCGAGCTGGAAGACCACCGTCTCGGCCGAGAATTCGCGCGATTCAAGCTCGGCGTTGGTTGGCTCGAAGTAGTTGATCAACCCGACCTTCAATGAGGGATAGCGGCGGATGAAAGCCTCGGCCTCTTTGCGGCTGTGGGTGAGCTTGTTGACCTCGATCGGCGCGTCGCTGCCGTCCTCACCGCCGTCGTCGCCCGAACTGTTGTTGGTAGGCGGCGTAGTGCACGCGGCCAGCAGTAGCAGCAGAGTTGAGAGTGCGAAAAGTGGGTACTTCATGGCGCTCGCGTATGGGGCGGCTCAGGGAAGGCCCAATGATCGAAAGTCCGAACGGAATGATCAATGGGGCGGTGGAAGGGAAACCGCAATTACCAATGACCAATTCAGCATGGAGTCGCGAGTCCCTGCGCAATTGGAAATTGGTTATTGGTCATTCGCTGTTAAACCCGCGCGCATGGCGCCCCAGTCACTCCCCGTTGAACAGTGACTTCTGCCCCGGCGGCAGGGCCCAGGCCGTGCTGCCGCATACCGGGCAGGCGTCGTGGTTGGCCGGGTAGCGCGCGCCGCAGTCGCGGCAAGTCCGGCTGCTGACGTTGACGGCGAGCATGTTCGGTTGCGGGCCGCGCTCGGACACGCAACTGCGGATCAGTTCCAGCACATCCGGTGCGGTCAGGCTTTCGGTGCTGCCGGTGCGCACCACGGCGTCGCGCCCGAGCAGCGTGTGCAGGGCGCCTTCGGCTTCAATGCGCTCGTTGACGGGCAGCGCGTCTTCCAGTGAGGCCCCGTCGCGGTAGGCATTCTCCCGGCCCAGACGCAGGCGCAAGGCGGATTCCGGGTTGGCGCGGAATACATGGGCCGTGTCCTCGCGCGCGCAACGGATGGCCGCGGCGGGGTCTACACTCGTTCCCAGACGCCCGCTGAGTCCTTCGCGCCCGGCGCGCTCCTTGAACTTGAACGAGACATAGCTGAGCACCTGCTGCGCGATGCGTTGCGCGCCCGGGTCATTTTCGTGATCCGCGCCAGCCAGCAGCGCCGACACCAGCCCGAGACCCAGCGGCGCCAGTTCCACTTCGCGCGAGCTGCCGACCAGCGCGCGGAGCATGCGCCCGGCGGCGGGCACGGGCTCGGGGATATCGCGCATGGCCACACGCTCCAGGTACAGCGTGCGCGCCGCCAGCCCGGTCACTGCCAGCTCGATTGCCGGGTCGAGCGCGGCAAGGTACGCGTCCAGTGTCGGCGCCTGCAAAGCCGGGCGGACCATGTTGACGGCGGTGCGGGCGATCACGACCGAGTGCGGCAACCCGGCGCCGAGGTCGCCGAACAAACCGGCCGGTCGTTCCATGGCGGGCTCGCGCAGGCGGAACACCGGCGCGCCGCAATAGCTCGCCGCCGAGGCCGCGCGGTCCAGCAGGCTGCGGCGGGCGGGATCGGCGAAGGCGCCGGGCGTGACCGAGAGTTCCAGGCTGACCCGGCGGCGCAGACTGCCGTCGGCCGCGGCGAGCGCGTCGATCAGCGTGCGAACGATCAGGTCGCGCGCGCTGCCGGCCGGCGGGCCGACTTCGAGAACCAGCCCGGCGGGCGCCTGGGCCGCCAGCAGGCGCAAGCCGTCCTGCAGCTCGCCGCGTTGGATCAGGTCCGGGTCGTCGCGCGCCTGGAGCGCGAGCGCGCGGTCGAGTCCTTTCAATGAGACCGGGCCGCTGGTGACCTCGGCTGCCGCGCCGACGGTGGTGGTCAGTCGCGCCAGCGCCGCGCCGATACCGGCGGTGCTTTCCGCGAACATGCGCTGCAAACCGAAGCCGGCCCCGGCACCGAGCAACGCGGGTACGTCCAGCCGCATGGCAGCCACGGCGGCCGGTGCGTGCAGGGCTTCGACGTGGAGGCGGCCATCGAGGTGCGCTTCGCGGACGGCGGGCGGCAGGATCGAATGCAACGAGTACTGGCTCAACACGCGGCGCGAGGCGCGTTCAGAAAGCTCGGCCTGGGCGCCGACGGGCGGCATCTCGGTGTCTTCGCCGGGGAAGACCCATTGCTCCAGGTCGAAGCGCGGGATCGAAACGCTGCCCGGCTCGCTGATCAGCCCTCGCGACAGCAGCTCGACGTCCACCAGCTCGCGGATCAGCCCGGTCGTCAGCAGCGGCAGGTCGAGTTCGTTCACCTTGCGTTCGACGGCCTCCGCGACTTCGCCCGCGATTCCCGCGTCCAGCTTGTTTTCGCGCATCACGGCGGCGGCGATGCGGGAGCGGTTCCAGCCCCCGAGCCCTTGCTCGGGCTGGGCGACCTGCGGCCCCTGGGCGTGCTCGGTGGTGATGGTTTCTTCCAGCTCGCGGATTTCGCGGCGCTGCTGGCGCCCGGCGATGAACGCCTGGGCAACCGGGTGCAGATCCGGCGAACTCAGCAGTGCTTTCTCGATCATGTCGTCAACGTCTTCGGCCTGGGGTGGCGTGGTGCTGTCGCCGTGCTGCATATCGAGGAAGTAGACAACCATGTCGGCCAGCTTGTCGGCGATCCATTCCTCTTTGCTGCCGGCCGCGCGTACCGACGCGAGAATCGCCCGCACGATGCGGTTGCGGCGGAACGGCACGATCTCGCCGTTGCGGTTGACGACCTGGTTGACGCGGCCCACTGCTGCTCCTTGCTTTCGGGCATTCATTACCAGAGGGCGCGACAATACAAGCGGTGACAGTCAATTTTGGAATGGGGAGAAGCTGTCAGCAGCGATGCGCGCCCGGGCTTGGTAATCTGGCGGGATGTTCCCGATCAAGACAACCGAGCGGGTTGAGAACTGGCCGATCGTCACCTGGCTGCTGATCGCCCTGAACGTGCTGGTGTTCTCGCAGCAGCTTACGGTGCAGGACCCGAACGAGTTCATCATGCGCTGGGGGCTGGTGCCGGCGAACTACCCGCACCTGTTCAGTGCCAGCGCCCACACCGACCTGATGACCTTCGGCCACCTGGCGCCGTTCATTACCTGCATGTTCCTGCACGGCGGGTTGTGGCACCTGCTGGGGAACATGCTTTCGCTGTTCGTGTTCGGGCCGAACGTCGAGGATCGCTTCGGGCGCATCGGCTTTCTGGTCGTCTACCTGGCCTGTGGTCTTGCGGCGGGCATCACGCAGATCGCCTTTGCGGGCGAGCACGCAGGCATCCCGGTGGTGGGGGCGTCGGGCGCGATCGCGGGTGTGATGGGCGCGTTCTTCGTGCTGTACCCGCGGGCGCGCGTCGTGAGCGTCATCCCGATCATCGTGATTCCGCTGATCGTGCGCGTGCCGGCGTTCTTCTACCTGCTGTTCTGGATCGGCATGAACGTGATCAACGCGCTGAAGGAAATGCAGCTCAGCATGAACGGCACCGAAAGCGCGGGCGTAGCCTGGTGGGCTCACATCGGCGGCTTCGCCATCGGCATGATATACGCGGCCATCCTGGCAAAGCGGAAACCCCGCGAGTCTTCGAGCGATTAGCTTTTTCACGCGAAGGTGCGAAGAGAAGCGAAGGCCGCGAAGAGACCAGCGACAAGGGAAAGCTCTTCGCGTAAAAGCCCGTCAGCTAGGCCTTTGCCTTTTCTTTGGCGATTTCCTTGTAGGTCGCGAGGCACAGCTCGGCCAGGCGCCCGGGGTGGTGGCGCACTACGTGGTCGGCTTTCACGAGGTCGGCCGTCACGATGCGCGGGTGGCCGGGCAACTCGGTCAGTTTGTCGACGTCGGCTTTGACCGGGATCGAGTGTTCGGCGGCGTAGGCCTGGGCGAGCCCGTCGGGGATCTTGCCGGTGTTGACGATCACGAAATCGAGCAGCGCTTCGCTGGTGTGCTCGATGATCACGTCGGCGTGGCGGCTGGCGACGAAGTCCTGCGTTTCGCCCGGCTGGGTCATGATGTTGCAGACGTAACCGACGACCGCGTTGGTCTTCAGCAGCGCGTCGAGAATTTCCGGGATCAGCAGGTTCGGCAGCACGCTGGTGTAGACGCTGCCCGGGCCGAGCAGCACCAAGTCGGCCTGCATGATGGCGTCGACCACGTCGGTGCCGGCGGGCACGTCGTCCGGCTTGATCGAGAGGCGCTTGACCGGCTTGTTGACCTTGCCGACCAGCGACTCGCCGGTGGTCTTGCTGCCGTCGTCGTGCTCGGCAATCAGGCTGATCTTTGTCGCCGTCGCCGGCAGCACGCGCCCGCGCACGTTGAGCACGCGGTTGGCCTCGCGCACGGCCTGCTCGAAGTCGCCGGTTACCTGGGTCATGGCGGCGAGGAAGATGTTGCCGAAGGGGTGACCCTTCAGGTCGCCCTCTTCAAAGCGGTACTGGAACAGCTTCTCGAGTACCGGCCCGGCGTCGGACAGCGCGGCCAGGCAGTTGCGGATGTCGCCCGGGGGCAACATGCCGAACTCTTTGCGGAAACGCCCGCTGCTGCCGCCGTCGTCGGCGACGGTGACCACGGCCGTCAGCTTGTCGGTGTGTTCCTTAAGCCCGCGCAGCAGCCCCGAGGCGCCCGTCCCACCGCCGATAGCTACGACGGAGGTTGAGCGCCGAAAGAGTCGCGGGAACAAGGCCATGCTGCTTCCTGCTGCGGGGGTGCCGGGCTGCTACTCGTTCTTGGCTTCTTCGTAGGTCGATTCGCGCTCGACGCGGGTGGTCAGGCGCTTGACGTCGCGCCCGATTTTCTTGCGGCGGTCGCTGCCCTTGTGGCCCTTGAGCTTTTCCTTGATCTTCTTGATCTGGCGGTGGGCCTTGTCGACGCACAGGTCAACGGCGGCGTGCATGTCTTCCTGGTTGTGCACGATCGCGGTGACCTGGTTGTGGGTCTCGGTCGAGATGTTGATTTCGCAGACGTTGTCCATGCCGTCCTTGTCGAGGATGACCTGGATGTTGGCGATGCGGTTGAAGTAGCGCTCAAGCTTCGACAGCTTCTCGCGAGCGTACCCCTTCATCTTCTCGGTAACCTTGACGTGCTTTGCGGTGATGGTGATACGCACCGTTTCTCCTTCGTGTCTTTGCCGTGCGGCACTCTAGCATTCCGGAGCGCCGCGGGATGCCCCGCATCGGGTTTCGGGTGATGGGTTTTAGGTTTCAGCCGGCTCGCCGCCAGCCCCAATCCCCGCAAGTACTAATGCCGGCAGGGGGCGGGTTCATCCATCCGTCCTGCCCGGCGCTCGGCTACATCCCCTGCTCCAGGCGGTCGGCGTTGTAGTCGTCGAGGTCTTTCAGGGCGCGGATCTTCTTGGCCGTGACCTTTACGTCGTATTCGACCCGGCGCCAGATGAACTTCTTCTCGTCCCAGATCACGTAGCAGGCGCGGGTGTCGCGGTCGCGCGGCTGGCCGACACTGCCCACGTTGATCACGTACTTCTTGCCCTTTTCCGGCTTGAACTCGTAGTCGAGGGACTTCTCGGTCATGTAGTTGAAGGCCTCGTCGATCACGCACGGGATATGCGTGTGCCCGACCATGCACAGGCCTTCAAACTGGTTGAAGATGTCGGTCATCTTCTTGACCGCCTCCGGCACGCCCTGGTTGGCGCCGTGGGCGTCGTGCTTAAGGATGTACTCGGTCGTCGGCTCGCGCGGGCTGCCGTGGACCATCAGGGCGCCGTCCTCGCGATG
>JAGQRI010000358.1 GCA_020425515.1 Planctomycetota bacterium | reverse complement strand
ACGGATCTTGGCGAGCTTCGTATTCTCCGGGCGGTTGAAGTACTCCTGCGTGGTGACGGCGCTGTTGACGATGATTTCGCCGACTTCGCCGACGGGCATTTCTTCGACGTCGTCGATGCTTTCAATCGGGGCGTCAACGAAACGGATCACCTTGGCCTGCACGCCCTGCAGCGGCTTGCCCACGCAAGTGCCCTTGCCGTTGGCGGTGTCGAGACGCGTCTCGCCGAGGATCTCACTCGCGCTGATCGTGCTGAACGGCAGCGATTCGGTCGCTCCGTACGGCGTGTGCAGGTCGCCAACGTCCGCAAGCTTGCCCTTGAACATCGCAAGCGTCGAGTACGGCACCGGAGCGCCCGCGATCAGGATACGTTTCACCGTCGGCAAGGTGATCCCGGTCTGTTCCAGGTAGGGGCCGACGCGTTTCCACACGGCCGGCGAACCGAAGCTCATGGTGGCGTGGTGCGCGTTGATGGCGTCCACGACCCTGGCGGGCGAGGCCTTGCCGGGGTTCGAGAAATCGATTTCGGGCAGCACGATGGTTACGCCCATCGCCACGCTGAACAACGCGAACAGCGCAAAGCACGGCACGTCGATTTCGCCGGGCTGGATGTCGTAGGCGTCGCGGATCATCTCCGTCTGGCCGACGAACACGCCGTGCCGGAACACGACGCCCTTGGGCACGCCCGTCGCGCCGGAGGTGAACAGGATCGCGGCCGTGGTGTCGGCGGTCGTCTGCGCGGATTCGCCGTCTGCTTTGGTCTTGCGCAGCTCATCGAGCGTCGCGCCGCCCCACAGCCAGCGCCGGCCGACCGTCACGCGCTGCTTCACGGTGCGGAAAGCGCGCTTCTTGAGCTTGCTCAGCATGTGCGCCATCGGGATGCCTACCAGCGCCGTGGGCTCGGCCTCCTCGATGCACTTGAGCATGTTGTCCACACCCATGCCGGGATCGACCACGACCGGCACCGCGCCCGCGCGGAACAGGGCGAAGACGGTTTCGACGAACTCGATGCCCGGCTTGATCGCAAACACTGTGCGCGCGCCGTCGCAGATACCCAATTTCTTCAAACCGGCGGTGATGTTCTCGATGTTCTCAGCAAGCTGCACGTAGGTGACTTTGCGCCCGGAAGCGTGCTCGATTACTGCCGCTTGGTCGGGGCGCTGCTTCGCCTGCTCGAAAATGAAGTCGCTGACGTTGCAGCGCGGCGCCCCGGATTGCTCCGGCGCCGTCTGCGGTTTCAGTTGTGCTTCACTGATCGTCATGACACTCAGAAATCAGCCACGAAAACACGAAAACTCAAAAGGCACTGCCACGAAACGAAGCAAGCCGAGGGCGCTTTCGTGCTTTTGTGTTTTCGTGGCCCATCCAAATCCGCCTATGCATGCAGGTTCACCGACGAGTGATGCTCGTCCGTGTAGGTCTGCTTTTCGCCCGCGAGAAATTTCTTCATTGCCGCGATGATTTCGGCGCGGGCGTCCTCCACCACAAAATGCCCGGCTTGCTCGAAATACTGCGTCTCGGCCTGCGGGAAGCGCTGCTGCCACTCGTGCAGGAAGTGATCGTTGAACACGAAATCGTGCCGTCCCCAGCACAGCAGCATCGGGTGCTGTTTGAACTGCGCGAGCCCGGCCTCGACCTCTTTGATCGTCTCCCAGCTTTCGTGCCCCGGCCCCATCGGGATGTCCTGCACGAAGCGCAGGTTGGCGATGCGGTCGTCCCAGTTGCTGTAGGGCGCGAGGTAGCCGGCCTTGCCCTCGGCTGACAGCGGCTTCTTCGCGCAACGTGCCAGCGCGCCACGCACGAACGCGTTCAGCCCGCGTATCGCCAGCGCGCCGAAACCCGGCAGACGGCACAGCCCGATGCTTAACGGCATGCGCCGGCTGGGGAACGCGGCCGTGTTAAACACGACAAAACCCTTGATGCGGTCGGGTATCTGCGCGGCCAGCCCCATGCCGATCGCGCCGCCCCAGTCGTGCACGCACAGGACGATGTCGCGCAGGTCGAGTTTGTAGACGAGCGCGCGGGCGTTCTCGATGTGCTGCGCCAGCGTGTACGGGTAGAACTGCGGCTTGTCGGAGAGCCCGCAGCCCATGTGGTCCATCGCGACGCAGCGGTTGCTGGTGCGAAACTGCTGGATCAGGTGGCGCCAGTAGAACGACCAGGTCGGGTTGCCGTGAAGGAACAGTAGCGCAGGCGTCTCGCCTGCACCGGTCGTGGGCGTCTCGCC
>JAGQRI010000357.1 GCA_020425515.1 Planctomycetota bacterium | reverse complement strand
GACGTCGACATCGTGAACACCCACGCCACCAGCACGCCCAGCGGCGACCAGATGGAAGCGGCCGCGGTCAACGCCGTGTTCGGCGACTTCGACGGCGTGCACGTGAACAATACCAAGAGCTACATCGGCCACGCGATGGGGGCCGCGGGCGCGCTGGAACTGGCCGGCAACCTGCCCAGCTTTGAGGACGGCGTGGTGCACCCGACGATCAACGTGGACGAGCTCGACCCGGAATGCGCGGTGCGCGGTCTGGTCATCAACGAGCCGAAACAGGCGGGAGAAATCAAGACGATCATGAACATGAGCTTCGGCATGCTCGGCATCAACAGCGCATTGATCGTCAAAAAATATCAGGAGTAACAGAAACCCCGGCCGAAAGGCCGGGGTCCGGGCGCAGCCCGGAGCGAATCACGAAGCACCAACAAGAAACCAAGCCGCAAGGCACAACCAAGAAGGAAGAAGCAATGACAGACGAACAGATCAAGCAGGCCATCATCGGGATCATCAACGACATCAACCCCGACGAGGACACCAGCAACATCAACCCGGCCGAGCGCCTGCGCGACCAGCTCGACCTGGATTCGATGGACTTCCTCGACATCGTGATGGAGCTGCGCAAGCGCTACGGCGTGCACGTGCCCGACACGGACTACGAGCACCTTGCAAGCCTCGACAGTTGCGTGGCGTACCTGCGCGACAAGATGGCCGACAAGGAACTGGTGTCGTAGCGCAGCCGTCTCGGCTGCACCGGCTGTGGACGTCTCGTCCACGGCTGACGCGGGCGGGACGCCCGCGTTCAGTGCAGGCTGGAAGCCTGCGCTACGGAGAAGCGATGCACTACGACGCCATCATCATCGGTGCGGGGATGTCCGGGCTTGGCGCCGGCATCCGCCTGGCCATGTACGACAAGAAAGTTGTCGTGCTGGAGCGTCATTACGTGTGGGGCGGGTTGAACTCGTTTTACCAGTTCAAGGGGCACCAGTTCGACGTCGGGCTGCACGCGATGACGAACTATGCGCCCAAGGGCGCGCGAGGCCTGCCGCTGACGCGATTGCTGAAGCAGTTGCGCATCCGCTGGGATGAACTCGATCTGCACCAGCAGGGGCATTCCGCGATAAGCTGGCCGGGCGAGAAGCTGAAGTTCAGCAACGACTTCGAATTGCTCCGTAGCGAAGTAGCCCGCGCGTTCCCGCAACAGGCCGACGGCTTCGACAAGTTGACCCAGGCCGTGCGCGACTACAACGAACTGGACCTCGACGCGCCGACACTGAACGCGCGCGAGATTGTCGAGTCGCACATCTCTGATCCCGTGCTGGCCGACATGCTGTTCTGCCCGCTGATGTACTACGGCAGCGCGCGCGAGAACGACATGGACTGGGACCAGTTCGTGGTGATGTTCAAAAGCATCTTCTTCGAAGGCTTCGCCAGACCGCAGGCCGGTGTGCGGCACATCCTGAAGCTGCTGATCGACCGCTACAGAAAGGCCGGCGGCGAGCTACGCATGAAGGCCGGGGTTTCGCGCATTATCACTGACGGCAATCGCGCGAGTGGCGTGGAGCTCGACAACGGCGAAGTGCTGACGGCCGATACGGTCCTGTCCAGCGCGGGGCTGGTGGAGACCGGGCGGATCGCGGGCATCCTGCCCGCATCGGGTGCGGACGAGACGTCCGCGCTCCAAGGCAAGCTCAGCTTCACCGAAACCATCAATGTGCTCGACAAACCGGCGCGCGAGCTGGG
>JAGQRI010000045.1 GCA_020425515.1 Planctomycetota bacterium | reverse complement strand
CGCACCTCGCGCTCTACAACCTGACCGGCGACCCCGGGCTGCAGATCCAGTACCCGAAGCTCGACCTGCACCTGGAAGCCACGCAGGGCGACGACGGCGAATTCACGCTGACCATCAGCAGCCCGAGCCGCACCAAGGACCTCGACCCCGAGTTCTGGGTTGAGGTCACCCGCTCCAGCCAGGCGCACGACGTCAAGGAATTCGACAAGGCCGCGCTGACCGGCGACGACGACAAGGCCCGCGCCAAGGCCGAGGACGTGATCGCGGCCAACCACGCCAACAGCAACGACAAGGTGGTCGCGAAGCTGAAGGTGACGCCGGACGGCGAAGGCTCCGTCGACGGGAAGACGGAGGACGGAACCCCCGTCATCCTGCACAAGTATTTCTACAAAGGAAAACTCGACTCCCCCCTTGAACCCGGTGACTACATTCTCAAAGTGTTCGCCCGCGACACGAAAGGTGAGCGCTGCGGCTTTGCAGCCGCGAAATTCGCGGTAAAGAAGTAGAAGTTTTACGGGAACGAGCCCGGGGCAGGCCATACCGCACGGTGCGGTCCGCAGGCCACGGGGTCCACTACTGAGGCAGAAATGCAGATTCCAACGTTGAAGGCCTCGCGCCGCGAGAACAGCGGCACGAAGGCCATGCGCAAGCTGCGCGCAGAAGGCCACCTCCCCGGCGTGCTGTACGGCAAGGGTGAGGGCAACATCAACCTCCAGTTCAGCTACACGGACGTCGAAAAGCTCGTCCACGATGCTTCGCACGTCGTCGAGCTCGACCTCGGTGACGGCAAGCAGACCGCCCTCGTGCGCGGGCTGCAGCGCGACCACCTGGGCGACAACCTGCAGCACATCGATTTCATCCGCATCAACCTCGATGAAAAGGTCAAGCTGCGCCTGCCGCTGACCTTCGTCGGCACGCCGCGCGGCGCCGCCCACGGCGGTCTGCTTGAAGTGCTCCACGGCGACGTCGAAGTCAACTGCCCGGCCGACAAGATTCCCAAGTACGTCGAAGTCGAGGTCACCAAGCTCGAAGTCGACGACTCGCTGAAGTTCAAGGACCTCAGCATCCCCGAAGGCGCGGAGCTGATCCCGAACCCGGAAGGCATCGTCGTGAAGTGCGCCCAGGCGCGCCGCGCGGCCGCCCTCAACAAGGCGCAGGAACTGCAGGAAGCCGGCAAGCCGGGCGCCGCACCCGGAGCAGCCAAGAAACCAGAGGCCAAGAAGTAGTTTTGGCCCGACCATAGCCCTTCCCGGTGCCGACCTCCCCGGAGGCGCCGGGCGCGCAGACCGAAGGGGCAACCTCGACCGGGGAAGGAGAAGTCATGACGGAAGACGGAATGAGGATCTACGAGGGGCTGTTCCTCGTCGACCCGGGGTTCGCCAACAAGGACCCCGAAGCCGCGGTTGAGTTGTGCAAGGGCGTGCTGGAAAAGCACGGCGCCACCATCATCCGCGCGGAACTCTGGGCCGAGCAGCGCCTCGCCTATGAAGTTCGCAAGAACAAGCGCGGCGCGTACATCCTGACCGCGTTCCGCAGCGAAACGCTGAAGCTCGCGGAAATCGAGCTGGAGTGCCGCCTGACCGAGCGCATCCTTCGCTACATGTTCGTCAACCGCGAAGGCGTGCCGATCGAGAAGTGGTTCAAACGCTACGACGCCAAGCCGGGCCGCAGCCGCGAGTCCTCGGACGACAAGGATGAGAAGTCCGAGAAGAAGGAAGAAGCGGCCGCCGCTAGCTAACTGACGACGACTCGAGACGAACGGACCTGACATGATCACGCTGAACAAGGTTTTCCTGGTGGGCAACCTCGCTCGCGACCCTGATTTGCGCCACACCCCGTCGGGCACGCCGGTAACGGAGTTCCGCCTGGCGGTCAGCGACAGCTACACCACCAGCTCCGGTGAGAAACACGACCGGACCTGTTTCATCGACGTGGTCAGCTGGCGCAAGCTGGCGGAAAGCTGTGCCGAGTACCTGAAGAAGGGCTCGCCGGTTTTCGTGGAGGGACGCCTCGAGCAGGACACCTGGACGACCAACGACGGCCAGCGCCGCTCGCGCATTCGCGTGGTGGCGTATTCAGTACAGTTCATTCGCCGTGAAGTCGAACGCAGTGCCTCAGGCCGGCACATCCGCATCGTCGAAAAGGGCGGCGACACCGTCCGCGACGAGGATGACGGCCCCAGCGACGACGACCTGTCCGAGCCGCCGACGCGCGACGACGACAACGGCTACGACGAGGACGTCGGCGACGACGTCACGCTTGACTAACTAAACCACGGGCGCTTAGGCGACCCGTCAAAAGGAAACGACCATGGGCAACATTCGCATCAACAAGGTGAAGCTCAAGAAGAAGAAGAAAAAGAAGACGCGCAACCTCGCGCCCGTCCAGAGCAAGCTGTCGAAAGAACAGCGCGAGTTCCTGGACTACAAGGACGTCGACACGCTTTCGCGTTTCGTATCGGGCGTCGGCAAGATCCTGCCGCGCAAACGGACCGGCACCAGCCACAAGGAACAGGCCATGGTGCGCGACGCTGTGAAGCTCGCCCGTTTCATGGCGCTGCTGCCGTTTGTGAACAAGTAGGGATACCAGCAAACAGCAGGCGGCCGGTAACAGAGACCGCCTGTCCAGGAGAACGAGATGAAACTGTTGCTTCGAGAGAGCATTCGCGGGGTGGGCAAGCGCGGCGACGTCGTTGACGTCACCGACGGCTACGCCCGCAACTACCTGCTGCCCAAGAACCTCGCACTGCCCGCCAGCAATGAGAATCTGCGCCGGCTCGAGGGTGAAAAGCGCGCCTACGAGGCACGCCAGATCAAGGAACGCGAAACCGCCCAGGAAGTCGCCGACGCCATCAGCAAGGTGCAACTCACCGTGCCGATGCGCGCGTCGGCCGAGGGGCACCTGTTCGGCAGCGTCACGCCGAAGGTGATCACCGACGCGTTCAAGGAAGAAGGCGTCACGCTGAAGCCGTCGCAGATCGAGCTGGAGTCGGACCACATCCGCGAGCTCGGCACCTACAGCTTCAACATCCGCCTGCACGACGACGTCGAGGTGCAAAGCCGCGTCTGGGTCGTCGCCGCGCAGGAATAATCCAGCGGTCAGAAGCCAAAGACCAGAGGCCGGGGAGTTTCCCTGGCCTCTGGTGCTTTTTCACATTTGTCCCACAGCCGGATTGCGAAACCGGAACCCAAATGAAATGAGCCTCACTGTTGGCGGACAGTGAGGCTCTCGAGTGTGTGCTGGATGTTTGGTTGCCGGGTCCTTATTTGGCCGCGGCGGTCTTCTTCTTGGTGGTCTTCTTTGCGGTCTTCTTCTTGGCCGCAGGCTTCTTC
>JAGQRI010000356.1 GCA_020425515.1 Planctomycetota bacterium | reverse complement strand
TGATGAACCTGTTCAAGATCGACGACCCCAAGGTGCTGCGCCAGTTGAACCAGCAGGAGATCCAGCCCCGCTGGCGCCGCTGGGACGACCAGTTGAACGTGATGGCGCCGCCGATGATCGCGCTGGCGCGCGTGCAGGCCGCGTCCGGTTGCGCGCTGCTGATCGCCGACGACGTCCGCAAGGACTGGGCCCGCGCGCTCGAGCAACCAACGGCGAATATTGCCGTGCGCGGCGGCGCGGACCAGATTGCCTACGTACGCGACGCGCTGCGCAACTGGCTGATGGGGGTGCTGGGGAACCTGCAGCCGGACAAGCAGTTGATTCCGCGCCCTATGCGCATCGGCCACACCAACTTCCTTTACATCACGCGCAACTCGAACAGCACGGGGCTGGCGCGCCGCTGCGGCGAGCAGCTGATCGGCGACCTGCTGAAGGACGGCGAATCCAGCGTCAGGGCCGCGTCCCTGCTGGCGGAAGGCGCCGCCAGTGACAGCGAAGCCGCCGAGCGAATCCGCGAGCAGTACGTCAAAAACCCGAAGCTGACCCGCCTGATGTGGCTGGCGCTGTCGCTGGGCGCGAACGAGGCAACCACCGAAAGCGTGCGCGCGCGCGAACACGGCGACGTGCTCAACCTGCTCAAGTCGCACGACTGGAAGGTCATGGAGATGGCGGCGAGCTACCTCGGCTGCCTCGAACCGGAGAAGCTGGGCGAACTGCTGACGCCGCTGGTGGAAAGCTCGAACGATTCCCTTGAGCTGGTGGCCGCGCTCTGGCTCGCGCGCGGGAGGCCGCTGTCCGCGAACGCCCGTGCGCGCGTGGGGCGGCTGGTCGGCAGCAAGCAGGACATCCTGGCGGCGTCCGCGGCGCGCTGGTTCGCCGGCGCGGACGACGTGACCGACGACGAGTTGCAGGCGGTATGGAAAGCGGGCGAATTTCAGCCGCTGGACAGCAGCTTCTTCACCGCGACGCTCGAACTGGTGCAACGCCCGGACATCGGCGACCGCCTGCTCGAGAACGCGCGCAATTCATTCAAGGCGACCTTCCAGGCGCAGCAGGCCCGCCACGCGCTGGCCGCCGCTGTGCTGATCGGGCGGGCGGACGCCAACGACCTGACCGTGGCGCTGGACAAGCTGACGGGCGCGCGCGCCACGCCGAAGCTGGCGGCGCAGATGGCCGAGATGTTCAGCGGCTGCAAAGAGCTGTCCGAAGACGCGATGGACAAGTTCGAGAAGCGCCTGTTCGACAGCGATGCCAGCGTGCGCGACGTTTACATGGATGCGCTGCGCGAGTGCGACAACACGCTGAAGCTCAAGATTGCAAAAGCCGCGATCAAGGCCAACGCCCCGGACGAAGACGAGGCCGAGGAAGGCTCCAGCGAGGGAAGCGACGAGGACGCCGGCAACAAGGCGGCCTCCAGCCTGCCCAAGCATGCGGCCCTCGCGCGTATCGCCCTGAAGGGGGTACTCGCGGGTGCGGGCGACGGGGCGGCACTGGATGAAATCATCAAGGCCGTCGAAGGCGACGACGCCGAAATGGCCCGGGCCGCCGGCGCCGCCTACGTGGACGCCTTTGATGGCGACGCCCTGTTCAACGCCCTTGAAGAACTGAACAACCGGGCCGACATCACCAACGCCGGGCTGGCCGCCATGGAAGGCTACCTGGCAGTCTGCCGCCGCGCCGCGCGCGACAAGGACCGGGTGATGTTCCGGAAGGCCTACGGGGTCGCGATCAACATGCCCCTGCTGAACCGCAACTACCAGCAGCGCCAGTTGCTGATGAACCTGCAGGGCGAGATGGCCACCGTCGACGCCAAGGACCGCAAGGACCAGACGCTCCCGCCCGATCCGGTGCTCACTCGCTCGGATGTAGACGTGAAGTAGGGCAGTTTCCTCCTCCGCTTCAGCCGATCCGCGCGGCACCGGCAATCCTGCCGGTGCCACGCGCTGCCAGTCGCGGCGAATCCAAACAGAATGTTGTGCTAGAAGCTGTCCGCGCTCGGGCACAGCTTGCGCAGGAAGCACTCGGCGCACCTGGGTGACTTCGCCGTGCACACCGTCCGCCCGAAAGTCAGCAGGTTGTGGTGCAGGCTGTAGGCGCGCCCCTTCGGGATCATCGGCTTCAGCAGCGCGAACGTCTTGTCGCGGTTCGACTTCGTATCGACGATCCCGAGCCGGTTGATGATGCGGTGGACGTGCGTGTCCACCGGGCACAGGTCCGCGCCCAGGGCCTCGATCAGCGTGACGCCGATCGTCTTCACACCGATGCCGTTTAGGCCAGACAGCGCCTCCATTGACGCGTCAACGCCTAGCTTTTCGATCGCCGCGTCCAGCGAGTACTCGCCGATCGTTTCGTCCAGCCAGCCCAGCAGCGCCAGGATCGCGCCGGATTTCGCGTCGGGCAGCCCCGCCGCGCGGATGTAGTCGGCCAGCTGCTTCCGCTTCAGTTTCGCGACCTTCGCCCAGTCCGGCGGCTCGACGGCCGTGGCCGCATTCGAGAGGCGCAGTTTGACCTTGTCCACGTTGCCGGCTTCGTCGCGCGGAAGGGTGGAGGCGTCTTTGCCGGTTGGTTTGCCGGGCAGGTGTTTCGCGAGGTTCTGGTAGCCGCGCAGGGCGTTGGGGTCGGTGGTGTTCTGGCTTAGGATGGTCAGCACCAGCACTTCGAGCGCGTCCTTGTGCCCGTCCCAGACGGCGACGCCGAGGTTCACGTCGAGCAGGTCGATCGCCTTGATCAGGCGCTTAAGCGGATCCTTGATGGCGCGCTTTGCCACCTCGCGATGGGGGACGCCTTCACGCTGAAGTTTCGAAAGTCGAGCCGGCATGCCGGAAGCTTAAGAACAGAAACCCCGGCCGAAAGGCCGGGGTGCGACCGAAGGTCGGGAGCGAATGAAGGTCCTGATGCGCGTTCAGCGCCTAGTCGGGCGCGCGTTCCGTGTCATCGTCCAGCGCCTCCGGCGCTGACCCCGCGCTTTCGCACGGGGTTTCTGTTTCGTCTTCGACGAGCGGCGATAGCAAGGCCGACAGCAGGGCATAGCGCAGCGGGTTCATGGCGACCTCCTTCAACCATGATTGCTACTTCGCCTTGCGGAATTTCAGCAGTTTCTTGAGGTCTTCGGCGTGCCCGCCGTGGGTTTCCATGGGGGTTTCGAGCGCGCCTATGCAGTGGTCGAAACGCTCGTCGTTCACCAGCAATTCAAAACACTTCAGCCCGATGTGCCCGTG
>JAGQRI010000355.1 GCA_020425515.1 Planctomycetota bacterium | reverse complement strand
CGCGTGCTGCACGACGCCGTGGTGATCGTGAACGAGGAAGGCACCGAAGCCGCGGCGGCCACGATCGTCGAGATGGGCGCCGGGGGCGCCGCGCCGCCGAAGCCGTTCAGCATGACCTGCGACCGCCCGTTCCTTTTCCTGATCACGGACGAGCCGACCGGCGCGATCCTGTTCATGGGCACCTGCTACAACCCGGAAAACCCGGACGACTAGCACCCCGAAATCAGCCGGGGGCGCGCATCAGCGCCCCCGGTTCTTCATTTGCCCTGGAATGCCCCGGGCTAGAATCGCGGCGTGAACGAGCCACTCACCGCCGACGAGCTTGCCGGAATCCCGCCCGATCCACCGCGCAGGATGACGACCCTGCTGCGGTACGCGCCGCTGGTTTCCTCGGGCGCGATGCAGACGTGCTGGGGACTGCTCGCATTCATCTTCTGGATACTCTGCATACCCCCGTTGTTTGGGCGCGAGCACTGGGGCCCGGCGGTGCAGGTTGCGTGCACAATCCTCGGGGTGGTCTGGGTGCTGCTGGCGCTGGTGGCCCTGGTCAACGGGTTTCTGAGGGTGCAGCGGAAACTCAGCCTGGTGCGAAACGGGCGGCTGGCGACGGGGCGGGTCAGCGACTTCGGCAGGTACACGACCTTTCTGGCGCCCGGCTATCCTCCCGACAAAGTGGAGTATGAGCTCAGCTTCACTGACGACGACGGCCAGGAACGCACCTGCAGCATGAGACTCGCGTGCAGCGTTCACGCCAGCCCGCTGGATCGGTTGTTCGAGTCGGACATCAACCCGGAATCGATCCTGTTGTTCTACGATTCAGAAGGCGCTGTGCCTCTGATCGAGACCGGGTGCCGGTTCGACGCTTCCGGGTGCGCGCGGCCGCTGTCTACGCTCCACATCAAGCTCGGTTTCGTGCTCCCGGCGATGGCGGCAATTTCCGGCATGGCTTACGGGCTGCTTACTGTGCTGGCTTGATCGCTCCCGCAATGCGAATTCACTCTGTGCGCAAGCGCGATACCAGATCAATTTGCGACCTCTTCCATATTCGCTGATGCGCTAAGCTGCATCCAGCGCGCGTGCAACACACAATCCGGAGTGATCCATGAAACGACTGGCCCTCAGCGGCAGCCTTGCGCTGCTCGTATTGCTTGTTGCCGGCAACCCGCCGGTATCATCCCAGGAAGCGAAGTTCGAAGGCGTCACGGCCGTGCACGTCCCGAAGGAAGTACGGGACGTCTTCATGAAGGTCTACGCCGACAGTTTCTACTTCCGCTCAGCCAAGGCAATGGCGCCGGACAAGGTCGAAGCCGAGGTGCAGAAGCACCGCGACGCTACGGGTTTGAAAATCGACGTCGAGCAGCGCAACTTCCGCGACGAGTTCTTCGGCCGCGGTGGCGACGACCTGCGCCGTGCATGGGTCGGCGACGACAGCGCCGAGACCGACTATGAAGTCGAAAGGCAGCGCGACGATGCCGGCCAGCCCCACTGGACACTCTTCGTGTCGCGCGTCGAAAAGGGCATCGAGACGACCAACACCTACCTGATCGGTCCCGACGACCTGCCCGAACTCGACTTCGCGTTCGTCTACCAATACAGGGTGCGCCACCCGCTGATGGAAGAGCGCTTCTCGATGCGCTCCGACGGCGACAACTTCGCCCGCGTGATCGCCAGCTTCTGCAAAAGCTACGGCGTCGAGTATTCCGTCGCCGGCAACGAGGACGAAAAGCTCTACATCAACGTGAAAAACCGCAGCTTCACCGACTGCATCCAGCTTGCGGCGAACATGTTCGGTCGCACCACCAGTTACTTTGACCGTCCCCGCGACCAGTTGTTCGCATACAACCGCTTCGGCGAGGAATGGACACAGGCGGAAATGTACGCGTACTTCGAACGCGTGCTGGCCGAGGACGTGGCCCAGATCCGCGACGCGCGCACGCTGTTGTCGCTGCCGGAACGCAAGGAGCAGCACTGAACCATTCGCGGCGGGGCGTGCAGCGGCGCGCCCCGCCATGGCGAAAGGGACGCGCCGAAGCGCGCCCCGATCGTGGGAGGGCAGGGTTGCTAGCAGCAGGCGCCCGCGCCGGCCACTGCTGCGGCCTGTGCGTTCGCGGCCTGCTGGGCGGCCTGGGCCGCGCCGTTGGCGGAAGTCTCCGGCGTGGCGACGGCGGCCATGCCGAGACCCATCCCGGGCAGTTCGTTCAACCACAGAATGCGACCGTCGATTACGTCCAGGCAGTAGATGCGCCCGCCGACGCCCGCCAGCACCACGTCACCGTCGATCACGACCGTGCCGATGCTTTGCTTGTAGGCCTTGGGCAGCCTCGTGCTCCAGAGTGTCTGGCCGGTCATCGGGTCCAGCGAGTGCACGTGCCCGCCGACGTAGGCAACAATCATTTCCGGCATTTTCATATCCACACGCAGCCTCATGGCTCACCTCCTTACACGTGAAGTATCGCCCATGGATCGACGCGAGGCCATTACAAGTGGAGGAGTGCTTTGTACGCGCCTGTTTCGCGCAATCGCGCGGGGCAGCTTTGGTTTGCCATAACTCGTTTCGCGGCGTACTGTTAACTGCACTGATCTCACAACGAAACTGGGGTAGTCATGGCTGTAACCCGTTCGCTGCTTTGCCTGCTTGCCGGACTGTCGTTGTTTGGCGGCGCGTTGTGCGCCCAGCAGGTCCCGACCGCCGACGAAATGGCGTTCATCTACGAGCTCAACCGCGCGCGCAACGACCCGCAGCGCTACGACACCGAGAACATGACGACCTACATGGGCGGCACGTACAGCGGCGTCCTGAACGGTGTTTCGCCACAGCCGCCGCTGGCACTCAACGAGAACCTGGTGCAGTCGGCGCGCTTTCATTCGGATGAAATGGCCAGCGTCGGGTACTTCGCGCACCAGAGCGCGGTAAACGGGGACTACGCCAACGACATGGCCCGCAACGCCGGCTATCCGCTGAACTCGGGGCTGCCCAACGGCACCAACAACATCGAATCGCTGGCGGCGAACGGCACTTCCGGCTCGACAATCAGCTACGCGCCGAACGATGCGCTGCGCAACTTGCTGATCGACGCCGGCACTTCGCCTCCCGGCCACCGCATCCACCTTCTCGCCATGAACAGTTTCAACCAGAACTTCCGCGAAGTCGGCACGGGTTACGCGGTCGGCAACGGCTGGACTGCGGGCGTGAACGCGGCAGCCTACTGGGCAATCCATACCGGCTACCGCAACACCAACCCCGTGCGCATGTTCGGCGTGGTCTACGACGACGCCAACGCCAACGGGCGCTACGACAGCGGCGAGGGATTGTCCGGCGTCACCATCGACGCGACCGGGCCCTCGACGCTGCAGACCACATCCAACGCGCGGGGCGCGTGGGTGCTCGACGTCTCGGCCGGAACCTGGAGCGTAACCTGCGGCGGCGGCTCGTTCAGCGGCACTGCGACCGCCGGCGTCACGGTCGGCAGCGACAACGTAGAAGTGGACTTCGCCTCCGGGCGCAGCGCCGGCGAGCGCGATTTCGAGTTCCAGTCCGTCGGCGGCGGGCCTGTGCTGACCGTCTCCGCCAACTCGCTGGTGTTCAACGCGCCCACGGCCGCGACGCCTTCGGCTGAGCAGTCCTACGACGTCAGCGGCGTGCGCCTGGTCAGCAACGTGACCATCACCGCGCCCTCGGAGTTCCAGATTTCCACGACGTCCGGCAGCAACTGGACCACCAGCCTTATCCTGACACCGAGCAGCGGGACGCTGGCGACCACGACGATCTACGTGCGCTTCAACCCCAGCGGCGCGAGCGGCGCCATCGGCGACGTGACCAACACCGCCGACGGCGCCCTCGACCAGTTGGTGAACGTTGTCGGCACCGTCAGCACCAACCCGGCCGTGTTCGCCTCGCCGGGTACGCTGAACCTGACGGCCGCGCGCCTGAATGCTGCCTCGCCGGAACAGAGCTACACGGTTTCGGGCTACAACCTGAGCGGCAACCTCGACGTCGCGGCGACGGGCGATTTCCAGGTCAGCCTGACCAGCGGCA
>JAGQRI010000354.1 GCA_020425515.1 Planctomycetota bacterium | reverse complement strand
TGCTCTGGAATTCCGGGTGGAACTGGACGCCCACGAAGAACGGGTGGTCCTTCAGCTCGACGATCTCAACGAGATCCAGCTCGGGGTTTATGCCGCTGACCACCAGGCCTCGCTCGATCAGCTGGCTGCGGAAGTCGTTGTTGAATTCGTAGCGGTGGCGGTGGCGCTCGTGCACCATCTCGGTGCCGTAGGCCGCGCGGGCGATCGTTCCCTCGACCAGCTTGCAGGGCTGCGCGCCGAGGCGCATCGTCCCGCCCATGTTCTTCACGTCGCGCTGGTCCTTCAACAACGAGATGACCGGGTGCTTCGTTTCCTTGCTGAACTCGCTGCTGTTGGCGTCGTCCATGCCGGCGACGTTGCGGGCGAAGTCGATCACCGCAATCTGCATACCCAGGCACAGCCCGTAGTACGGCACTTTGTTCTCGCGGGCGAAGCGCACGGCGCTGATCTTGCCCTCGATCCCGCGCTCGCCGAAGCCGCCCGGTACCAGGATGCCGGCCATGCCGCGCAGGCGCTTGCCGACGTTGTCGTCGGTCAGTTCCTCGGCGTTGATGCGGTGGATCTTGACCTCGACCTTGTTGGCGATGCCGGCGTGGTCGATCGATTCATACACGCTCTTGTAGGCGTCCTTCAGCTCGACGTATTTGCCGACGACGGCGACGTCCACGGTCGCCGTCGGGTTGGTGACGGTGTGCACCACTTCCTGCCACGGCTCCAGGTTGGCCGAGCCCGAGGGCAGCCCGAGCCGGTCAACGATGGCGTCGGCGAGCCCTTCGCCGTGCAGCACCAGGGGCAGTTCGTAAATGGTGTTCTCGACGTCGCGTTCCTCGAAGACGTGCTTCTTTTCGACGTTGCAGAACATGGCGATCTTGTCGCGCATCTCCTGCGTGATCGGCTTCTCGGTACGGCAGACCAGCATGTCGGGCTGGATACCGATCTGGCGCAGGATCCCGACGCTTTGCTGGGTCGGCTTGGTCTTGCTTTCGCCGCTGGCGCGCAGGTACGGGATCAGCGTCAGGTGCAGGAAGATGCAGTTCTCGCGCCCGTGGTCGTAGGCGAACTGGCGGAAGGCCTCCAGGAACGCGGCGCCCTCGATGTCGCCGGCGGTGCCGCCCAGCTCGGACAGCACGACGTCGGTTTCCGGGCCGTCCCATTGGCGGATGTTGGCCTTGATCTCGTTGGTGATGTGCGGGACCACCTGCACGCACCCGCCCAGGTACGCGCCCTTGCGCTCCTTGGCGATCACGTCGCGGTAGATGCGCCCGCTGGTGATGTTGCTTTTGCGGGAAAGCGGCGTACTGGTGTAGCGCTCGTAGTGGCCGAGGTCGAGGTCGGTCTCGCCGCCGTCGACGGTGACGTAGACCTCGCCGTGCTGGAAGGGGTTCATGGTGCCGGCGTCGACGTTGATGTATGGGTCGAACTTCTGGATACGGACCTTGAGCCCGCGCGCCTCAAGCAGCGCGCCGAGGCAGGCGGTGGTCAAACCCTTGCCGAGCGACGAAACCACGCCGCCGGTGATTATGATGTGTTTGGTGACGTGTTTCGTCATTTCACCGCATCCTCGTGTTGCAGGCGTCTCGCCAAAATGCAGCCGGGACGGCCGCAACACATCTCAAACGCACAACGCCCCTCAACGGGGCGCCTCTCGCCAGCATAGCGCCCGATTTCAGCGCCGCAATCATTGTGGAGAGTTTGCTTCAGCCGGGGCTATTTCGACCGTGAGGTGATGAATCTTGGTGTCTTTCAGGATCGCCTTGCGGTAGTCGTCGAGTTCGCGCGGGTTTGCCGCCTTCAACGACACAATGCAGCCGTAGCGCCCGGGCGAGAATTCCCAGACATGCAGGTCGTGCACCTTCGCGTCGTCCAGCGCCTCGACCTGCTCGCGGATCGCCGTAGCGAGTTCGGTGTTGGGGGTCTTGTCCAGCAGTTGGCTCGCCGCCGAGCGCGCCAGCCCCCAGCCCCACCACATGATCACCAGCGCGCCGACAACGCCCATGATCGGGTCCAGCAGCCCGAAGCCGGTAAAGCGCCCCACCAGCAGCGCAATGATCGCCGTAAAGCTGGTCAGCGCGTCCGCCATCAGGTGCAGGTAAGCCGCGCGCAGGTTGTGGTCCACGTGGGGCTCGTCGTGGTCATGGCTGTGGTCGTGCCCGTGATCGTGGCTGTGGTCATGCTCGTGATCGTGGTCGTGACTGTGCCCGTGGTGATGGCCGTGGCCGAGTACGAGCGCGCTGCCGAGGTTCACCACCAGCCCCACGATGGCGACGATCAGCGCCGAGTCGTACTTGATCTCGACCGGATTCACCATGCGTTCGATTGACTGGACAATCATCAGCACGCCGACGACGCCCAGCAGGATCGCGTTGGTGTAACCCGCCAGCGACAGGGCCTTGCCGGCCCCGAAACTGTATTTGCGGTTGCCGCGCTGCCGCCTCACCCACCAGTACGCCAGCGCGGCCAGCGTCAGCGCGCCGACGTCGTTGGCCATGTGCCAGCCGTCGGCGGTCAGCGCCATGCTGCCGGCCCAGTAACCGACCACCAGCTCGGCAATCATGGCGAGGAAGTTGAGCCCGGCGGCAAGCCAGGTACGGCGCTCGTTCCCGCTGTAATCGGGCAGGCAGTCCTCGGCGTGGGCGCAGTCGTGCTTCTCGCTCATGGCGTCAACGTAGCCGGCCGCAGCCCGGCTCGCAACCGGCGTGTCGTCTTGCAACCCGCTTGAAACAGCAGGTTCCATGCGATCAGGCGGCCGGCTCGAGGTCGCCGGGTTTGCGCAGCATCTTTTCGACTTCGCTGATGTGGTCGTTTTCGTGGGCGATCATTTCGCGGGCGTATTCCTCGAGGCGAACGTCCTTGTCGCGCACCAGCCCCAGCAGCGCCTCGTACAGCGCGACGCCCCCTTTTTCGTGCTCGAGGGTTTCACGCAGGATGTCGTCGATGCCGTGGTGCTCGGTCTCAAGCAACTTGCCGATCTTCAGGCTGGGGTGCCCGCCGAGCGCCGTCACCAGCTCGCCGGCGCGGCGCGCGTGGGCGAGTCCTTCGTCAGCCTGTGTCGACATCCAACTGATGATGGGGATGCGCGCGTGGCCGAAGATCATCAGGCTGTAGTGCGTGTAGCGCACGACGCCGGCGAGTTCGAGTTCGAGAATGCCGTTCAGGGTCTCGATCACCTTGTCCTTGTCCATGGCTGGCTCCTTTTGAGATTGATTCTCACTCTAGGATGTACCCCCGGCTCGGCAATCGAAAACGGGCCGCGACGCGGCCCGTTTTCCCCCTCCGGAAACCTGTCACTGCAACGCCGGCACAATGGCCTGCCTGGCAAACTCCTCAAACGTCGTCGGCGTGGTGGATTTTTCGTTACGGGCAGCCTCGGGCTTGAGCAGCCCCTTGGGAACAGCCTCGTACATCTCGAGATAGGTCCGGGCGGTGTTTTCGTTGATGCCCATCTGCTGCATCCCCTGCAATGTTGCCTCGCCCGGAACCTGCACGTGCTTGATATCCTTGCCCGCCGCTTCTCCGATGATCTTCGCGACCTCGTCAAAGCTGTAGTCTTTCGGGCCCAGCAGGTCGCGCACGTTGACCCCGCTCCAGCTTTCGTCCAGCACGACCTCCGCCGCGGCCGCCGCAATGTCGCGCGTGGCAATCATCGCCATGCGTGCGTCGCCGGGTACAGGCATGTAGATCGCGCCCTGCGTCTTGATGCCTTCAAGGCTCATGAAGTAGTTCTCGAAGAAGCTCGCCGGACGCAGGTGAGTAACGCTGCCGCCGACGTCCTTCGCCGCCGCATTGAGTTTTTGCTCGATGTCGTGGAGTCCGGCGATCGGGCCGGTGCCGTCAGCGTGCTGGGCGCCGATGCTGCTGAGGTGAACGACCCGCTGGATGCGGTCTGATCGCACCGCCTCGGCCGCGATGTCACCCATGCGGTTCTGGTAGGCGCGGAAGTCCGGCTCGTCGAATTTCGGCGGCGTCAGCCAGAAAAGCAGGTCCGCGCCCTCGGTCGCGCGCGTGACGTACCCGCCGTCGGACAGGTCGCCCTGCACGGCCTTGGCGCCCTTGTCGGTAAACTGCTTGACCTTTTCCGGGTCGCGGCAGAGCAATGTGAGCTCATGCCCGCCCTTGTCCAGCAGGTGCTGAACGAGCCCGGAGCCGATATGCCCGGTCGGTGTAGTGATGGCAATTTTCATCTGATTCCCCCGTCACGCGATTCTTGAATTATCCAGGCGGGCAGAACAACGCGCGGCGGCCGGGGTATTCTGACTGATTGAAAATTTAAACAGCGACCGCCACCGGCGCGCGAGCACCGGAGCTGCGGCCCAGTGCGCACACTCAGGAAGCGTACTGGTGGACGAGCGCCTTGATCTCCGTTTCGCTTACGCCGACCGCGCGCAGCGTTTCCATCTCCGCCTCGTCAGGGAAGTTTCCCTTCTGCAGGTGATCGGTGAACCTGCGGAGGGCGGCCATGCGGCGCGTATACTTCTCGCGCAGCATGATCGCGGAATCGCTACCCTTGTTGATGCGGCGTGTTGCCTTGTCAGATTCGGTCACAGTTTGGTTCCCCACGGATTAACCAAATAGTTACAACTTCAAGTATACGCCCCCGGACCAGCCCGGCCAAATCCTGCCGCTGCAACAGGCCACCCGCGAGCCCCCACAAATGCACACTTCTGCCCGATTGCACGTTCGCCCCACTCAGCCCAGGAACGCCGACGGTGGTTATTGCCGTGGCAAGTGCGCTGCGGACGTGGGCTTAGGCGGTCGCCGTTGCGACGAACGTTAACCGGCCTGGAACATGCCGTTCCAAGCCGGTTTGCGCTGTGCAATTGAAAAAATCTGAGATTTACACGCCGTAGGCGTCAACCAGCGCCTTGATCTCGTCCTCGTTCACGCCGGCGGCGCGCAGGGACTCGATTTCGGCCTCGTCGATGAAGCCGCCGGTCTTTTCCAGACGCTCGGTGAAGCGCTTGATGGCGGCACGGCGCAGGCGATAGGTATCGCGCAAAGCCGTAACCTTGTCCTGCGGCTTCACATAGTAGCGCCTGGTGATCTTTTCGACGGTCTGTTCGTCCTGTTCAATCATGACTCACCTCGTTTCGTCCCCCGTTGTAATCTAACGGCTATACAGTCCGTAAGGTTCCTTTTGTCAGGAGAATTCGGCAGAAAATTACAAGTCAGCGTATCTATCTGCAATTACTCCACTTACGTCACAATATGCAATGCAACCGCCTGTGCAGTTACATTACAATTACATTACACGTGACTTGTGGTGGGCTATTCGAGGCGCAGATGTTGAAGGCGCTCGATGATCGCCTTCAACTGGTGGTCCTCAACGTGGCCGAAAACCTGGCGATGCAGTTGGCTGACGCCGTTGTCTACCTGCCGCACCAGTTCGTGCCCGCGATCGGTGATCGCCGAGCATACGACCCGCCGGTCCCGGTCCGAACGCTTGCGTGAGACCATGCCGGATTTCTCGAGCTTGTCGATCAGGCGGGTGATGTCCGGGTCGCGCGCAATCATGCGCTCGGCAATCTCGCTGCAACTGAGCGGGTCGGGCGCGCCGGCCAGGATGCGCAGCACGCTGTACTGCGGCAGCGAAAGCCCGGCATTCTTGGCGAGTTGACCGAGGTGCGATTGCAACTGGCTGGCGGTCCGCCGGATGGTGGACGAAACCTCTTCATGCAGCTCGTGACGAGCGTCGAAGTCGGCTGGTTTTTCCATGATGCATGTGCAACAACAGCCGTTGCCGGAATCTTCCCGTGCGATCACTTTTATTTGTGGCGAGTGTGACCCT
>JAGQRI010000353.1 GCA_020425515.1 Planctomycetota bacterium | reverse complement strand
GAACGTGCTGCTGGCCGAGGCCAACGTGCCCTACGAGCAACTGTTCGAGCTGGACCAGATCAACAACGACTTCAAGAACACCGACGCGGTCATCGTGATCGGCGCCAACGACGTCGTGAACCCGGACGCGGTCGACAAGAAGGACAGCCCGCTGTACGGCATGCCGGTGCTGAACGTCTGGGAAGCGCGCACCTGCTTCGTGATCAAGCGCTCGCTGAGCCCCGGCTTCGCCAAGGTGAAGAACCCGCTGTTCGAGGCCGACAACAACTACATGCTGTTCGGCGACGGTCGCAAGGCCGTTGAGGACATCATCAAGGCGCTCAAGGAAAGCTAAGCGCGATTTCACCCGGCCCCCGCCCCGCGCGGGGGCTTTTTTGTTGTGCTTGCATTGTGCCCGGCGCAGTCCATCATGCCGTTAGATACCCGGACGGAGAGATGAAATGAAATGGACCTGGCTCCCGGCGCTGCTGCTGATTTTCGTGGCCGGCTGCGTCGCCAAGCCGCAGGCGCGCCCCGCGGCCAAAGACCTGCGTGACATCGACATCGGACTGAAAGACGGCTACCGCGCCTCGATCGTCGCCGAAGGGCTCAACAACCCGAGCTTCATCACGTTCCGCCCCGGCGACGGCGCGCTGACCATCGTGGACAGCGGCAACGGGCGCGTCGTCGTGGCCGAGGGCGATACGCTGAAGCCGGTCGTGGAAGGCATGCACACCGAGTACTGGAAGACGCTTGAGGACGGCACCAAGGCCTTCAAGGTCGGCCCGCTGGCGGCGCTGTGGCGCGACACGGACCACCTGCTGGTCACGGACGCCGGCGTGGGCGACGGAGACGAGACCGTACAGACCTGGCAGATCTCGACCAGCGGCCCGGAGCACAACGTCATCAGTGCGCGCACCAACCCGATCGGCCCCACCACCGACGACCCGAAGGACAAAGGCGAAGGCAACCTCACCGGCATGGCGATGATGCCCGACGGCGACACCTTCTATGTCTGCGGCCAGGGCTCGGACGCGAAGACCTGGGTGCTGAAGGGCAGCGTCAAGGACAACAAGCTCGAAACCGCGTTCTCCGCGGACGACAACGGCATCGACGTCAACTCGCCGATGCAGGCGCTGGCGTGGCGCGGCAACCTGCTGGTGATCTACAGCGGTGCGGGCGGCAAGCCTGACGGGCTCGCCGTGGAGTGGGACCTGAAGACAGGCAAGCCGGCCCACCAGTGGAAACTGACAGGGCTGGTCGACCCGATGGGCATCGCGCCCCTGCCCGGCAGCATCAACGAGTTCGCCGTGGTGGACAACAACTGGGCGCTGACGGGCGTGAACGCCGGGAAACTCGCCGTCGTGACGCTGCAGAGCGACAAGACCGAAGCCAAGGTGGACGTCATCGCAAGCTACCTGCACGGCCCGGTCAACTGCGCCTTCGGGCCGGACAAGCGGCTGTACATCGCCTGCCTTGGTGAAGCCTACGACAGTGACAAGGGGCTGGTGGTCGCCGTCGACGGGTTTTCGAAATAGGGGTTGACACGTCAAGTTTATGGAATACACTTGGCGCAGGTGAACGAAATGACGTACGTGAATAACAATAATCTGCTCGGAGGTTGTCGCACGGCGGCTTGAGTGGGTTATTGCCCGATCACAGCGCCCTGCGACAAGCAGGGCGCTGTTCTTTTTTCGGCGCTCACAGAGCCGCGACCGCCAGGGAGCGGCAGACAATCAAGCGATATCGAAGGGGTGTGGTGTCAATTGGTAGCATGCTCGGTTGTTACCCGAGTGGTCGGGGTTCGAATCCCTGCGCCCCTGCCAACTCTTGCTCGAACCACCGGCAAGAAGCTCGACAACTGCCAAAGCGACCATAAGTACACATGGGTAAACATGTTTACCCATGTTCACCTATGGTTGCTTTCACGACGTTCGCGTTCATTGGGCCAAATGGTTTGACCCCAAAGGCAACGGATACGCATATTCGTGGTATGCGAACAAAAACGATCCTGTTGCTGGCGTGCCTGCTGGCTTTTCCGTGCCTTGT
>JAGQRI010000352.1 GCA_020425515.1 Planctomycetota bacterium | reverse complement strand
ACCGCACCGAAGCCGCCCGCTACCAACCGCGTCGGGCTGCAGAAAAAAGACTACGCCGGCAGCAAGAGCACACTGTGCATCGGCTGCGGGCACGACCTGATTACCGGGCGCGTGATCGACGCGTGCTACGACCTCAGCATCAAGCCGGAAGAGTTGGTGAAACTTTCCGGCATCGGCTGCAGCTCGAAGACGCCCGCCTACTTCATCTCGCGCAGTTTCAGTTTCAACAGCGTCCACGGGCGCATGCCCAGCATCGCGACCGGCACGGCGCTGGCGAACCGCACGCTGAAGATGATCGGCGTTTCCGGCGACGGCGACACCGCCAACATCGGCATGGGGCAGTTCGCGCACATCATGCGCCGCAACCTCGACCTGGTTTACATCGTCGAGAACAACGGCGTGTACGGGCTGACCAAGGGCCAGTTCAGCGCGACGGCCGACAAGGGCAGTAAATTGAAGCACGGCGCGGTGAACCCGTTCCACGCCATCGACCTGTGTGCGCTTGCGGTGCAGCTCGGCTGCGGGTTCGTGGCGCGGCTGTTCGCGGGCAACACCAAGATGATGCGCCAGGTGATGCAGGCGGCGATGGCCTACGAAGGGCTGGCGCTGTTGGACATCATCAGCCCGTGCGTGACGTTCAATAATCACGCCGGCTCGACCAAGTCGTTCCCCTACGCCAAGGACAACGAAATGGCGCTGCAGGACATCGGCTTCGTCCCGGCCTACGACCCGCAATACGAGGAAATGGACCACGGCGACGAGCGCGAGATCACCCTGGGCGACGGCAGCCACATCACGATCAAGGCGCTCGACAAGGAGTACGACCCGACCAGCCGTACCGCCGCGCTGAACCTGCTGGCCGAGTACCACGAAAGCGGGAAGATCCCGACCGGCATCATCTACATCAACGAATCGGAGCCGCGCTTCGTGGACCAGCTCAACATGTGCGACACCCCGCTGTCGCGCCTCAAGCAGGAAGACGTCCGCCCCGGCAAGGAAGTGCTGGACGAGGTAATGAATTCGCTTAGTTAGTTGATGGTTGATAGCAAGCGCCCGCCTTTCGGCGGGCGCTTTGTTGTTGCTACCAACTACCAGCCATCAACTACCACCTAATCCTCCGGTATTGCCGGGGACCGTTCCAACACGCCCTGGTCGACGTCGCTCTGCTTCGGGCCTGAGACTACGTCCGCGTCGAAACGGATTTCCGCCTCGCGCGGCTCGAGTTCGCGCACCATGCGCCGGGCCTCTTTCAAACTGCTTGCGATCACCCAGTAGCTGCGCTGGTAGCTCGGCGGCAGGGCGCTTTCCTCTTCGCTGAACGGCAGGCGCTCGCGGCGCACTGTTAAAGTCAGCTCGAACTTGCGCGCCTGCGGCAGGCGGCGCAGGTCGTGATAGCGCAGCTCGGCCAGACTGTGCGGGCAGGGCTCGCGCGATTCACGCAACTGCTCGATCAAGCGGTTGCGCGCCTGCACGTTGCGCCCCAGCGCGCGCATGCTGGCGGCCTCGTTGGCGACCAGCACGTCCAGGAACTCCGGCTTGCGATCCGCGTTGCCGGCATGCCCGATCACCTGCCGCATGCGCTTCGCGGTCTGGAGCGCGGCGTCGTAGGCGCCCATCTGACGCAGGCAATACGCCTGCTGCGCCAGCAACTCGAACCCGTCCGGGTTGATGCGCAGCCCCTGCTTGCAGTGGCGCACGGCACGGGCGTAGTCCTTCTGCTCGGCCAGGGCGACCGCCCAGTTGTAGTGCGCGTCGGCGTAGGCGGGTTCGTATTCGAGGGCGCGCTCATACTCGGCGACAGCGTCCCCGTAGCGCTTGCCGGCCAGCCGCGCGTTGCCGAGCCCGACGTGGTTGCGCGCGCTTTTCGGCTCGAGTTCCACGGCGGTACGCATCCACTTGAGGGCGCCGCGCGTGCGCTTGAGCCTTAGGTAGCAGATGCCGGTCATGTAGGCGTGTTCGTGGCTTTGCGGGTTGCGCTTGAACGCGTCGCGGAAACGCTGCAGCGCCTTCAGCACGTAGCCGGCCCGCAGCAGCACCTGCCCGTAGTTGTGAAGGATGTGCCCCGACTGTTCCGGCGAGGCAACGGCCAGCGCGCGTTTGTACTTCTCGATGGCGCCGCGCGAATCGCCGAGGTTCGCCAGTACGTTGCCCCAGGCGTCCAGCGCCGGAAAGAAGCGCTGGTCCATCCGGATGCAGCTCTGGAAGCGGTGCGCGGCCTCGAGCGGGTCGCCGCGGCGGGTCAGCACCAGCCCCCACAGGTAGTTGGCCTCGACGTGCAGGTCTTCGTCGAGTTCGCGAAAGTCAATCGCCTCGATCAGCATCTCGGCGCGAGTCAGGTCGCCTTCACGATAGAGTTCGAGCGCCTGGCGAAGTTTGTCGGCCTCAGTCTGCACGCGAATAGCGTAGCAATTTCTGTTGCCGCTTTGGATTTAACGCGAAGGTGCGAAGCCGGGCGAAGACCGCGAAGAACTACCTCCCTAACCACGAAAACACTAAAGCACGAAAGACCTGCCCGGCCGTGCCGGCGTTTTGTGTTTAGGTGTTTTCGTGGTGAACCGCTTTTCTTCGCGAGCTTCGCCCGGCTTCGCTTCTTCGCGTCAAAGTCCCTAAGAAATCGATACGTTGGAAGCGCCGGAGGTTTGCGTCGTAGCGGTGCCCGTGGCGACGTCCGTGGCCGTGGCGGTGAAGCTGACCGTGAACGTGCCGGTGCGTGACGCGTCGGTGCGGACCGTGAGGATCAGCGCGTCGGCGTTTAAGCTGGCGCTCAGGCGCACGGGCATCGGCTCGCCGCCGGTGGAATCCAGCACCAGCCCGGTGAAGTACAGGTCCGATTCGCCGTAGGTTTCAAAGAAGGAATCCTGCAGGCGCAGCAGGGTGGTGTTGCCGTCGAAGTCGATCGTCACGTCCAGCGCCGTCACGTCCAGCGTCTGCATCACGCCGCCCGAGCGCGGGCTCGCCGACAGGTCAAAGCGCACGTCGAAGCTGCTGCCCGCGGTCACGGAGCCGGGCAAGGTTGGCGCTGCAAGCGCGTCCAGTTGCGCGGTCTGTGCCGGGGTCGCCGGGCCCAGCTCGGCCGTGCGGTTGAAACCGACCACGTCGCTGGTGGTCAGCGTCGGGTTGCCCGCGCCGGCGCTGACACCGCTGAGCACGGGCGTAAACTTCACCGCCGCGCCCACGGCCAGGTCGGCCGGGATCGCCGTGTCCAGGAAAATGAACCGGTACGCAAGCTCCGCGACGTCGCCCGGGTTCAGGTTCGCGCTGGGCAACGTGCCCTCGAAAATCAGCGCGCGGTTGGCGGCGCTGCCGCCGAAGTTGTCCGGCACCACGGCGTTGCCGAGCTGGCTGAACGCGCTGAGCCCGAAGTCGAGCGCCGTGCCGTTGACCGCGTCAGGCCCCGGGTTGCACACGCGCACACGCAGCTCGTAGACGTCGTCCGCGGCCGGGTTGAGCGCCGCGGGGTCGGTGCCGCTGTCGTAGATGTTGTTGCCGTAGGTCGCCGCTTGCAGGTCGCCGGCGGCATCGACGCGCCCGATGCGCGCGCTGACAAGCAGCGGCTCGGTGCGGTCTGTGACGCGGGCGTCGGCCGTCAGCAAGTGCTCGACGTCGCGGTTGCTGCTGGTGACCTCGGGCAGGTTTTCGAGGATCAGGTTGACGATGCGGAAGTCGCTGCCGGACGCGACCTGCAGCGCGCTCGGCACGGTGCGGGTGGTGGTGGCGAAATCCGGGATGCGCATCTGCAGCTCGGTGTCGCTCAGGAACTGGAACTCGCCGTCCACGCCGACCGAGTCGCGATCCACGATGAACTCGGCGCTGCTGTCATCGGCGCTGCGGAAGATGAAACGGTCGGTGCCGCGCAGCCCCTCGCCGCGAATGGTCATCACGACGTTGCCCGAGTACGGGTAGTTCTGCACGTCGAAGTCGTCGATGCGCGTCGGGCGCAACGAACCGGTCGCGTAGTCCTGCGCCGCCAGGATCTCCGTCGGCGTCGGCGTGAAGCCGGGGTTGCCGCGGGCGTTGTTCAGGAAGGCTTCCTGCTGCGCGGTCAGCACGTGCGTCGCGAGCCAGGTGAACAGGCTGCTGGCGCCGTCGGTCTCGCGCCCGACCACCGTGGGCACCTGGTTCAGGTACGGGACGGGCGTGCCGAAGTAGGCGCCGTCCATCACGTGATCCTCGGCGTCGCGGAACAGCGCGTCGTAGAAATCCAGTGCGTCGTCGGCGCTCGCCGTCGTCGACGCGAAGTCGTTGGCGGCGATCGCGAGCTGCAACCCGGCGTAGGCGTAGCTCTGGTTGCGGTTGCCGTCCTCGAGATAGAACACGTCAGAGGGCTCGAACTCCGAGCCGCTGGGCGGCGTGATGCCCTCAACGGGGTTCACGGCGATGCCGAAGTTCGCGGCCACGGCGGCCTGGGTGGCTTCCACGACCTCGCGGTCGAAACGCAGCTTGCCCGCGCCGAACTCCTCACCGGGAAGGCGCATCAGGCTGACGAAACCGAGCGTCGTGATCGGGTTGACGGTGACGTTGACCTCGCCGCCGCCCCACTCGGTCAGCACGGAAACCCACGGGTGGTGCGGGGCATCCCAGACGATGTCCGGCGAGCCCGCCGCGCCGAAGTTGCGGTACAGCGCGCCGCTGCCGGGGCGGGCCACGACAATCAGCGGATGGCCGAGGTAGCCGTCGGGCAACTCGATCGAGAAACGCCCGTTGGCGCCGGTGGTGCCCTGGCCGATGCGCCCGGTGGTTGAGTCCAGCGCCGTGAAGGTAAGCGCGTCGTAGACGTCCACCTGGCAGCCGCCGACGGCCGGCTGGCCGACCTGCCCCAGCACGCCGCCGAAGGAATCATTCTTGACGTCGTCGCAGCCGGCCAGGCAGGCAAGCGCGATCACGCCGGTGGCTATTAAAAGGAAAGCTCGCTTCACTTCGGCACCGCCATCAGGTCAGGATTGCAGCCGCCAGCATGCCAATCACCAGCGTGAGCGCCAGCAGCAGGCCCATGCAGCCCTTCTTTTCCGGCTCTTCGGCGTCGGCGGATTTGCGCCCGGGGATGCGCTTCGCCTCGTCGGGGATTTCGCCCGCGGTTTCATCCAGGTGCTTCATGCGCGCCATGGCTGAATCGAGCAAACCGCCGAGGTTGGGATACTTGCGCCGGGCCTCGCGCAGCACTTCGAGCGCGCGGTGCGAGTCGGAATCGCCCAGGTAGGGCGCGATCTCGGCGATCTGGTTTTCCTTCAGCAGCCCTTTCTCAACCAGCTCGCAGAGGAATTCGCCGCCTTCGTACTTCTGTTCGCGCAGCGCGCTGACCAGCCGGGACATGCTCAGCGCCCCGCGCTTGATCCAGTCCTGCAACACCTCGCGCCCGGGGCCGGGGAAGTCCACCATGCCCACCAGCGCGATGTTGACCGATTCGCGCATGCCCGATTCCGCACCTGCCTTCAGCAGGGGCACGGCGTGGAAGTTGCGCATGGCGGCGGCCTGGGTCATGCCGTCGCGCATCCCGGGCTCGCCCTTTTTCATCAGCTCGCGGATGCTGCCGATCTTCGCGACCAGCTTTTCGTCGGGGACGTGCAGGTTGCGCCCGCAGCCCTCACAGTCGAACTGCTCGACCTGGGCGCGATCGATTTCGTATTTCTTGCCGCAGATGCACTCGACGTAGACGCTCATGGCTTCCTCACGGGCGGCGGAAGCATAGCCCCGAGCAAGCGGCAGGTCAAAAGTGGAAATCAGGGGCCGTAGAACACGCCCGCGAACAGGATCGCGCCGCTGACGTCGTCCGTGATCAGGAACAGGAACGGGCGGTCGAACGCCAGCTCGATCGGGATCGACTTGCTTTCGAAGCCCACGGCTGTGGCCGCCGCGGCCTCGGCGCCGGTTTCGTTGACCTCGACCACGACCTCCTGCAGCACTTCGCTGATGAACAGCCGCGGGTCGATCCCCGAGAAGTCAGCCCCGCCGCCGAAAGCCCGCTTCATGCCGAGTTTCCTGAGCCCGGGAATCAGGTCACTGCGCGACTTCAGTTTGAAGCGCGGCAGGCGCAGTTTCTCGACTCGCCGCGAATCCAGTTTGCGCCAGCGCTCGAGGTCCGCAACGCTGAAGCCCTCAAGCAGGCTCGCCGCGTCGCTCCCCCAGGCGGGCAGGGCGAACCACATCGAGGCTTCGCCTTTCGGGCCCATCGGGATTCGGGCGATGCCCGTGCCCGCGTCGTCGTACGCTTCGAAGCCTTCCTTGCGCTCCATCATCTTGACGGTCACGTCGCCGCCCGGGGCGTGGAAGGGCGCGTCCATGGTGAGCGATTCGTCGAAGGCCTTCTGCCACGCGCCCTTGAGGTAGACGGCGTTGATGAGGTAGGCAACGGTGCCGGCCGGGATGTCTTCAAGCAGTTCCGGAATCTTCTCGTTGGTGCGCTTGCTTACCCAGGCGTTGATTTCCTCGCGCGTGGCGGGGTCGCCGAAGCTGCGCTCGCGGGCCTCGGCGCTGAAGAATTCGCGCAAGGTTTTGGTGTAGGCCGGGTCGATGGCGGTCAGCTTCGGGTCGGCCCACAGTGAATTCGCAACCTCCAGGCGCACGCTCTCGTGCTTGCCGAGGTCGGCCAGCAGGGCCTGGTTGGACGCCGCCAAGTCGACGTCGCCGACGTGCATGACGTCGCGCATCTCACGCAGCGTTTCGCCCCTCGCCCCGACGGCGGCCATCTGCAGGGCCATGGAAGCGCTGAGCGGCGACACGGCGACGTTGTCGCCGGGCTTGTGAACCTGCTTCAACAAATCGACGCCGAACTCGTTGTCCGCTGTGACGAGGGCGCCGGGCTCCGGGGTGCCGAAAACGGGCAGCGCGTCGTCTGGGCTCTGGGCGTTGTCGGCCGAGCACGCGGCAAGCAGGCAAAACGCGATCAACGGAAGGATGCGGGTGTACATGGGAGTCTCCTGGTGGCGGCTTCACATTGAGGACGCACGCGGATGGAGAAAACCTCAAACAAATTTGCCAACGCACGGCGGACGGGCGCCCCCTCTGTGCCTGTTTGCTACGACGGTAATCGCGTGGCACAGACAATCCTGTCTGTGGTCGCGGCGGTTTCGCAGCAAGGAGTCGGGCTTCGCTACGCTTCGCCCGCACAGGCAGGATTGCCTGTGCCACGCTAGAAAAGTTCGAACTGGCGTTTGGGCTCGGCCACGGGGCGCGGCGGGCGCGCGAGGTTGGTGGGCACCTCGTCGCGCTTGACCCGCTTGGGGTTGAACTTCTTCAACTTGTTGCCGACGACGCCGCCGTAGCGCGCCACCAGCTCATCGAAGCCGTACACCAGAAACGGGAAGCGCTCGATGTCGATGTGCGGGCGGGCCTCTTCGAGGATGCTGTCCACCACGCCGTCGAAGTCCGCGTACTTGTTGCCGTGGAACTCGTTGCGCCCGGGGAAGCGCCGTAGGTCGCCGTTGAATTTCGGGCTGACGTGGTACAGCTCGTGCAGCAGCGTGTGCAGGCGCTCGCGCGGCGGCTGGTCGAGGAAACGCGGCAGGAAGTAGGTGATGTAGTACAGAATCTCGCTGCCGCGCACCTTGATGATCGGCCACTGCCAGACGTGCCCGTCGCGCGTCGGGTGCTCGCGCTTGCCGTGTTTGAACCGCAACCCGTGGCATTGCGCGTAGACGCCATAGCGAGAGCGCGTTCGCGCCTGGCTGACCCCGTGCAGGATCTGGCCGGGCTTGATGTGCGACAGGCGCTCGACCCGCCGCACCAGCAGGTGCACCAGCAGGCTGACGTCGTCAGTGAGGTTGTACGACTTGCGCTTGGCCATGGTTTAAAAGGGTATCGGCAAACGCGACACGGACGCTGCTGTCGGAGTTATGTGGAAAAGAGGCGCGAGGCGGAAAGAAAAACAAAGATCAGTATTCAATGACCAATTGGCTGGGAAAGAGGGCCCTGCATTGGCCATTGATCATTGAAAATTGAACATTGCAGTTCCCTAGAAGCCCCAGACCCCGCCCTGCCAGGTGACCAGCGCCACGCCCCAGGCGCCCGCGGCCATGCCGCCCGCACCCGCCAGGCTGTGCAGCGTGCGGGCGCGCCCGCTGAACAGTTTCAGTTGCCGGTCCACGCCGCCTTCGACCAGCAACGCGAAGCCGCACACCAGCATCAGCAGCGCCGAGCTATAGCCGAAGATGTGCGCCGTCAGCAGCGAAGGGCGCGCGGCGTGCAGCACCACGTCGCCGACCATCGCCAGCAGCGCCAGCAGCCCGGAGACGTACAGCGTGCGCAGCGTCGAGCGGAAGTAGATGCGCACCAGCGGCGGCACGCCGAGTTCCTGCTCCGCGGCCTTGGCCTTGAGTTCCGTGAACGTGCCCGCCAGCGCGCCGGCCGCCTGCAACGCGATCGCCGCCACGCCCACGGCGGGAGCGACGTATGAAAGCGAAAGCAGCAGGCGGTTCAGCATGTCGTCAGCATACCCTTATCCGTTTGCGCGCCTTTACCAAAACCTGACGCAAAGGTGCTTCAATTGGCGCTCTCCGGGCTTGCGCGGGGAGTTTTCGCACTTACAATTTCTCCCATGCAGAGTGTCAGAAAAACCTGCTACTCGGAAGACATAGGCCACAGGGCCAGGGCCGTTCGTCGCCCCGCGCAAGCGCTGATAGTGGCGAGGCCTACACAGAGGACAGTGTCGTGACCGGCTCGGCCGGGGGTTTCCTGCCCCCGGCCGAGTTTCTATTTGGAGACAGGGCAATGCTTGACCGTTCCGTGCTGGTGCTGAACAAAAGTTGGACGCCGATCGCGATCACGACCGTGAAGCGCGGCTTCAGCCTGGTATTCCAGGATCACGCCCACATCGTGCACCCGGAAACCTACGAGATGCACGACTTCGAAAGCTGGCTCAGCGAGTACGCCCTGCCCGGCGACGCCCCCACGCCCCGGGGCCAGGCCTGGGCGCGCACCACCACACTGCAGATCCGCGTGCCGGAGGTGATCGTGCTGGGGCGCTACAACGGCGTGCCGCGGCGCGAGCTGGCCTTCAACCGGCGCAACATCTACCGGCGCGACGCCTTCCAGTGCCAGTACTGCGGCGGGCGCCCGGGGCTGAAACTGCTGAGCATCGACCACGTGCTGCCGGTCAGCAAGGGCGGCAACACGAGCTGGGAAAACTGCGTGGTCGCCTGCGTGCGCTGCAACACGAAGAAGGGCAACCGCACGCCCGAGCAGGCCAACATGCCGCTGATGACCGAACCCGCCAAGCCGACCTGGAACGACGGGGTCGGGCTCGGCGAGCGCGTGCCCGAAAGCTGGGCCAAGTTCGTGCGGGGATAACGAAGGCTATCCGAATCCGGACTGGTGTATCCGTGGCGGCGGGACACCAGCCCGGAGTCTTTGTTTCAGAGGCTAGAGGCTAGAGGCCGGAGGTCAGGGGTTCGGCAGTTTCCCTGACCTCCGGCCTCCGACCTCTGACCTCTTAAGCTACAATCTTTGAATGTTCGAGCCCGGCGACGAAACCGTCAATATGCGTGAGGGCAAGCGCAAGGACCCGCTTCCGATCGGGTGGTTTGCGCTGTTCACGCCCTCCGACGCCATGCCCAAGGACCGCGGGCTGCACCTGAAACGCCGCCTGATCATCATGGGCACAGGCGTCATCGTGCTGGCCGCGGCGTGGGGCATGGGGCAGTCGGGCGCGTTCGTCGAGAACAGCTACGCCAACGGCTTCGGCCAGTCGGTCGGCCGCGGGCTGGCGTTCGTCAGCGGTATGCTGCCGACCAGCCTGGGCGAGATGCTGATCGTGCTGCTGGCGTTGTGGCTGCTGTTCGTGGGCGGGCGCGGGGCGTGGTACGTCGGCTGGCGCAAGCGCCGCGCGCTGAACGCCGTGGCCTGCGGCGGACTGCACCTGGGCGCGCTGGGGCTGGTGATACTGGCACTGTTTTACGTCTTCTGGGGTTTGAACTACTTCCGCGCGCCGCTGGTCGAGCGCCAGGACTGGCAGCAGTACGCCGAGAACGGCAAGCCGGACGAAGAAACCGAGCTGCTGTACGAGAACTGCAAGGAACTGGTCGCCGCCACCAACGCCAACTATCTGGCCGCGACAGGCAGCGAGGACTACGGCAGCCCGTCCCAGTTTGCCGGGCAGGTTACGGTGCTCGACGGCGAAATCGACATCGGTTACGAGCGCGTGCAGTCGGAACTCAAGCTGGATGAGTCATTCGCTGCGTCGCGCGGGCACGCCAAGCCGGTGGCCGCGTCGGACCTGATGAACTACCTGCAGATCAGCGGGTTCTATTTTCCGTGGACCGGCGAGGCGAACTACAACCGCCTGCAGCCGGGTTGCAGCATCCCGTTCGTGATCGCGCACGAGAAGGCGCACCAGCGCTGCATCACCAGCGAGGACGAGGCGAACTTCTTCGGCTTTCTGGCCTGCACGCGCAGTGACGACGCCTACGCGCGCTATTCGGGCTACCTGTTCGCGCAGCGGCAACTGCTGGGCGAGTTGTTCAAGCAGGACCCCGAACGCGCGAAAGAACTGCTGGAGTTACGCTACCCGGGCGTGCAGCGCGACGTCGACAACCTGCGCGCCTACTGGCAGCGCTTTGACCAGGGTGTCGCGGGCGAAGTCGGCAAGGCCAGCCACGCGGTCAACGATGTTTACCTCAAGACCAACGGCGTGAGGGGCGGCGTCGAGAGCTACCAGCTCAGCGCGAAGCTCCTGATCGTTTACGCCAAGAAGCGCGGCACACTGATTTGGAAACAGGAAGACTAGAGCGCGCAGCGTAAGCAAGCGGCACGGTGCCCGCGCACAACTGGCCGCTCGCTTACGCTTCGCGCTCACCTTGATCACCCATGAACGTATTGGTTGCCATGTCCGGCGGGGTCGATTCCTCCGTCACTGCCGCCCTCCTCAAGGATGAAGGCCACGACATTGTCGGGCTGTTCATGCGCAACGGCGTGACCGCCGGCTCGGCCGCGAAGTCGAACAAGCAGGGCTGCTGCTCGCTCGCAGATTCGCAGGACGCGCGCTTCGTGGCCTCGCAGCTCGGCGCACGCTTCTACGTGCTGAACTTCGCCGACGACTTCCAGCGCGTGATCGACTACTTCGTCGATGAATACAAGCGCGGACGCACGCCCAACCCCTGCGCCGTCTGCAACACCGACCTGAAGTTCGGCAAGCTGCTCGACTACGCGAAGATGGTCGGCGCGGAAAAGGTCGCCACAGGCCACTACGCCCGCGTCGAGGAACGCGACGGGCGCTGGCGCCTGTACAGCGGCGCGGACCGCGGCAAGGACCAGAGCTACTACCTGTTCGGCTTGACCCAGGAGCAGCTCTCGCGCGCCGTGTTCCCGCTGGGCG
>JAGQRI010000351.1 GCA_020425515.1 Planctomycetota bacterium | reverse complement strand
GTCAGCGCGCCGAGGCGCATGTGGGCGACGGCGTTCATGGCCTCGACCAGTTCCAGCAGGTCGCCCGCCATCGCGGACGTGTTTTCGGGGATATCGGAAAACCACGGCATGCCCTCGCCGGTCAGCAGCCAGACCGGGTTCACGCCGAAGTGCAACGCCAGCGCGCCGCAGAAGTCGGCCGGTACGCGCGTGCCACGGAAGTAGCGCGAAACGCTGGCCAGCGGCGCGCCCGTGCGGCGCGAAATCTCGGACAGGCTGTGGCGGTCGCTGACCGCGCGCAGGCGCTTCTGCAGCGCCTCCGGCGTGACGGACGGGTTCTCTCGATTTTGCATGGGCACGTTTCCCCCTCTCAGTTCCGGTAGGTTATGCGGATTGGACATTGGGAACAATCCTCCTGTTTTCGACATACTGCCGGCAAAGGAGGTGTCCCCATGCTTGCACGCGCCACGATGATGCTTGTTCTCACCCTTGCGGCCGGAGCCGCACTCGCCGCCCCCGGCACGCCAACCCCACCATCGCAACCTTCTCAACCGTTGCAGCCGGCACCGCCCGCAAACAGTCCTTTCCAGGTCAGCACTTCCACCGCCGTAGAGACAATCTACAGCGGGCCGACCATGAGCTACTTTCAGGCAACCTACAGCACGCTCGTCACACGCGACGGCTACGTGCTGTCCGTGCCCAACGGCACCAGCGTTGCCGGGCTCGGCCTGACCGCCTCGCTGACCGGCGGCACCGGCTCGCAGGGCGTTCTCGGATTGCAGGAGGTTTACCCGGCGATCCCGGGGCTGGTCATGAGCGAATGGCAGGAGGGCAACCTCGTGAGCCTGCCGATCGACCTGACGCCGACCAGCGGCACGCTCGTGAACGACACCATGTACACGCTGCGCTTCGCGAGCCTGATTTCGACGCAGTCCACCCAGATCGTCGACTACATGCTGATCCTGATGGTCGGCGACCCGTACGACGCCGACCTGACCGTCACCCCGACGCAGAACTCACAGCCGGTGACCGCGCCGATCGATGTAACGGTCGGCTCCAGCATCATTGCACTCGGCCTGTCCGTTGCCGCGCAGAACGCCAGCGGGCAGGGCATCGGGCTCGCGACCACGGTCTCGAACACCGGCACCACCGGCATCGACCCGTCGCAGTTCTCCGGCTTCGGCAGCGCCGGCCTGACCGCGCCAAACGGCACGGCCTCAGGCGTTTTCGACACCGAAGGCACGCTCACGGTCCGCATGTACGGCTGGGGGATCAACCAGTACGCCTCGGGCAGCGCCTGGGCTTACGAATACTACGCAACCGTGGTCGAGTTCGACATCAACGTGCTGCCCGACCCGCGCATCGGCATGCAGGACGCGGCCGGCACGATTACCACAGGCGCGACAGCAAGCGGCGACCGTGATTTTGGAACCCACGACATCGGAACCCTCCCCACGGGGTGGAGCACCTTCACGGTCACCAATACCGGCGTCGGCAACCTGGCCTTGTCTGATCCCACGCTGACAACGCCATTTGCCGGCGCCGGCGCCGCCGCTTTCGACCTGGACCTGTCCGGCTACAGCCACAGTGTGCCGGCCGGCAGCTCGACTTGGTTTGCCGTGCGGATGGGCGCGGGCGCCACGGTCGGGGCGAACGCGGCCTGGGTCAGCATCACGCACAACGACCCGACGCTCAGCGGCGACTTCACGTTCGAGATCACCGGCGACGTCACGTCCACGCCCGTCATCGAAGTCAGCGACAGCGGCGGGCCGTTCGCCGGCGGCGCGGCGGCCAGCGGCGACCGCGACTTCGGCCAGGTCGACATGGCGATCATGCCCGTATCAGTCAGCTTCCAGGTGGCCAACACCGGCAGCGGCAGCCTGCTGATTTCGGGCATCACGCTCGCGGGTACGAACCCCGGCGACTTCGTGCTGGACACGACGGGCATGATCATGACCATCGCCGCGGGCGTCAGTACCAGCTTCGACGTGCAGTTCGACGCCGCAACGATCGGCGTGAAGAACGCGAAGGTCGTGATCCAGCATAACGCCGGTGCGGATTTCGAAATCAATCTCGCGGGCGTTGCGACCACCACCAACATCCCGGTAATCACGGTGTCGAGCGTGCCGGGCGGGCGCGAGGGCGACAGTTACAGCTACGCGCTGCCGGCCACGGGCGGCGTTTCGCCCTACAGCTTCCAGCTTGTGTCAGGGGCGTTGCCGGCGGGTCTGAGCCTCAGCAGCAACGGCACGATTTCCGGCACGCCGAGCGAGTTCGGCACGTTCCAGTTTACTGCGGAGGTCAAAGACTCGGTCGGCGCGTCGAGCACCCAGGCGATCAGCATGGATGTTTCGATCGGTGCGGGCGGGGGCTCCGGCGATGGTGGAGGCGCCGGCTGCACGGCTCAGCAAGGAGCCTCGATGCTCGCCCCGCTGCTGCTGTGCCTGTTGCTGGTCTACAGCAGGCGCCGCCGTGGCAGCCATCGTTGACACGCGCGGCCCCTTAAAAAGATACGCAGCCCGTAGTCAGCAGACACGGGCTGCGTTTTGTTTCCGTGCAACGCTACGCGCGCCGCCGGTACCAGGCCGGCACGAGCAGCGCCAGAATCAGCAGGAACCACGGCAACGCGCCATGCCCGCTGGTGCAACCGCCGCCTCCCCCGCTGTCGCCGCCGGACGAGCTGCCCCCGCCGCCGCCGGCGACGACGTCGCCCCAGAGGGTGACGTTTTTCGTCGTCGCGCCCGCGCTGGCGTTCGCGACGTTGCCGATCACCTGCCCCGTGGCCGCCGGCGTATAGCGCACGTAGACGGTGGTCGCCGCCAGCGTGCCGCCCGTCGGGGCCAGGCTGAGCGACGTCGTGAAGCCACTGCCCGACGTGGTCGAGATCTCGAAGCCCGAGCCCGTGGTCAGCGTCACGTTGCCGACCAGGTTGGTCCCCGAGACCGTGTAGGTCGACTCCGGCGAAGGCGTGCCGACACCCGTGCTGTTGAGCGTCAGCCCCGCGCTCGACACCGAGACGTTCGGCGGCGGCGCGATCGAGCCGCCAACCGCAACCTGCTGCGTGGTCGCCAGCGTGCTTGTGCAATCCACGTTGCCGTTCGCGCTGGCCGACCCGCCAAGGTAGCGCACGTAGATGGTGGTGCTGGCGACGACGCCGGCCGACTGCGTCAGGGTCGCGCTGCTGCCGTAATTGCTGCCGCTGGTCGTAGTCAGGTCGAAGCCGGTCGGCGCCGTCACGGTGATGTCGCCGCCGAGGTACTGCCCGGAAACCGTGAACGACTGCTCGACCGAAGGCGTGCCCATGCTCGGCGCGATCAGCGTCAGCGAGCCGGGCGTTGCCGTGATCTGCGGCGAGTTCGTGACGCTGCCGTTGACCGTGACATCGGCCGACTGCGCGCCCGACGTATTCGTCACCGTGCTGCTGCCGCCAAGCGCCGTCGGCAGGTAGCGCACGTAGACCGTGGTCGGGCTGACCGTGCCGCCTGAGGGCGAGATGCTGAAGCCGCTGCCGAACCCGCTGCCGCTGGTCAGGCTGACCTGGAA
>JAGQRI010000350.1 GCA_020425515.1 Planctomycetota bacterium | reverse complement strand
AGGCCGAGCGCCGCGGCATCCGCGTCATGAAGTACGCGGAGGCGCTGGGCGAATTCACCCGCGGGCACACCAACCTGTGCATCGCCGGCACCCACGGTAAAACCACCACCACGGCCATGATGGCGCAGATGCTGGTGGAAGGCGGCAAGGACCCCGGCTACCTCGTCGGCGGCGAGCCCGCCAGCCTGCCGGCCGCGAGCGCCGCCGGCACGGGCGTGCACTTCGTGATCGAAAGCTGCGAATACGACCGCAGCTTCCTCAAGTTGCATCCCAGCGTCGTCGTGCTGAACAACATTGAGCTCGACCACATGGACGTCTACGGCGACATTAGCGGCGTCACGCGCGGCTTCCTTGAATTCGCCCGCTGCCTGCCGAAGGGCGGCACGCTGTTCTACAACGCCGACGACCCGCGCTGCTGCGAAGTCGCCCGCAAGGCCGGCTGCAACACCATCGGGTTCGGCGAAGGCGCCGGCGCGGTGTGGCGCATGCACAATCTTGACGCGTCAAGCGGGTTCGCCGTCGCCGACATCACCTGCCGCAACATGCAGGTCGGGCGCATGAAGTTGCAGGTGCCCGGGCGCGTCAACGCCATGAACGCGCTGGGCGCGCTGGCCGCCGCGAACTGGGCCGGCATCCCGGTCTACCGCGCGATCAAGAGCCTGCAGAACTTCGGCGGGGTCAAGCGGCGCTTTGAAATCCTGGGCAGCGTCGGCGGCGTCCCGATCGTGGACGACTACGCCCACCACCCGACCGCCGTGAAACAACTGCTCGAAACCGCGCGGCAAACGTTCATCAACCGGCGCCTTGTCGCAGTGTTCCAGGCGCACCAGTACCAGCGCATCCTGAACTTCTTCGACGACTTCGCCGACGCGCTGAAACTCGCCGACCGCGTGCTGGTCGCCCGCACCTACGCCGCCCGCGAACAGGGCGTACAACCGGGCGAGCCCGAGGAGCGCCTGGCGAAAACCCTGCGTGCCGCGGGCACCGACACCATGAGCTACAGCGACTTCAGCAGCATCGTCAACGACCTCAGCATGAAGACCACTCCGAGCGACGTAGTGCTGCTGATCGGCGCCGGCGACGTCAACGAGGTCGGGTTCGAGTGCCTGCGCCGTCGCGACTTCATCAGCAAGCGCCTGCGGGCCATCCGCCCCGAGGCCATCAGCGGGAGCGTCGCATGACCGCCAATCCGTTTCCCCGCCGCCTGCACCCGCGCGTCCGCATCAGCGAGCCGCTCAGCAACCGCACCACCCTGCGCGTCGGCGGCCCGGCCGAGTATTTCGTCGAAGCCACTTCGTTGCGCGACGTGGCCGACACCGTCAACACCGCGCACGAGATCGGACTGCCGCTTCACGTAATCGGCGGCGGCAGCAACCTGCTGATCGCGGACGAGGGCATCCCGGGCGTCGTGCTCAGCCTGCACTGCATGAAAAAGATCAACGTGTTCGGCGCGAAAGTCCACGTGCAGGCCGGCGCGAAACTCAGCACGCTGGTCAACCGCTGCAGCGCCGAGGGGCTCGCCGGTCCGCAATCGTTGGCGGGCATCCCCGGCTCGGTCGGCGGCGCACTGGCCATGAACGCGGGCGGACGCTATGGCGAAATCGCCGACTACGTCGAGCGGGTGATCTGGATCAACCCGCAGGGCGAACTCGAAAGCCGCTACAAAGAAGAAATCGATTTCGGCTACCGCATCAGCGAATTGCGCCACGGCGTGGTCATTGAGGCCGTGCTGCAAGGCGCCCCCGGGGAGCGTTCGGAGCTGATCGGGCGTGCCCGTGAAATCCTGCAACAGAAGCTCGCGGCGCAACCTTATTCAGAATTCAGTGCAGGATGCGCCTTCAAGAATCCGATTGGGCAGAGTGCCGGACGCATGATCGACCTTGCCGGTTGCAAGGGACTGCGTGTCGGCGGGGCCACGGTGAGTGACCGGCACGGAAACTTCATCATCAACACCGGTGACGCCAGGGCCCGCGACGTGCTTGAGTTGATGCGCCAGGTTACACAGCGCGTCCTCGAGGTTCACGGCGTCGAGTTGCAACCCGAAGTACAGGTCTGGCCAGGCAGGAGTCTGCTGGCCGCTTAAACAAGGCACACCATAGGCGAAAGCCGACACCAGCGCCCGAAGGGCAAGAGGAACCAAAATGGACAAGGACAGCAAGGGGGTCTCCCTCGACGAATTCATTTTCCGGAAGCTGCAGCCGATTCGCATACTGCGCGGCTACCTGAACAACGAGCTCGAACTCGCTGAGGGCGACAGCATCAAGATGTCCCGCATGGACCTCGACAACATCGTCAGCACCATCGAGATCTTCCTGGAAGAGTACGATCGCGTCTCCGGCTTCCGCGGGCGCAAGGGCCACCACAGCGACCGCAAGAAGACCAGCTTCATGGACGCCAAGACCCAGGCCATCAAGACCATCGCGTAAATCGAAATGGGGACTGTCCCCGCTTCTGGGGACCGTCCCCGTCTTCGCCCTCCATCCACAACACCACGTCACCACTGAGGTGAGCCATGGCGTCGAAAACGACCAGCCACCGCATCCTTCTGGACCGGATCAAGAAAACTCGCGTCCGTGACCAGATCGCCGCGAAGAACAAAAACCCGCGCATCGCGTGCCGTCGCGAATTCAAGCGCGAACACACCAACCAGCGCGTGCACTTTTCGCTGCACGACCCCAAGGGCGGCCGCGTCGCCTGGGGCAGCGCCGTGCTGGTCGACTACTCGCCGAACGGCGCGCTGCTCGGGCACATCATGTTCGACGAGGGCTTCTGGCCCGACACCGACTTCAGCGTCAGTTTCAAAGTAACCGGCGGCCCCTACGAGGGCGTCTACGCCTATGGCACCCCGCTAAGGTTCGCCACCAGCCGCGCCAACCTCGCACTGCGCTTCGACGGCCTGTACGTCAAACTGTAGGCCAACCACAAACTCAACACGCCGCGGCCAACACCGCGGCGTGTTTGTTTAATCGCGAAGAAAAACAAAGGCGAACAAGGCGGCAGAACCTCGCGAAGGCACCGCCTGCCCGCCAATGCAATTGCGAACCCGCGAGTTTCCCCGCCGAAGCAATTGCGAAGGCGCGGCCCGCCCGCCGATGCAATTACGAAGGCGCGGAGCGCCGTCACAAGATTAGCCCCCGGCAGCTCTGCTGCCGGGGGTAAGCCAAGAAGAAGAATCGAGGCGCGGAGCGCCGGCACAACGACGGCACGGTTGTGTCGGCGCGTCCGCGCCTGTGAATTGTCGCCAAGTTTCCCCCCACCGGCAGAGCCGGTGGGGGCTAAGCCTGTATCGGCGCTCCGCGCCTTCGCCGGTGCTACGGAGAGCAGGCCGTGCATTACCGCCTGGGCTGTCCGGCTGCATGAAGCTCTCCGTGCCCTCTGTGCTCGACGCCTTGGCTGTTCTTCGCGGTTCTTCGCGGTCCTTCGCGGCCCTTGGCGGTTACCGGCCGTTTCAAAGTCGGCTAAAGCGCGCCACGCGATTTTTCCGATAGCCCCTCACGGTCGCCACTCGGGCGACGTCTTCTTCTGACACCGGATATCACCATGCTTCGTATCGCACTCCTGTACGGCGGCACCTCCACCGAAAGAGACGTCAGCATCAAAAGCGGCGAGGCCATCTGGGCCGCCCTCGAACGCATCGGCCACCACGTGCTTCCCCTCGATCTCGGGCACGACCCGGTCAACATCCTCGAAACCGAAAAGGTCGACTTCGCCTTCATCGCGCTCCACGGCGGCGAGGGCGAAAACGGCACCGTCCAGCGCCGCCTGGAAGAGCTGCACATCCCCTACTCCGGCAGCGGGCCCATCGCCAGCCGCCTCGCCATGGACAAGGAACTCAGCAAGGCCGAGTTCCTCACCCACCGCGTCCCCACCGCGCCCTACGAAGTCGCCGAGGAATTCGAGGCCGAGTACCGCCTGCGCCGCATGGCCCGCCGCATGGGCTGGCCGATCTGCGTGAAGCCGATCGACCAGGGCAGCAGCATCGGCGTCAGCATGGTCGGCTGCCTGAACGAGGTTCACAATGCGCTCACCGACGCCTTCAAGCACGGGCGCCGGGTGATGTTCGAAAAGGGCATCATCGGGCGCGAGCTCACGGTCGGCGTGATCGGCAACCGCGCGCTGCCGGTTTGCGAAGTCGTCTCCCCCACCGGTTTCTTCGACTTCAAGGCAAAATACGACAAGGGCGCCGGCACGAAGTACGTCGTCAACCCCGACCTGCCCGGCCCGACCGCGAAGATGGCGCAGCACTACGCCCGCCGCGCCCACCACGCCCTGCGCTGCCACGCTTACAGCCGCGTCGACATGATGCTCGACAGTGAAGGCGAACTCTGGGTGCTCGAGGTCAACACGCTGCCCGGCATGACCGAAACCAGCCTGCTGCCCAAGGCCGCCGCGCAGGAGGGCGTCGGCTTCGATGAGCTGGTACAGGAACTGGTCGACGTCAGCATGGAGCAACGCCGCCGCCCGATCAGTAACCGCATCACCCGCGTTCTCGCCGCATAGAAACACGGAGCCTGACATGCCACGCCGCAAAACCCGCAAGGTCACAAAGAAGCAGCCGCGCAAACCGACGCGCAAACGCACGCGTTCCGGCGCGACCGCCAAGGTCTTGAAGGGCGGGCTGGCGCTGATGTTCGCGACGGCACTGAAGATGCTGCGCACGATCACCCCCAGCGGCGAAACCGTGAACGCGTTCTTCTCCGGCGCCTGGCACAGCCGCAGCGTGCGCCGTTGCGCCGGGCTGGTCGGTGGCATCTTCGTGATCATGCTGCTGTCGTGGGTGATGCTGCACAACCTGCGCTCGGCCGACCGCTACACCGTCGATCCCGGGCGCATTGAGCTCAGCGC
>JAGQRI010000044.1:352-5022 GCA_020425515.1 Planctomycetota bacterium | reverse complement strand
GCTGCAACACAATCCAGCTTGCGCCACCGCCCAGGCTCAGGGTGCAGATCAGCACCGCGATCAGTTTTCGCATGTCGTCCTCCGCATGTTTGCATCGGTGCGTGCGGGGCGAGTTCTGCGGTCTGTTTGCGTCCTGTAATCTACGTCCAAATGAAAACGGGGCCGGGAGGGAGGGCTCCCCCGGCCCCTGCGCTTCCCTGCCGGGTTACGCGACTTCCGATTGCGTGGCTTCTTCTTCCGGCGGGAACAGGGCCGCCTTCACTTCGGTTTCGAGTTTCTTGAAGACGTCGATGTTGGCCTTGTCGCGCAGGAACTCGAGCGCGTTGGTCTTGCCGTTGCCGAGCTTCACTTCGCCGAAGCTGTGCCAGTTGCCGCTGCGCTGCACCAGCCCGAGCTGCACGGCGAAGGTCAGCAGGTCGTTCAGGTAGCTGATGCCGCGCCCGAAGTAGATCTCGACTTCGCAGCGCTTGAACGGGGGCGCCAGCTTGTTCTTCACCACCGTCACGCGCGCGCCCACGCCGATGCTTTCGTCGCCGTTCTTGATTTGCGCGGTGCGCCGGACCTCGATGCGCTGGCTGGCGAAAAACTTCAGCGCGCGCCCGCCGGTCGTCGTCTCCGGGTTGCCGAACATGACGCCGATCTTTTCGCGCACCTGGTTGATCATCACCAGGCAGGTGCGGCTGCGGTTGCTCGCGGCCGTCAGCTTGCGCATGGCCTTGCTCATCATGCGCGCGAGCAGCCCCATCTGGCTGTCGCCCATCTCGCCTTCCAGCTCGGCCTTGGGCACGAGCGCGGCGACGCTGTCCACCACGATGATGTCCACGGCGTTGCTGTGGATCAGCGACTCGGCGATGTCCAGCGCCTGCTCGCCGAAGTCGGGCTGGCTGACGTACAGGCGGTCCATGTCGATGCCGAGCTTGCGTCCATACTGCGGGTCGAAAGCGTGCTCGGCGTCGATCAGCACGGCCGTGCCGCCCAGCTTCTGCGCGTTGGCGATCGCCTGCAGCGCGAGCGTGGTCTTGCCGCTGCTTTCCGGGCCGTAGATTTCGACGATGCGCCCGCGCGGCAACCCGCCGACGCCGAGCGCGACATCCACCGCGAGGCTGCCGGTCGGGATCACGTCGATGTTTTTGCGCGACTGCTCGCTCATGCGGATGATCGAGCCGTCACCGAACTGGCGGGCGATGCCGGCCAGCGCGTTCTGTAACGCCTTTTCCTTTTCCGTGTTCAGAGAGAGGACTTCACCGGATGCTTTGGACTTCTTTGACATGACTGCACTCCCCGTGCTTGCCCATGGTCCCTCCTGGTCGGGGGCGGGACCGCCCCGCCCCCTTCAGGGAGGTGTCATGGCACGCGTTGTCCGCGCACGGGGAAGGTAGCTCGGGCTGCGACACGGATGAGACGATCCGGCGTGGGCCGGAATCGTGCGGGATCTGTCGCGTCCCAGCGGGTGGGGGTGGCGTCTTCAGGCCACCACAAGCAGTCGGGCCGGGAAAATTCGCGCGCTTTGCGTTGCACTGTGCGCGTGGTATCCTGCGCCTCATGGAATATCACACGCCGTGGGCACTGATCCTGATGATGTTCTCCTACGCCTTCGTGGGCTGGGCGGCGTTGTTTGCGATCCACTACCACGTGCGCAAGCGCCGCACGCAGGCGCCGACCGCGCGCCAGGCCGCCATCGGCTACGGGCAAAGCTGGAACACCAGCCGCAGCTCCGAGCTCTAGGTTTTCCAATCTTTCCTGAACTCGCTAACCTCGGGGCGACCTCCGGGGGCTTTTGCACGTGATTGACCGCATTCTCGATTTCCTTGTCCAGGCGCCGCTGGCCGGGTTGATGGTCGTGGTGACCTTCGGCTACCTGATCGGGCGGCTCGCCTGGCGCGGGATATCACCGGGGCCGGCGGGGGGCACGCTGGCGGTGGCGCTGCTGCTGGGCTACCTGGGGCTGACGCTCGACCACCTTTACGGCGGGCAGAAGCCGGCGCTCACGGTCGGGCACTTCGGGTTTGCGCTTTTCATTTACTCGGTTGGCTTCGAGGCCGGGCCGCACTTCTTCAGCTCATTGCGTGTTGCGCGCGGCTGGAAGTTCGTCGGCGTCGGCTGCTCGGTGGTCGTGTTTGCGGTGGCGCTGGCGGTGCTGTCCGCGCTGGTGTTCGGTTTCGATTCATCGACGGCCGCGGGTGTGCTGTCCGGCGGGCTGACCAGCGCCCCGACCTACGCCGCGGCGGCCCAGGAGTCATCCAACCCGGCGCACCTGTCGGTGGCGTTTGCGCTGGCGTACCCGTTCGGGCTGGTGGGGCTGGTGCTGATGATCCAGATCCTGCCGCGCCTGACGAAGACGGACCTGAGCGCCGGCACGGTCAGCGAGGACGAGCAGACTGATGACGCCGGGCGCACGCGCATTCATCGCAAGGGTGCGCCGGAACTCACCCGCGCCTTCGAAGTGCAGCACGACGACGTTGTCGGCAGGCCGTTGAAGGAACTCGACTTCACGCACCGCACAGGCTGTTTTATTTCGCGCGTACATCGCGGCCCGGAGGTGTTGATCGCCGGCGCGGACACGAACCTGCAACTCGGCGACCACCTGCTGGTGGTGGGGCGCCTGGATGAACTGCAGCGCTTCGAGGGGCTGGTCGGCGACGAGGTCTACGACGCCGAGTTACGCGAGAGGCTTCCCGCGCCGCGGCGCATTCATGTGTCGTCGCGCGAGGTCAGCGGCAAGTCCCTGAGCGAGCTCAACCTGATGGGGCGCTTCCGCTGCATGATCCAGAAGATCGAACGCGGCCACGAAGTGATCGAGCCGATGGCCGAGGTTGAACTGCTGCGCCACGACGTGGTCGAGGTGATCGGGCAGCGCGACGCCGTGCGCGCCGTGGCCAAGGAACTCGGGCGCTTCGAGCCCAGCACCAACACCACCGACATCGCGATCTACGCCGGCGGGATCGTGCTCGGCATGCTGATCGGCAACCTGCACCTGCGCCCGTTCGGCATCGACCTCAGCCCCGGCGCGGCGGGCGGGCTGCTGGTGATGGGCGTGCTGATTTCCTGGGCGAGGCAGTTCAGCGGCATCAGCGCCAACGTCCCGCGCGCCGCCCGGCAACTAGTACGCGACCTCGGTGTGCTGCTGTTCGTCGGCGAAACCGGGCTTGCCGCGGGCGACGCGCTGAAGCAGGGGCTGGATTTCAGATTGTGGGAAGTCGTGCTGTGCGGCGCGGTGGTGACGGTCGTGCCCGCGGTGCTTGCCCTGCTGACGGGGCGCTACCTGTTTAAGATGCGCCCGGTAGATATCTGGGGCAGCATCTGCGGCGGCATGACCAGCAGCGCCGCGCTGCACGCCGTGAAGCGCGCCAGCGACAGCAACGAGCCCGCCGTCAGCTACGCCGCCGCGTTCGCCGTTGCCAGCGTGCTCGTCACTGTCGCAGGCCAGGTCGTGATTCGTGTGATGGTGTAATCCAAGCCCAGTCCGCGAGGGCCGGGGTGAGTTATTGCCGCGCCGGAACACTTCCCGACCCCAGCCCTTGCGGACTGGGCTTGGAAGCCGGCCGCGGCTGGTGGCGCATGCCGGGTGACTTTTTCTTCGACGGCCCGTGCCCGGGCGGCAGCAGGATCAGCAACGGCAGCGCGAACAGGAACAGCCCCGCCATCACCCACGCCACGTCGTTGTACGACAGCATCGTGGCCTGCTGGTTCACCAGGTTGTTCGCGATCCCGACGGCCGCATGCGAGGCCTCGGCGGAACTCATACCCTTGTCCATCAGCGCCGTCGTCGCGGCGGAATGGAACGAGCCGTAGTTCGCGTTGTAGTCGCTTACGTGCTCGGCCAGGTTGGCGCGGTGGAACTGCGTGCGGTGCGCGACGATGGTGGCGACCAGCGCGTAGGCGATGTTGCCGCCGACGCGCCGCGACAGCGTGTACAGACCGGACGCCTGCGTCATGTGCGCCTTCGGCACGGTGCTGAGCGCGACGGTCGTCATCGTCACGAACATGAACGGCATGCCCATGCCCATGATGACCAGCACCGGGATCAGGTCGGTCGAGCCCGAGTGCAGCGACAGGTTCGAGAGCCCGTAACTCGACCAGATAATCAGGATGATCCCGCCCAGGATCAGCAGGCGCGCGTCCACGTAGCGGTACATCACGCCCGCGATCGGCATGAAGATGAACAGCGCAATCGCGCGCGGCAGCAGCACCAGCCCCGCGTCGTAGGCCGTGTAGCCGAGCATGTGCTGGGTGAATTCCGGCAGCAGGAACGTCGTGCCGAACAGCCCGATACCGAACACCAGCCCGATCGCCGAGCCGACCGACAACGGGATGTTGCGCAATAGTCGGAACTCGATGATCGGCTCGTCGCTGCGCAGCTCCCACCAGATCAGCGCGACCACGGACACGACGACCACGACGGTGCCCCAGACGATCCACGGCGACTGGAACCAGTCTTCCGATTCGCCGCGCTCCAGCACGATCTGCATGACGGTCAGCCCGATGGTCAGCAGCGCGATGCCGCCCCAGTCGATGCTTTTTACGCCGCGCTTCATGTAGGAAGGGTCCTTCACGAAGGCCAGCACCATCAGGATGCCGATGATGCTGAACGGCACGTTGATGTAGAAAATCCACGGCCAGCCGAAGTGGTCGGTCAGCCAGCCGCCCAGCACCGGGCCGATCGCGGGCGC
>JAGQRI010000044.1:0-251 GCA_020425515.1 Planctomycetota bacterium | reverse complement strand
CCCTGCAGCACGCGGTAAGTGATGATCTGCGCGAAGCTGGTCGCCGTGCCGCACAGCGCCGAGCCCGCCGTGAACAGGATGAACGAGCCGACGTACAGCCGCTTGCGCCCAAGCAGCGTGCTCCACCAGCCGGCCATGGTCAGCATGATGATTTCGGCAATCGAGTACGCGGTCGCGACCCAGGTGATCTCGGAAAGGTTCGCGCCGAAGCTGCCCATCATGTGCGGCAGCGCGACGTTGACGACGCTGAT
>JAGQRI010000349.1 GCA_020425515.1 Planctomycetota bacterium | reverse complement strand
CCGTCCATGTTGTCTAATCCTGTAAGGGCGCTCCGCGCCCTACTGCTTCTGGTCTGCACGTCTGCGCCGATGCATCCCGACCGACGTCTTTTAACTCCCGCCTGCCTACTCAAACCTCCCGCCTCACTCCCCCTCCGCTTCGCGCTCGGGGGGCCGTCCACTTTTTGCCGATCCGCACACGCCGTCCGGCGCTTGTGCGGCTCAGCGTATCCCGGCGGGGTTTCCCTGTTCTGCGGGGGTTTCCTAGTTAAACTGGCCGCGTCGGTGCGGCCCCTCGGAGTCCAATCAGGACAGTTCCAGCTACCGCCCGATCCTGACGGAAAAACTTCGGCGATATACCGGGAACTTCGTATTCCGGAATAACGTCACCATTGCCTGAACAGACTCCCAACGCTTCACCGCTGCGAACGCATCATAAGGGGAAGGTATGAAACGACTTTGGCTGCTGCCGCTGCTGGCCGCGACAATCGCGCTGGCTTCATGCAACCGCAACACGGTGCCCGAATCCACACAGGCCGAGGGCGACACAACCGCCCCCGCCGTGGCGACCGCGCCGCAGCCCGCTGAGCCCACCCCCCTCAGCGTGCTGCTTGACCCCGGGCTGCCCTCCAGCGGCATCCAGCCGATGCAGGCAGGCGGCGGCACGCTTCCCAAGGGCTGGAAGCCCGACCCGCCCCTCGACCTTTCCGGCGACATGCCGTCTGATGAGGCCGTCCGCGCCTCCATCGTGAAGGCCGTCAATTACGTGCTCGACCAGCAGAAGGAAAACGGCAGTTGGGACGTCGTCCTTTCCGGCACCCTGCTTTCCGAAACCGCCGACCAGGCCGTGGACGCGATCGCGGCCACCAGCCTCGCCGGCTATGCCCTGCGCCGCCACATCAAGGTCGACCCGGAGCGCATCAGCAAGGCCATCGACCGCGGCGCGCAGTTCGTCATCGACCGCGTCTACCGCGGCAAGCTTCCCATGCGCGTCTGGTACGCCAACTGGCGCTACACGCTGGGGCTCAAGTTCCTTCACGCCGAATACATGGCGACCGAGGACGAAGCCTACCGCTCCGAGCTGCGGGCCGTCTGCCGCCGCCTGGTGCAGGGGCTGCTCAGCCTCCAACTCAGCAACAGCGACGCCCCCCGCCTTGAAAAGAAGCGCCGCGCCCGCGTCAGCCTGCGCGTGCGCAACGCCCCGACGCCCGCGAAGCTCGGCGTGGTGCTCGCGCCCCCGACCGACGAGGATTACCGCGGTGGCGCGCTGATCACCAGGATCATTGAGGGCAGCGCCGCCGACGAGGCGGGCCTGCAGGTTGGCAACCGCATCTGCGAAGCCGAGGGCGTGCGCGTCGAAAACTCGCTCGACTTCTACATGCAGGAAACCGATTGGGTCGGCGGGCAGAAGGTGCGCATCGGCGTACGCCGCGAGGGCGCCAAGGATTTCACCAAGGACATCACGCTCAAGCAGACCTGGCCCGGCTACCTCGGGCTTACGCTGAGCCCCGGCACGGGCGACGGCCCGGTCGTGACCGGCTTCCTGCCGTTCAGCCCCTGCAGGGGCGAGCTGGAAATCGGCGACGTGATCTACGAAGTCGGCAGTGACGAGATCACCAAGATCGAACAGTTCCACGAAATCGAAGGCGGCATCAAGCCCGGCGACGACATCCGCCTCAAGGTTCGCCGCGGCGAAAAGATGCGCAAGAAGAGCGTCAAGGTCGAAGCCGCCGGCGCCCCCGAGGGCTGGTTCGGCTTCGGGCCCAAGGAAGAGGACAAGGGCGACGAAAACGGCGTCGTCGTTGAGGAACCGTTGTCGCCCAACTCTCCTGCCGCGAAGGCGGGGCTCAAGCCGGGCGACCGCGTGACCTGGATCGGCGACACTCCGATTCTCGGGCTCGACCACCTGTACGACTTCGCCGGCACCGTCGCCGGCGGCAAGTCCTACAAGATCAAGTGGATCCGCGACGGGCAGGAAATGGAGGCCGACGTCGTTGCCGACCCAACCCCCCAGCCCTTCGACCTGACCTGGGAGCCCGACATCAACCGCCGCAACCTTTCCGTGTATGTGAAGGCGGTCGACAAGGCCGGCGTGGCCGAGCGGGCCGGCATGATGAAGGGCGACGTGATCGTGAAGATCAACGGCCAGAACGCCTCGAACCTGATGGTGTTCCGCCCGATCTACTACAAGCTGACCGCCGGTGAGGAAGTCACCTGGACCGTCAACCGCAACGGCAAGGAAGTGGACGTAACCTATGAGCTGCCCAAGCCCAGCGAAACCAGCGAACCCGAAGAGGAAGAAGGCGGCTGGGCCTACTACCCGGAGATGGGGGAATCGCCCAGCTTCTCGACCTCGGCCGCCGTGCTGGCGCTGCTGGAAGTCCAGGACGACATGAAGATCCAGGGGCTCAGCCGCGTGCTGCGCGACCCGCTGAAGTCGGCTGGCAAGCTGATCGACTCCCTGCGCGTTGAAGACAAGGAAAACGGCGGGCTGGAAACCTACGTGTACCGCGCCACCAGCGCGACCTACGGCCAGATCGGCATCGACGTGAAGGGCTGCCAGGGGCGCAACGCGATCTGCGAACTGACGCTGTATCGCCTGAAGTCGTTCCACCGCAGCAAGGGCGACCTGAAAAAGGTTCTCGGCCAGTGGGTCAACTACCGCGGTGAACTCGACGCCGTGCGCCGCATGGAATACTACGCGCCGCCGGGCAAGCGTGGCTCGCCGCACAATGGCGACCGCAACTTCAATGCGGCCTACTACTGGATGTTCGGCCACTACCACACCCTGCTTGCGGCGAAGGAAGTCGGCGGCAAGAGCTTTGAGGAGATCAACGAGATCTGCACCAAGGCGCTGATGCTGACGCAGTACGACGACGGAACGTGGCTGGGCCACCCCAGCTTCGGCCCGCTGTGCGGCACCTGCCTCGCGCTCTGGATTCTCGGCGAGACCGAGGGCGGCTGGCGCGACAACTACGGCGACCCGATCACCCAGCAAAAGAAAGACGGCGGCCCCAACACCCCCGAAAAGTAAAACAAACCCAACCCAAACAAGGCCCCCCAACAGGGGGCCTTGTTCATTCGCAGCGCGTCCCCAGGCAAAGCACCGAACCGGCGCAGAGCACCCGGACAGGATTAACCCCCACCCGCTGAGGAAAGGGGCCGGGCACACAGAACGCACGCCCGCAGTCGGGCGCGGAGCGCCCGCACAAGATTAGCCCCCACCTGCCGAGGAAAGGGGCCGGGTACAGAGCGCACGCTCGCAGTCGGGCGCGGAGCGCCGGTACAGGATTAGCCTCCCACCCGCCAAGGAGAGTGGCCGGGCGTGGGGCGCAGATCCTGCCCTCGCAATTGGGCGCGGAGCGCCGCACAAGATTAGCCTCCCTCCCGCCAAGGAGAGTGGACGGCCACACAGGGTGCGCCTTCGCAGTTGGGCGCGGAGCGCCCGCACAGGATTAGCCCCCACCTGCCGACGAAGGAGGCCGGTGGGGGTCTGCGATTGCGAGATGAACCGAGGCGCGGTAGCGCCGACACAAAGGTGGCAAGATTGTGTCGGCGCTCCGCGCCTTGGGAATCCGGGACACGCCATACCCCCGGCAGCGAAGCTGCCGGGGGCTAATCCTGTGACGGCGCTCCGCGCCTTCAAAAAGCTCTGCGACAGGAGCGCGGCAGGCAGGAGGCGGGAGAAGAGGCTGGGCACGGGGCGCACGCTCGCAGTCGGGCGCGGAGCGCCCGCACAGGATTAGCCCTCACCTGCCGAGGAAAGAGGCCGGGCGTGGGGCGCAGATCCTGCCCTCGCAGTTGGGCGCGGAGCGCCCGCACAAGATTAGCCTCCCTCCCGCCAAGGAGAGTGGACGGCCACACAGGGTGCGCCTTCGCAGTTGGGCGCGGAGCGCCCGCACAGAATTAGCCCCCACCTGCCGACGAAGGAGGCCGGTGGGGGTTAGCGATTGCGAGACGAAACCGAGGCGCGGAGCGCCGACACAACCGCGCAACCTTTGTGTCGGCGCTCCGCGCCTTCGCAAGCGCTACGGCGGGCTGGCCGCGCCCAAAGACGCGAAGTCCGGATGGCGCGTTCCTTAACCAACCCGTGTCCACTTACATCCTGTCCATCCTGACCGTTTTGTAGTTGCCGTTCGGCGCGGCCTGCCCGCGATTGCCTCGGGGAAGGCGCGGAGAGCCGGACCATCATCCAGGGCGCGGGACGCCGTCACAGAATGAGGCCCCACCCGCCAACGAAAGGGGCGGGGCCGGGGCGCAGATCCTGCCCTCGCAATTGGGCGCGGAGCGCCCGCACAGGATTAGCCCCCACCTGCCGACGAAGGAGGCCGGTGGGGGTTTACGATTGCGAGACGAAACCGAGGCGCGGCAGCGCCGGCACAATCACCCCTTGCGCCAGACGCCGTCGATGAACTCCGGGTCCGGGTCCATCCCGTGCAACCGGATGAACTCCTCGAGTTCCTCACGGAACGACTGTTTGCGGTGGTGTTCTTCCTGCCCCTCCACGTACCTTATGGCGCGGTCGAGGCTTTCCTGGTTCATGCTGAAGGCGCCGTACCCGCGCTGCCATCCGAAATCGCCTTCCCCGTTTTGCTTCGCCCATTTGGTCGCGCCGGCCTTGAGCTTGTTCGCGAAGTCCGCCAGCGCGAGTTTCGGGGGCAGGTCGATGATCAGGTGGCAATGGTCTTCGACGCCATTCAACGCGTAAAGGTGCGTGCCGAGGTTGCGGATCGTGCCGGCCATGTAGGCGTGGAGTTCCGGTTTGAGATCGCCGTGGATCAGCGGGCGGCGTTCGTGCGTGGCGAACACCATGTGAACGAGGATGCGGGTATAGGTGTGGGCCATGGTGGGTTCGATTCGTTGTGAGGGAGTGTCCGCGCCTGTCATTTGTTGCGCGCATCTTACCCCCGGCGACGGCGCTGCCGGGTATCGCAAATCCGGAAACCGAGGCGCGATTGTGCCGGCGCTCCGCGCCTCGGTTTCGTCTCGCCATCGCGGACCCCCACCGGCCTCCTTCGTCGGCAGGTGGGGGCTAATCCTGTACGGGCGCTCCGCGCCCGACTGCGAAGGCGCACCCTGTGTGCCCCGCCTCCTTCGTCGGCAGGTGGGGGCTAATCTTGTGCGGGCGCTCCGTGCCCAATTGCGAGCGTGCGCTCTGTGCCCCGCGCCCAATTGCAAGCGCGCGAACTGCGTTCTGTGCCCGGCCGCTTCTCCCGCCTCCTGCGTCCTGTCCACCTCCCGCCTGCTGTCTCCCCCGCCTCGCGCTCTGCCTCTTCTCTCGCCTGCCATCTCTCGTCCGCTGCCTCGCGTCTCCCGCCTCGCACCTGCCGCAGAGCTTCTTGAAGGCGCGGAGCGCCGTCACAGGATTAGCCCCCGGCAGCTTTGCTGCCGGGGGTATGGAGTGCCCCGGATTCCCAAGGCGCGGAGCGCCGACACAATCTTGCACCTTTGTGTCGGCGCTCCGCGCCTCGGATTCATCTCGCAATCGAATACCCCCACCGGCCTCCTTCGTCGGCAGGTGGGGGCTAATCCTGTGCGGGCGCTCCGCGCCCAATTGCAAGAGTAAGTCCTACGACCTGCGCTCTGCCTTTTCTCCCGCCTGCTGCCTCCCGCCTGCCGCCTTCTGCCGCCTGCCTCCTGCCTCCCGCCTGCCGCCTCCCAATCCGTCTGTTTCGATTTCGTGTTCATTCTGGGGCGGGCTTGCGCGTAAACATTTATACTCCCAGCTTCCTTGAACCGACTTTTCCGGAGACGCCGGTATGCGGAACGTTGCTACCTCACTTCTTCTATTGCTTCTGGCAGGCGGCGCCGTGCTTGCCCAGGACGCGAACGAACAACCCCTCAGCGGGCGGGTGCAGCCCGTGCAGGTCACCGAACTCAGGGTCGATCTCGAGGGCTACGGCGGCGAGCTGAAACTGAAAACCCTGCTCGCGCCGGGCATGGCCGTGAAGAAGGGCGACGTGGTGGCCGAGTTGGAGGCGCCCGACTACAAGGACGCCCTCGATCGCGCCCGCGAAAACGTGACGCTGTCCGAGATGACCGCGAAGCAACTTGAGGATTCGCTCAACTACGCCGAAGAGTCCTACAAGCAGCAGCTCGAACGCGCCCAGCGCAACGCCGACCGGGCCGCGCAGGACTACGACTACTTCGTCAACAAGCAGCGCAAGGAAACCATCCGCAACTCCGAACTCGGGCTCGAAAGCGCCGAAAACAACATCACCGACCAGGAAGAGGAACTGAAGCAGCTCGAATCGCTCTACAAGGGCAACGACCTCGCCAAGGAAAGCCAGGACATCGTCCTCAACCGCAGCAAGCGCCGCCTGAAGGTTTCCAAGGAACGCTACGGGCAGGCCAAGGAACACCACCAGCGCCTGGTCGACGTCGATCTCAAACGCCGCGAGGAAGACATGCTCGCCAACAAGGAATCGGCGGCGCTCGAACTCGCGAGCCTGAAAAGCGAAAGCCGCGCCAAGAACTTCGACCTCAGCGGCAAGCTTACGCGCGTGCGCCGCGGGCTCGCCGACGCGAAGAAGGCGCTGGCCGACCTCGAGGCGGACGCGGGCAGGTTCAAGCTGGTCGCGCCGCACGACGGGCTGGTCGCGGTCGGCGGCTGGGGCGGCAACGACGGCGCGCAGCAGCCCTTCAAGGTCGGCGACGACGTCAACCGCGGGCAGGTGCTCGCGACGATCGTGGACCAGACCAAGCTCACGCTCAGCGTCAACGTGAAGCTCGACGCGCGCGAGAAGTTCGCGCCCGGCACGCAGGTCAAGGTCGGCGACGCCGGCATGACCGGCACCGTGAAGGCCATCGGCTTCATCGTCAACAAGGGCGGCATGGTTACCGCGCGGGTCGAGATCGAGAACCCCGACGGCAAGCTGCTGCCGGGCCAGGAAGTCAGCATCGCGCTGCCGTAGGGGCGACGCCGATTTGCTATCCGGGAGCAAACCATGCGCAGGATTGCCATTCTCGCTTGTTGCAGCGCCGTTGCGCTCGTCGCCTCGTGCGGCCCCGCCGAAAAGTCGGGAAGCAACGCGCCGAAGCCGGCCGGCGCGGCGCCCGGCAACTCCGCGCCTGAACAGACCGGCCCGCACCAGGCCGGCGTCACCGAAACCGGCTGGAAGTACCAGGCCAACCTCGACAAGGGCGTGCGCTGGATCCTCGACAACCAGCGCGAAAAGGGCTTCTGGGGCGACATGCACCAGCGCCCGGCCGACATCTACCTCGGCAGCCTGAACAGCCTGTACGTGTTCCAGAACGCCAGCGCGGCCCTGTGCGTGATGGGGCTGATGCAGCAGCCGCCGACCGACGAAATCGAAAAGGCCATCAATCGCGGGCTCGAGTACCTGATCATGTCGCCCGACACCCCGCGCGGCACGGCCGACACGTTCTACAACATCTGGTCGAACTCCTACGTGCTGCAGTGCCTGTGCACGGCCATCCAGGACGAGCGCTACGCGAAGCTGAAGCCGCGC
>JAGQRI010000348.1 GCA_020425515.1 Planctomycetota bacterium | reverse complement strand
GACGTCTGGTGGCACACCATCGTCGCGACAACCAGCCATGAGAAGACCGGCTACCCGACGCAGAAGCCGCTGGGCGTGGTGCGGCGCGCGATCCAGGCCAGCAGCAACCCGGGCGACGTGGTGCTCGACTTCTTCGCCGGCAGCGGCACCACCGGCGCGGCGTGCATTGAGGAAGGGCGCGACTTTATCCTGGTGGACAACAACCCGGAAGCCATCGAGGTGATGAAGAAGCGCTTCGAAGACGCGAAGGACGTGCGATGGGAGTGACGCATCCAATTTTGAGCCCGAAGCGTGAGCGAAGGGGCACACGCCAAAGGCGTGAAATCCGCCGCTCGCGCGACGTGCCCCTTCGCTCACGCTTCGGGCTCCAATGCTTCGCGTTGTTTGCCATGCTGCTCGCCGCGTGTGGTGGGGGATCGAACGCCACTCCGCCGCCCGCACCTCAACCCGCGCCGGAATCAAACACGCAACCGAGGCCCCAACCGAAACCGCGCCCGCCGCTGCCGCCGTCCGAGTACCCGATCCGTGTGATCGCGCCGGCGGCTTGCGCGCTGGGCGGCTACGTCTACGTCACCGGCGGCTACGGGCACCTCGACACGCTGGCCGACCGCGAGTTCGTTTCTCGCGCCTACCGCTACGACCCGCGCGCAAATATCTGGGAGCGCCTGCCCGACATGCCCCGCGCGCGCTGCTTCCATATCTGCGTTGCTGCCGAGGGGAAGGTCTGGCTGATCGGCGGCATTCACCAGGTCGAGGGCAAGCCAGGCGACGTCACGATTGCCGAGGTCGACTGCTACGACCCCGCCCTTGAGCGCTGGACGACTCCGACCAGCATGCCCACGCCGCGCAACCGCCTGGCCGGCGGCGCGATCGCCAACCGCATCTACGCGGCGGGGGGCATGAAGCTCGGCGAACACCTTGAGGACAGCGACGCCGTCGAGGTACTTGACACGTCAACTATGAAGTGGAGCAACGCCGCGAATTTGCCGAAGCCTTGCCACGGCATGGGCATCGCCGTCGTAGGCGAAAAGCTGGTCAGCGCCGGCGGCAGCCAGAACGGCGGCACGTGGCTGTACGACTCGAAGGCGGACGAGTGGTCGGACGGCGCGAAACTCCCCGGCCCGATACTGTTCGGCGCGGCGTTGGCAGTCGATCAACAGGTGTACCTGGTCGGCAACCGCACCCGGGGCGGCATTCCGCTGCTGCGCTACGACGTCGTCCAAGATGAGTGGGAAACGCTCGCGGAGAAATCGATCGAAACCCACCGCATGGCCGCGGCCGCATACGAGGGCAAGCTGTACGTGATCGGCGGCGAGGCACCCAAGGGCGGCGAACTCAACCGCCTCAGCATCTACGATCCCGTAACGGGAAAATGGAAACATAGCGAGTAGTGGTGGCACGGGCGCCCTCGCCCGTGTGGCGGCGGCCAAGTCCGCCGCCCCTGCCAGGCATGGACGAGGGCGTCCATGCAACGAACTCAGTCCTTCCACTCAGGCGTTTCACTGCCGGGGTGCTCCTTGGGCGCGGCATAAAGCTCTATGGTGTTGCCCATCGGGTCCTTAACCGTCCAGCCCCAGTAGCTCTGCTGGCGCCAGGTCGGGTTCGGCTTGGCTGTCTCGGTCTTTGCTTCGCGAACGCGTTTTACCAGTTCGCGGAAGTCGTCTTCGCCGTATTCCAGCGAGAAGCTCATCAGCGGTACCGCGCCCTCTGGGGCCTCGCCGGGCTGGTCGGCCCACTGCTTCTCCACCGGCAATTCGCTTTCCGCGCGGAAGAACATCAGCTGCATGCCCTCACACTGGTAGGCCAGCCAGCCGAAGCTGTCGGTGTCCATGAAGCTGATTTCCTGCATGCCCAGCAACTCGGTATAGAACGCGCGCATCGGCGGCATCGCGTTGCAGAAGGCGTACAGGAAGCGCAGGTTCACCTTCGGCTTGGGCTTCGATTCCGGCTCGGCCATGCTCAATCCTCTCTAAGGGCTCGCGTGGGCCTGCATTCAAGCACGCCTGTGCCCAATTCCAATCCTGCTCAAGAATTGCACGCGATCCTGCCGAAGTGCGGGTTGGTCCGTGCTTTCCGCGGACCGGCAGCTATCGGAGACTTCACATGGCCGGCAAGATGCTCAGCACCCGCGAATCGCTTTCATTGCAGCGCGTTGGCAAGCTTTTCAAACGCGAAATGCTGCAGGAATGCGCCGCGCTGAGCCTGATCCTGCTGGTCGCTTTCCTTGTACTAAGCATCGTCAGCTACGATCCGGCCGACGTGCCCGGCGCCGTCTGGCCCCTCAACGAGCAGCCCAGCAACCTCGGCGGGCGCATCGGCGCGATCAGCGTGCACCTCGGCTACACCTTCCTCGGCGTTGGGACGTACCTGCTGGTCGGCGTGCTGGGTGTGTACGCCAGCCTGATCTTCTTCCGGCGCAAGGCGGCCGACTGGCCCGTGCGGCTGATCGGCACGACCATGCTGGTGCTGACGTTCTCGGCCCTGTTTGGCGACAGCTATGCCGACTCGGGCATCATGCCGTCGCGCGGCGGGGTGATCGGCACGACGATCTTCGGGCTGCTGAACGCGAATTTCGGCATGACCGGCACGTATCTGGTGCTGGCGTTCACGGCGCTGCTCAGCTTCCTGCTGGCGA
>JAGQRI010000347.1 GCA_020425515.1 Planctomycetota bacterium | reverse complement strand
GCGAGTTCGAGAAGCGCCTCAAGGGCGTGATCGACGAAATCAAGGCCAGCCCCAAGCCGTTGATTCTGTTCATCGATGAAGCCCACACGCTGATCGGTGCGGGCGGCGCTGCCGGCACCGGCGACGCGGGCCAGTTGCTGAAGCCGGCGCTGGCACGCGGGGAGCTGCGCACGGTCGCCGCCACCACCTGGTCCGAATACAAGAAGTACTTCGAAAAGGACGCCGCACTCGCCCGCCGCTTCCAGCTTGTGAAACTCGACGAGCCGGGACCGGACCTGACAACCACCATGCTGCGCGGACTGCGCGCAAATTACGAGAAGGCCCACAAGGTCGTGATCCGCGACGAAGCGCTCGTGGCCGCGGCGCAGCTCGGCTCGCGCTACATCGCCGGTCGCCAGCAGCCTGACAAGGGCATCGACCTGGTGGATACCGCGGCCGCGCGCGTGAAGGTCGCATTCATCAGCAAGCCCGCCGAGTTGCAGGACCTCGAGCGCAGCATCGAAACCGACAAGCGCACCCTGAACGCGCTGCAGCGTGACGCCGACACCGGCGGCCACGCCGACCCGGACCTGATGAAAGAGATCGAGGAGCGCATTGAGGCAACCAACAAGGACGTCGAGAAGGTCAAAGGCCGCTGGATGAAGGAACGCGACGCCGCGCACAAGGTAGTCGCCATCCGCACCAAACTGAACGAACTCGCCGCCGGCAGCGAAGGCAATGAGCAAGAGCCGGGAGCGCCAGCGACCGGTAAGGCGGCGGAGGAACCCAAGGTTGCCGACAATCCCGAAGCCGGGGAAACACCCGAAGCCGATGCGGGCGAGACGCCCGCGTTCCAACTGCCGGATGATCACGACGCGCTGCACAAGATGTTCGAGGAATCCCTCACCGCGCTGCGCGAGTTGCAGGGCACCGACCCGCTGGTCCCCGTCGAAGTCACCAGCGAAGTCGTGGCCAAGGTCGTCGGCGACTGGACCGGCATCCCCGTCGGCAACATGGTCAAGGACCAGGCCGCGCAACTGCTGCACATGGAAGACGACCTCACGCGCCGGGTGAAAGGCCAGGACCACGTCATGCAGGCCATCGCCACCGGCATTCGCGCCAACAAGGCCGGGCTCGGCAACCCGGAAGCGCCGATGGGCGTGTTCCTGTTCGTCGGCCCCAGCGGCGTCGGCAAGACTGAGACCGCGCTGGCAGTAGCGGACCTGTTGTTCGGCGGCGAGCGCTTCATGACCGCCATCAACATGTCCGAGTACCAGGAAAAGCACACCGTCAGCCGCCTGATCGGCTCGCCCCCGGGCTACGTCGGCTACGGCGAAGGCGGCCAGTTGACCGAGGCAGTGCGCCAGCGCCCGTATTCGGTGGTGCTGCTGGACGAAGTTGAAAAAGCCGACCTGGAAGTCATGAACCTGTTCTACCAGGTGTTCGACAAGGGCATCCTGAACGACGGCGAAGGGCGCGCCATCGACTTCAAGAACACGGTGATCTTCCTGACCAGCAACCTGGCCACGGACATCATCACCGAGGCCTGCAGCGACGGCGACCGCCCCGACATGGACGAACTGGTCGGGCTGATCCGCCCGCAGCTCAGCGCCCACTTCAAGCCGGCGCTGCTGGCGCGCATGAGCATCCTGCCGTTCTACACGATCGACGAGTCGGCGATGAAGATGATCACCGACCTGAAGCTGAACAAGATCGTGCGCCAGATGCACGCCACGCACCGCATGGCGCTGAACTTCGACGCCAAGGTCACGGACGCCATCGCGGCCCGCTGCACCGAAGTCGAGACCGGCGCCCGCAACATCGACCACATCATCCGCGGTACGTTGCTGCCGCAGATGAGCACGCAGCTTCTACAGAAAATGAGTGAGGGTGACCTGCCGCCGAAGATGGACGTCAGCATCGGCGACGGCGGTGACTTCGCGTTCAGTTTCGGCGCATAGCAGTACGGAGCAAGAAGCCCTGTCGCTCACGACGGGACAACAGAGGACCGAGCCATGGTAGATATCGCGACGACACAGGTGATGCAGTTCCACAGCGGAGCCGTCGATGACGGCGTGCTGCAGCTCACGCAGCTCGACGGCAGAGAGCACATCTCGAAGCCGTATGAATTCCGGCTGGAGCTTGCCTCCACCAAGGCCGACATCGACTTCGCCGAAATGATCAAGAAGCCGGCCTGGATCGGCATCAAGCAGGGCGTGCAACTCGCGGGCAGCAACACCCGCGCGGCCACGACGCTGAAGATCCACGGCGTGATTGAAAGCTTCGAGCAGGTCGGCAAGGAACTCGAGCAGGTCAAGTACCGCGCCGTGCTGGTACCGACGCTCGATCGCCTGCGCCTGGCAACCCAGAGCCGCATCTTCCAGAAGAAGAAGATCCCCGACCTGGTGAAACAGATCTGCGACGACCACGACGTCGAGGTCGATACCAGCAAGCTCAGCGGCAGCTTCGACGAGCGCGAGTACATCGTGCAATACGAGGAATCCGACCTCGACTTCATCCACCGCTGGATGGAACACGAGGGCATTTACTACTACTTCGTGCAGAGCGAAGACCACGAGAAAGTCGTGCTCGGCAACAAGCCGGAAGGCTATGGCGACATGCAGAGCAACGAGAAGTTCTCATACAAGCCGCGCAACACCGACGGCAGCCAGACCGAGGCCCAGGATTCGGAAGCCGCCACCGACGACTGGTTCAAAGAGGAAGTCGTTTTCGACCTCGGCTGCAGCGTCAAGATGCTGCCCAAGGAAGTCATCCTGAACGACTACAACTGGCGCGACCCGCAGACCGGGCTTGATTGCAAGGCCACCATCAGTAACGACGGCAAGGGCATCGTCTACGAGTACAACGACCACTACCAGACCAAGGCCCAGGGCGACAAACTCGCGAACATCCGCGCCGAGGCGATCAGCGCCACCGAGAAGATTTTCACCGGCAAGTCGGACAGCCGCGGCTTCCGCGCCGGGCTGAAGTTTCAGCTCAAGGACCACTACCGCAACGATTTCAACGCCGAGTACCTGCTGGTTTCGGTCCGGCACCGCGCCTCGCAGGCGATCGCGCTGGGCAGCGGCGCGGCCTCCGGCGCGAGCTACAGCAACGAGTTCACGGCCATCCCCAAGGCCAAGAGCTACCACCCGCCCTGCGACACGCCGTGGCCCAGCATCAAGGGCGTCATGCACGGCAAGATCGACGGCGGCGACAGCAGCACCCCCTACGGGCAGATCGACAGCAAGGGGCGCTACAAGGTCAAGCTGCCGCTCGACCGCGGCGACGCCCAGGACGGCGACGCCAGCAAGTACGTCCGCAAGTC
>JAGQRI010000346.1 GCA_020425515.1 Planctomycetota bacterium | reverse complement strand
TTTGGTGCTTTCGTGGTTCAAACCGCCCCTGCGATTACAAAACCGGTTTTCAAGAACCCGCAAATCGCCCGGTTAAGGCTCCGCAGGCCGATTCCAGCCGTTACAAAATCCGCGGGATGCATTTGCTTGCCGCCGCCCCCGCAGCGTGCTACTGATATTAACCGCTGATGAAATCCTTAGACCCAGACCCTTACTCTAGAAGGGGCGCAGCCGCGCCCCTTGCAGCACATCATGAAACGGCGCGATGCCCCGTCCCGGGTGCGTCGCGTTTTGCGTTCCGGCGCGCCGCGCACACTTCGCAATCGGCCCACCGGCATTTGCTGATACGCAACACTGGAAAAACAAATACCTTCGCAGGTTTTTACGATCCGCGAAGCACAGGTTACACTGAACTCCAGAATCGGGCGCCGCGTAGTCGCCCACACCCCTTGAGCGGCGCCCAAGCCGCCTTCCGGAGTTCCAGCATGATTCGCCACGCCAAACGCGGTTTCACCCTCGTCGAGCTGATGGTCGTGATCGCCATCATCGGGTTGCTTGCCAGCGTGCTCGCGACCTCGGTGGTCTCCAAGATGAAGGCCGCCAGCCACGACCTCGACAAGAAGGTCCTGCTCGACCTCTACAACAACCTCCAGATGAAATCCGAAACCGACGAAAAGGCCCGCATGGCACTCATCCGCGGCCCCATCGCCGAAAAGCGCGGGCGCGAATTCTGGGAAGCCTGCTTCAAGGCCAAGGTCTTCGACAAGGAAATGCTGCCGAAGATGATCGCCAAGTCAGGCCACGACATCGAAATGGACCGCCGCAGCCTCGACGACCTTGATACCTTCATCCTCGACCCGATGGGCTGCAGTTGGACCGGCCCCCAGGGCAACGAGTGCATGTATCTCATGAGCGCGCGCGGCAAGGCCCGCCGCGTGGTGATCTGCGCGAACTCGCGCAACTGGTTCAACCACGAAGATGAAATCCTCACCGTCTGGTCCGACGGCGAGACTGCTGAATACATCACCACCGAGCAACTGAACGGGTGGGGTTACGAATTCTCCGAAGAAGCCTGGCAGAGCCCCGGTACGGAAATCTTCGGGAAAGCAAAGCCGTTCGACGGCGTATACGACTGACCGCCGGGCATAACCCGGCCATGCGGCACGTCCAGGGCGTATCGGGACCTGGAACCGGCCGGGGAAGGAGGAACTGCGATGTAGCATTGCGTGCCGGGCCGAGGCGTTTGCCGCCTCTCGAGGCACCAAAAGCCGGCCCCAGTGCACGCACGCTTCAGATCGGTTCTAAATTTGAGGTATCCGACAACGATCGACTCCCCGTGGTGGAAGCCCCTGTCAAAGCATGCGCGCCGACAGGACCAGGCACCGCCCCGGGGAGCGATCAGCTTCAGGCGCGGCTGTCCAGGGATTGGCAGCAACTTGAACAGCAAATAACCAGTGACCAATAGCCAATTCCCAATTCAAAACGACCGGGCAGCATGTCGACATTGGATATTGGTCATTAGTTATTGGTAATTCGCTGTTCCCCGCCGCCTCGACACCCGGATACTTATCCCCTTGTCTAAGTCCCTCCCTATGATTAGACTTCTGACATCCCCCTGACATGACAGCACCCGCACGTCCGAGCGGCTTGGGGGCCGGACTGCAACCCCTGCAGATACCCTGGTAAAGAGGTAGGAATGCGCTATTTCGCCATGTTGCTGTCCCTGCTCGCCATCGCCACGGTTACCGCGGCATGCGGCGATTACGCCAACAGCGTAACCAGCGATATCTCCGTTCCGCAGGCGAACGGACCCAACCCGCAGAACCTCCCCAACGCGAACACGGTACCCAAGCCGACCCCGCCGGGCGGCTACACGGTCAGCCCGACGCCGGTTGTCATCCAGGAAGTGCTGGTTGACCCGACGGGCGCGAACGCGGGCAACCAGTTCGTGGAACTGTTCAACTCGAGCAACTACACCGTCGACGTCGGCGGCTGGATGCTGACCGACGGCAACTCGTCGCACACCTTCGGCTACGGCTTCAACATCGCGCCGGGCGACTGCGTGGTGATCCACCTCGGCGCGAGCGGCACCGACAGCAGCACCGACCAGTTCTCACCCAGCTTCGCCGAGTTGCAGAGCACCGGCTCGATGGCCCTGTTGCGCAGCGGCGTGGACCTGGTGGACTTCGTCGAGTGGGGCGCCGGCCAGCAGAACTATGAGGGCAGCGCCGACCAGATCGGCGAATGGACCGCCGGCGACTTCCTGCAGACCGCCGCCGAGGGTCTCAGCTACAACTACGACGGCACCGCCAACAACAGCACCGCCTGGACGCCCAAGAACAGCACCCCGGGCCAGTAGCCAGCACGATCAAGCAGCGCCCCCGCCCAACCGGGTGAGGGCGCGCTTCATTTAACCGCGCAACGCAACGAGCGCGACGAACTGCAAAAGGCAAATCTCACGCCAAGGCGCAAAGACGCCAAGAACTGCGTTTAAGTCAGGAGTTCAGGACGGAAATGGACACGAGTTCTGATGGAGCGCTCCACCTGGAACCCGTCTCCACTTCCTTCCTGTCCATCCTGACGTTGTCTTGTAGTTGTTTTTCTTGGCG
>JAGQRI010000345.1 GCA_020425515.1 Planctomycetota bacterium | reverse complement strand
CCGGGGTAGCCCAACACGGTAGGAGGCACACTCCTGAGACGGGTGGCAGTGCGGGTTCGAATCCCGCTCCCGGTACCAATGAGGCTCCGTAGCCCAATCGGCAGAGGCAGCCGACTTAAGATCGGCCTAGTGTCAGTTCGAATCTGACCGGAGCTACCAGCCGTCGCCAGGTTAAGGCGGGCATCAGGAGAACAAACCGGGCAGGCGTACCGGTGCCGGTTGCTAACCGGTCAGCCGTTTTGCGGTGTGGTTCGAGTCCACTGTTCTCCGCCAAGTCTCGTAGGGACACGCGGCGGCGTGTCCCTACCCGGAGGGTAGTGCCCAATGGCGGGCAACCGGTCTCGAAAACCGGGCCATCGGAAACGATGGGGGTTCGATTCCTCTACCTTCCGCCAATTCGGCCAGAGGCAACCGTGCTCTGCGCGGCTGTCTCCGGCCCTTCAGACGGAGCTTTAGTGCTTGCCCAGCTTCTTCAGCTCGTCGAGACACAGATCCGGCTTGTTGGTGATGATCCGGTTCACGCCCCAGCCGGCCAGGCGCTTGATGTCGTCCGCGCCGTCCACCGTATAGACAGCGCAGGATTTGCCGGCCGATCGCAGCACATCGAGACGGCCCTCGGTGAGCGCTTCCTTGCTGGTGTTGACACCATCGAAGTCAAATAACAGCAGCCAGCGGTAGTAGCTTTCCCAGCTTTCCGCAGTGCGACCGCCGCCCAACAACTCGACTTTCAATTCGGGCGCCTCGATCGCGACTACGCCGCACACGATCGGCGAGAATGACTGCACCACGACGCTTGCCTCCTTCTTCTCGTCGCGGATTACCCGGATCACGGCGCGCGCAAGCTTCGCGTTAGGGCTGTCGCTGACGGCCTCGATGAACGCCTTGTCGAACTCGGCGTCGCGCCCCAGCCTGTCTTTGCCGAGTGTGCCCAGCAGGTCGCCGAGTGCCATGTCCGTGCCGGCCTGCTTGATCTCGACGTAGCAGCCGATCTCCGGCCCACATATCTCCAGCGCCTGCTTCAGCGTCGGGACTCGCTCGCCGGCGTACTTCGCGTCCTTCCAGCTTCCCGCGTCGAGCTTTTTGATCTCGTCCAGAGTCAGGTCGGCGAGTTTGCCTTTGCCGTCCGTGGTGCGGTCAACGCTGTTGTCGTGCATTACCACGACTTCGCCGCTCTTGCACAGGGAGCAGTCAAGCTCGAACCAGTCGGCGCCCAACTCGCGCGCCAGCTCGAACGCGGCCAGTGTGTTCTCGGGTGCGACGGCGCTCGCGCCGCGGTGGGCGACGACTTCCACCTGGGGTCTGGCTTCCAGTTTGTCGTCCGTGTTGCCTGCCATGGAAAATGCCGCCGTCAGTGCCGCTGCAAACGTCAGTCGCAGAATGGTGCGCATGGTTGCCTCCGCGCGCATCATTGCATCGTGTTCACGCGGCGACAGTCAAGTTCCGGTGAAGTCACTTGCCCCAAGGCAGTTTCGGCAGCTTTGGCGGGTCGGTGCCGGGAATCTCCGGCAACTCTGGCGGCTTGAACTTGCCCTCGGCAATGTCCTTGGCGACTTTCAAACCGTCCTTCTGAAAGGCCGGGAACTCCTTCACAAACTTCTCGGCGATCTTCGCGAAGTTCTGTTTGAAGTCGCCGATGCCGACCGTGTTGCCAACCATCTTGACCAGGTCCTGCTCGGTCGGGGCCGTCAGCGCAGGCGCGTATTCGCCCTTGTCATTGAACAGGCGCAGTCGCATCGCCATGCCGTTGGTGCCGAAGCTCGCCTGCAACTTGTTCCACGCGAACAGGAAGTAGTCGGCCGGGATGCCGAAGATGGTGTTCACGCCCGGTTTCTTCTCGGCGTAGCCGTCTTTCAGCACAACGGCAATGGTCAGCGATGTCAGGTCGTTGCTGGCGCTGTCCGGCCCATCCAGCTTTCGGACCTTGCCGTTTGGCTCGATGCTGCTGGGCTGGATGCTGGCGTTGTCGGCCAGCTTGAACGGAAGGTCGAAACTGCTGTTCAGTTGACCGCCGCTGTACTTCAGCGTGTTGACTACCCCGTCCAGCAGCCCGCGCGTACCGGGCTGCTTCATCTCGGGCGCGAAGTTGCCGGCGCCGTCCAGCAGCTTCCAGTCGATCGCCAGGCCTTGCTGTCCCTGCGCCTGGAGGAAGGTGTTGAATGCCGTGCAGAATTCCTTGGCCGGGATGCCAAGGATGTTGGCCTGCCCCGGCTTGGGCGCGACCGTGAAGTTCTTCGCGCGCAAACGCAGGCGCAGGTCGGCCAGGCTGTCGCTGTCGGCGCCGGGGCTCTTCAGTGTTCGCACGTTGCCCTGGGCGTCCACGCTCTCGCATTGAATGTCGGCATTCGGCGAAACGACCAGCGGCAGGTTGAACTGCGAGTTGAGCTGGTTGCCGTTGTAACTCAGCACGCCGGCCATGGCGTCGACGAAACCGCGTACCCCCGGGCTTTCCAGTGCCGGGCTGAATGTGCCCTCGGCGTTCATCAGGCGCGTGCGCAATGACAGACCATCCGGGCCGAGCGTTCCCATGAAGCCATTGAAGGCGCGGCAGAAGTCGTTGGCCGGCAGCCCGAGGATCGTGCTTTGCCCGGTCTTCGGTGAGATGTTCACGTCGCGCAGGTTCAGTGAAACACGCAGGTCGTTCAGGTCGTGGCGCGCTTCGCCGCTGATGCTGAGCTTCGGGTTGCGCACGCTGCCGTCCGCGTCGACGCTGGCCAGGCCAAAGCTGGTGTTGCTGCTGATCTCGAACGGCAGGTCGATCAGCGACTTGATTTCGGGAGCGGTCAGCGTCAATGCGTTGATCACCGCGTCGATGAAGCCGCGCAGGCCGGGGCGCTCCAGGTCGAGGCCGATGCTGTCCTTGCTGCCTTCGAAGCCGACGATCACGTCCAGCCCGCCCATGCCGTCGATGACCTTGTTCAGCCCGCGCACCATGAAAGTGCCTGGCAGCCCTGCGAGTTCGCCCTCGGGGTCGGCGAACTCGAGTCCCTTCACTTGCAAGCGCAGGTGCACCTTGATGCCGTCGTGCCAGCTGAGTGCGCTTTCGGGCGTGGCGTAGTTGCCGGCCGCGTCCACGGTGCCGAAGCTGACTGTCGCCTTGTTATCCTTCAACGGAATCGGCGAGCCGCCCGCGAGTTTCAGTACCTGCTGCAGCGGGAAGCCTTCCACCTGCACGCTGACGCCGCTGGGCAGCAGCGCCGCACCGGTTGTTTCGTTGTTGAACCCGCCGAACCAGATCGCGAAGCTGGCCTTTGCGGGCGAGGAAAACCCTGGCGGCTGGATCGCGCCGCTGACTTGCAAGCGCGTGCGTCCGGCGAACTCATGGTGGTCCGAGGCGAAGTGGGTGACGGTCAGGCTGGCATCCGAAAGCGTTTTTCCGAACACGCCCGGATCAACCAGGCTGCTGATGTCGAGCGACTTGATGCCGGCCGCGCCGTCCACCTGTTCCAGCTTCACCAGTTCAGTCGGATCGAACCGCACGGTCAAACCCAGCTCGACGCGGCGCTCGGCATTGCCGTTCAGGTTGCCCGCGGCCTTGAACTTCATCGGCAGTTTGTAGGCGACGGGGTCGCTGGTGACGCTTTCGGCAGACAACTCAAGGTCGGTTACCTTGTGTGCAAACTTCGCCTCGTCTTCCTTGCCCCACGTGACGGACAACTCGCCCAGTGACGCGTGCTTGACCACGACTTGCGGCTTGGCTTCTTCACGGCTCAGTGCTTCCTCGACGTACCATGCGCGTCCGGAGGGGCCGGGCCCGGTTTCGACTTCGGCCTCACCGCTCGGCTCGGCCGGTTCTTCATCCTGTTTCTGCTGGTATTCCTTGAGCTTCTCCAGCCAGTCGCGCAGGTCGCGCACTTCGTCGCTCTGGAGAATCTCTTTCAGCTTCTCGAGGTAGTCGTTCAGTTCGGGCTGGTTGGTGTCGGTCGGTACGTCGCCGGCCTGTTCCGATTTCTCTTTGACGGGCTGCTGCAATCGAATCTCCGTCGCGGAGATGTCGTTCACCACCAGGCGGCGTTCCAGCAGAGGCCAGAACTCGATGTCCAGGTCCGCCTCGCCGAGGTACGCCACTTCGTGCTCGCCCTCGGGCAGGTCCTGCCACGCACGCAGGTTCTCGACATGGATCTTGGGGCCGAAGATGCTGAAACTGACGTGGTCGACCTCGGCCTGTCCATGCTCCCCGGCGTAGCTCTTCGCCTGTGCGACCAACTGGTCTTCGAGCACGCCGTCGATCATGAAGAAGTAGCAGATGGCCGCCACGCCGAACAACAGCGGCAGCGTGACCGCGGCTTTCAGGCGCAGCGGCTTGACCTTGCGCTTCGGCAGGGCGTCTTCCGCGGCTTCGACGACGTCGTCCGCGCCGCCGTCGGCCGGCGGCTCGGGCGTGTCGTCGATGATGTCCTCAAGTTCCGAGGAAGACATACTTCAGTCCCTTGAACAGCCACATCTTGCTGAGCACTTTCAGCGTGCGTGATTTCTTGAGTTTCTTCTCGAGCGCCGGGCGGAAGCGCTTCCAGAACAGCGACATGCCGGAGAACAGTGGTGCCGCCAGCACAAGCCAGATGGCGATAGCGCCGGCGACGTCGTAGTAATCCAGCCGCAGCCAACCCAGGATCGGGGTCTGGGCGGCGGCGATCAGCGGGTCGTGGGGAGCGATCTCGAGGGCCGCGGCGCCGACGGGCCTGATCAGCACGGTCTGCAGTGCCCAAGCCAGCAACCGGAACAGCCCGAAGCCGAACATGGCGCTGCCGAAGTGCAGGTTGACCAGAATGATGACGGTGAACACGCAAACGGTGCCCAGCCCCGGCGGCAGCAGGCCTGCAAGCGCCCCCAGGGTGAAGCCCAGCCCGATCTGCCAGGGCGCCAGGTCGGCGTTGAGGGTTTTGTACAGCCAGCGGGTGAACTTGATGATCGTTAACCACATGGCGGGGCCTCTGGCATGTGTGACACGGGTGGAAAATGCTAGCGGTAACCGCCGTAAGAACAACCGTGGCAAGAGTATAGATTTCCGCTGTTATCCCATTGCGGACTAAAAAGCGGTTGCTATCTTCTTCGCTCCAATTTTGGCGCGTGGCGCCGGCGTAGCTCAATGGCAGAGCACTGGTTTTGTAAACCAGCGGTTGCGAGTTCGAATCTCGCCGCCGGCTCCAGGCTCTGCCTTCGAAATGCCGGCAGGACGGGCGCCAGATTGGTCGGGAAGCTGAAACGCATTCCCGTTTGATAACAGAAAACGGCAGGCGCGGTGCAGCATGTTGGCGCGCTTGGAAGCCGGGCGGATACCCAAGCGGTCAAAGGGGCCTGACTGTAAATCAGGTGGCATTGCCTTCGCAGGTTCGAATCCTGCTCCGCCCACCAGATTATGGGCCCGGCGCCGCAGGTTGGCGCGTGGCTGAGGATGCGGGCGTAGCTCAATGGCTAGAGCATCTGCCTTCCAAGCAGACGGTTGTGGGTTCGAGTCCCATCGCCCGCTCCAGGATTACCGCCGCTTATGCGGCGCAGACAGGACAAATGCTGCCCTAGCTCAGTGGTAGAGCACGTCCTTGGTAAGGACG
>JAGQRI010000344.1 GCA_020425515.1 Planctomycetota bacterium | reverse complement strand
CGGTACAGCACCAGCGTCGCCATGGTGGCGTCGTCCACGCCGGCCTCCTTGGCGAGCGCGATGGCGTTGTCGAACTGCTCGCCCGCTTCCTTGAAGCGGCGCGTGTGGAACATGCATTCGGCGTAGCGGTAAGCGAGGCTGAGGCGGCTTTCCACGGGCGCCTTGCACTCGGCCTTCATGGCGACGGCCTTGTCGAAGTTCTCGATCGCGGCGTCGAGTTCGTCGGTTTGCGCCAGCGCCTCAGCCAGTTTGCCGTAGCTGGTGGCGTGCCCGTTCGGGTCCGCTTCGCCCTTGGCCTCGAGTTCGATCATCTTGCGGAACGCTTCCGCCGCGCCGGCCGCGTTGTCCTGGGTCAGGCGGATGCCGCCGATGCCCTCGTAGTACGCGGCCTCGTCAAGCGGCTCGAGCCCGGCGGGCGGCTCCAGTTTGCCGCCGCCGATTTCCTTCAGCGCGCCCTCGGCGCCGTCCACGTCGCCCGCATAGAAAGTCTCCAGCGCCGCATCGATCTTCTCGTGAGCCATCGTCGTTTCCCGTTCCGAGTGAGCCGCCGCAGCCTAGCAGTTTCGAATCAAGCACTGTAGGGGCGACGCTCGCGCCGTCCTTGAATCGCCTAGATCCCGGCCTGCCCGGAGACGACGTCCCAGAGGCGCTTGCGGGCTTCGCTGTCGTTGGCGAGGGCGTGCGGCTCGCGCTGCTTCTTCCTGTAGAAGAACTTGCCCGTGACGTCGGCGTAGCTCGGGTCGCCGGCGACCATGATGGAGGGCTCGGCGCACTTCTCCGGCGTGCTCATCAGCAGGTTGATCCAGAAGCGGATGAAGGCGGGGAAGTTGCGGAACAGGTCCGTGCCGGCCACGCCCGGGTGCACGGCGTTGACCTTCAGCTTCGTGTCGCGCGCCGCGTGTTCCAGCGAGAGCATGGTGACGGCCAGTTTGCTCTGGGCGTAGGCGCGCTGGGGCTTGTAGCCCTTTTCGAGCTGCAGGTCGTCCCAGTGGATGTCGCCCTTGTAGTGCTGCGACGACGACAGGTTGATCACCTTGCCCGCGCCGCGTTTCAGCGCGTCCGACAGCAGGTGCGTCAGGCGGAACGGCGCCAGCACGTTGACGCTCCAGGTGATCTCGTGCCCTTCGCCGGTCGTTTTGCGCTCGCCGGCCCAGACGCCCGCGTTGTTGATCAGTACATCCACGCTGTCGTGCGATTCGAGGAACTTGTCGAGCCCGGCGCGGATCGATTCCAACGAGGTCAGATCCATCGCCAAAGCCTCGGCCTTCCCGCCGGCCCTGGTGATTGCCTCGACAACCGGCTGCGCCGATGCCTCGGACCGTGCACCGACAACCACATGCGCCCCGCGCCGCCCCAGTTCAAGCGCCGTGGCCTTGCCAATCCCGGCCCCCGCGCCGGTTACGATAATCGTCTTCCCGTCCATGGCCGGGATAATGCGCCATCAGCCTGCCACCCGCAAGGCGCGACGTGCTATACTCGCCCCATGCGATTCGCATTGCTGACATTGCTGCTGCTCGCCCCGACGTTGCTGTCGGCGACATCCTATGCGCCGGAACCGCCGATCAGTACCTATGAGTCGGAGAACGGGCGCTTCGTCTACGTGCAACTGTCGTACGAAGCCGAGCGCGAGCCGCACTTGCTGGCGCTGGTCCACTCGCCGTGGAAGCAGACGGGGTTGTATCGCGCGGAAGACCCCGATCACCCGCTCTGGACCACGAACCTGGAATTGTGGTCGTGGTGGCCTTCTTGTTCCATCTCCGACGACGGCGAAGTGGTTGCCGTCGCCGGGCTGGACAATTCGGAGATAACTTTTTATCGGAATGGAGAGCCGTGGCGCAGGTGGTAATTGCCAAAGGCCCCCTCCTATGCGGAAAGGTCCAAGAAGTCGACGTCCTGGTACGTGCCACCCTGGTGGTATTTTTCGGCGTCGGGCGACTTCGTTACCGTCACCAATCAAATCGGCAGCAGCTACGTTTTCCGGCTTCAAACCGGCGAACTGTATCGGCAATACACCAAAGCGTCTTCGCTCGACGGGCCGACACCGGAGGAAATGGCCGCGTTTGAGGCGGCCCTGGCGGGCGGGGGCGAGGTGGACCCTGAGCCTGAACCCGCGCCGCCTGCTCCAGTCGAAGCCGCGACGAAAAAGCCGGATGCGCCGTGGCTGAGTGCGCTGCCCGAGGGCGCTTCCGTACACACCTCGCTGAACCAGAACGTCCGTGTCGTCCGCATTGCCAAGACCTTTGCGAGTGGGCCGAAAACGTCCTGCTACGACGCAAAGGGCAACCTGCTCTGGGAATACGACGACTACCTGCCGGAGCCGTTCTTCCTGCAGCCGCTGGGGATTTCAGTGGGGGATCGCTGGGTCGGCGCGCCGCTTACCGGCCGGACACCGCACCCCGTGCCGCTGCTGGTCAGCTACGACGGCAAGGCGGCCGCGGTCGTGCGCGACCTGACAACCTCGAACCCGGTTGTCCAGGTGGAGATCATCCGCGCTGACGGCGGGCATATCCGCTCGATCACTCCGATGCGGATTGACCCGAAGGACGTGCGCAGCAGGCGAGTGGTTGCAGCGGCGTTTGAGACGTTCGCGATCGAGTTCGAGGCCGCGGATGGAAGGACCGAGCGCGTGGAAATCAGTTTCGCGCGGGACGACGTGAAGCGCACGCTGCTGCCGCCAACGCGGGCGGAACCTAGCTGGAGCGACCGGGCGCTCGTTACCGTTCGCAAGTACAGCCTGTTTCTCGGCTTCCTTGCGGGGGCGCTGATGGTTTTCTCCGCGTGGGGATTCGCGAGCTGGCGGAAACACCGACTTGACGCGTCAAGAATGCGCGCTAAGGTGACTGAATGAGACGGATGATTAACCAGTCCCGCTCTTCCCGCCATCGACCGTGATCCGGTTGCTTTTCCCTATTTGACGCCCCGCGCGATTGCGGACAGCCACATGGGGCTGTCCCTACAGGCTTGCGCTTGGGGCTATTTCAGGAACAATCCCGCCTGCGTGATGCGGGCGCCTCGCCCGCAGTCGCGGGCGGGACGCTCGCGACACCGTGCAGCCGGGACGGCCGCAACACGGAGAGAGCCATGGCCAAGAACATCAAAACTCGTGCGGATGATTATTCGCAATGGTACCTGGACGTCATCAAGGCGGCGCAACTGGCTGACTACTCGCCCGTGCGCGGCTGCATGGTGATCCGCCCCGAGGGCTTCGCCGTCTGGGAAGCCATCCAGCGCGACCTCGACCGCCGCTTCAAGGAAACCGGGCACACCAATGCCTACTTTCCCCTGCTGATCCCCATGAGCTTCATGACCAAGGAGGCCCAGCACGTGGAGGGCTTCGCCATGGAGTGCGCGGTGGTCACGCACCACAAGCTGGAACACGGCGCCGAAGGGCTGCGCGCGGCCGGCGAACTGGAAGAGCCCTACATCATCCGCCCCACCAGCGAAACGGTGATCGGGCACATGTACTCGCAGTGGGTGCAGAGCTACCGCGACCTGCCCGTGCTGATCAACCAGTGGGCCAACGTGATGCGCTGGGAAATGCGCACGCGCCTGTTCCTGCGCACCAGCGAGTTCCTGTGGCAGGAAGGCCACACCGCGCACGAAACCGCCGAGGAGGCCGAGGAAGAAACCCTGCGCATGCTCGACGTGTACGCTGATTTCGCCGAGGAATTCCTCGCCGTGCCCGTACTGAAGGGCCCCAAGACCGACAGCGAGAAGTTCCCCGGCGCGGTGACGACCTACTGCATCGAGGCGTTGATGCAGGACGGCAAGGCCTTGCAGGCCGGGACCAGTCACAATCTCGGGCAGAACTTCGCCAAGGCGTTTGACATCAAGTTCGCCGGGCGCGACCAGAAGGAGCAGCACTGCTGGACCACGAGCTGGGGCGTGAGCACGCGCCTGATCGGCGCGCTGATCATGGCCCACAGCGACGACGAGGGTTTGGTATTGCCTCCCCGCGTCGCGCCCAACGTGGTAGCGATCGTGCCCATCTTCAAGACCGACGAAGAGAAGGCCAAGGTCGCGGCGTACATCGAGAAGCTGGCAGCGGCCCTGTGCGGCGAGGAAGAAGTCGCGAGCGCGAAGAAGCGGCTTTCGAGCGGCGACGTCACCCGCTACTTCTTTGACAAGGTCACCGGCCAGGGCGTCGTGGTGGACTGGCGCGATAACCGCCCCGGCGACAAGCAGTTCCACTGGG
>JAGQRI010000343.1 GCA_020425515.1 Planctomycetota bacterium | reverse complement strand
CTCATCGCCTGGAAGGCGATGCCACCGGGGGCAAACATGACTGATCAACACACGATCCGTTTGGACATCACCAACATGCTTGCGGACAAGGTCGGCGAGCACGGCTTGCACGACGACGACCTCGCCGACCTGCACGACCGCATCCTCGCCTACCGCAAACAGCTCGAAATTGAGCGCAAACAGGGCGTGCACGGCTACCTCAACCTGCCCGAAAACGCGGCGCTGCTTGAAAACATTTTGCGCGTCACCCAGCCGCGCCTGGGGCGATTCAAACACCTGGTGCTGCTGGGGATCGGCGGCAGCTCGCTTGGGTTGCGCACGCTGGTGCAGTCGCTGGATCAACGCGCCCGGCACGTGGACCTGCACGTCGTCGACAACACCGACCCGTCGCTGTTCGCCGCGGTCAGCAACGCGATCGAGCTGAAGGACAGCCTGTTCGTGGTGGTCAGCAAATCCGGCGGGACGATCGAAACCGTGCTCGCGCTCGGCCACTTCGCCGGCGAGTTGCGCAAGGCCGGGCTGAAACTGTCCGACCACATCATCGCCGTGACCGACCCCGCCAAGGGCTACCTGCGCGCCTTCGCCGACAAGCACGACCTGCCGACCGCCGACGTCCCGCCCGAGGTCGGCGGGCGTTTCAGCGTGCTGACCGGCGCCGGGCTGGTGCCCGCCTCGTTGATGAACATCGACGCGGCCGAGTTGCTGGAAGGCGCGGCGCGCACACTGAAACTTTCCACCGGCGGCGACCCGGAGCAGGACTGGCCCGCGCACCTCGGGCTGCTGGCCGCGGACACGTGCCGCAAGCTGGGCAAGTCGAACATCGTGTTCATGCCGTACAGCTCGCGGTTGCACTACCTGAGCGACTGGTTCGTGCAGCTCTGGGATGAATCGCTGGGCAAGCACCAGGGGCTCGACGGCGGCGAGATCGTTTCCGGCCAGACGGCGATCCCGGCCGTCGGCGCGACGGACCAGCACTCGCAATTGCAGCTTTTTCTCGAAGGCCCGAACGACAAGCTGATGCTGTTCTTCCGCATCGAGCGCCACTCGCCGGAGATCCGCCTCGGCGACTTCGAGTGGGACGAGTTCAACGCGGGCTACGTCGTCGGCAAGACGCTCGGCGAAGTGATCAACGCCCAGCAGGCCGGGACGGCGCAGGCCTGCACCGAGCGCAAGCGCCCGAACGCGACGATGATCCTGCCGAAGCTGGACACGAAAACGATGGGCGAGCTGATCATGGGGCTGGAGATCGCGACCACCTACGCAGGCCACGCGTTCGGCGTAAACCCGTACGACCAGCCCAGCGTCGAGCTCGGCAAGAAGATCAGCAAGAAGATGCTTGGCGGGTAGGGGACGATGCGTGTTGGAGCCGTGAGCCGGCGTGAGCACTCCCGCGGACTTTCGAACAGCGAATTACCAATAACCAATATCCAATTACCAATGCATCCAAGGCGGTGCGTCCCTTCCCAATTGGTCATTGGTTATTGGTCATTGGTTATTTGCTGTTGGCAGTTGGAGCCGCTGGCCAAACCGGATTCGAAGACGGGGACAGTCCCCAACTGCGGGGACAGTCCCCGTCGTTGACGGGTCAAGCTTGGCGGGATAGCTTTAATTCATCGCCGAGTCGCGCGTGGCAATGCGCGAGCGGGGGACCCAGGTTTCCGGGGCTAATCGCGAATGCGTAGGGCTACTTCTCGGCCCGAGCCCGTCAGCTAACCCCGCAGGCGTTGAGGAGGTGCCCCACAGGGTATCCTCATTTGCCTGTCCTGCCTGGATGCTATAGCGTTAGCGTCCGGGGTTGGCGCATTGGCGCCGGGGGGCGCAGTGGCTGACACAATGCTGGTTACCCGCTTGTTCACCGACGAGCGCGTCGAGAATTTCCGGCGCCGCTACCTGTGGGTGAACGTCGGCGCCGGCCTGGTCGCGGCCGTCAGCTTCGCCCTGCTTCACGGCAAAGTCTTCCCCGCATCCTGGGCGCCATGGATCGCCGCGCTGCACGCGCTGTGCCTGGTGGTGCTGATCGGCGAGACGCTGGGCGTCTACATCATGGCCCGGAAGCTGCGCGAGGGCTGGCGGCACACGGCGCTGGATTCGCTGGCGCTGCTGGTCGGCGTGTTCATGGGCGTCGTGCTGGCAATCTGTTCGCCGCTGGTGTCCGGGCTGCTCGATGAACGATCCACGCTGCTCGCGTTCGGCTATTTGACCGAGGCCGGGTTGCTGGCGTTCGTCAGCGCGCGCGTGCTGCGGCTGTTCAGCTTCCTGGCGCGGGCGGTGCGCAGCCCGCTGCTGGCGTTCACGGGCAGCTTCGTGGGCATCATCCTGTTCGGCTCGTTGCTGCTGCTGCTGCCGGGCGCGACCAAGCCCGGCGTGGAAATGGGCCCCGTGGACGCGCTGTTCATGGCGACCTCGGCCACCTGCGTCACCGGGCTGGTCGTCAAGGACATCGGCACCGAGTTCACCCTGTTCGGCCAGCTCGTGATCCTGACGCTGATCCAGATCGGCGGGCTCGGCATCATGACCTTCGCGGCCTTCTTCAGCCTGGTGTTCGGGCGCGGGCACGGCGTGCGCGACGCGGCCGCCGTCGGCGAGATGCTCAACGTCGATTTCGTCGGGCGCGTCGGGCGCATGATCGCGTGGATCCTCGGCGTGACCATCGTGTCCGAAACGCTCGGCACGATCGCCATGTACGGCCACTGGGTCGACGCAAGCGGGCAACTGCTGCCGGCCGGCTCGCAGCTTTACTACTCGGCCTTCCACTCGATCAGCGCGTTCTGCAACGCGGGCTTTAGTCTGTACGGCGACAGTATGGTGCGCTACCAGGGCGACTGGCCTGTCGTGCTGAGCATCAGTTCGCTGGTGGTGATCGGCGGCATCGGCTTCATGGTGGTGGTGGACCTGGCGACCTACCGCTTCTGGGCGCACCCGCTGGCACGGCGGATTTCGTTCCTGCGCCGCCGGGTGAAGAACCAGCGGCTGCCGCGGCTATCGCTCCAGACGAAGCTGGTGCTGGTGGCGACGGCGGTGCTGCTGCTGGTCGGCATCTTCGGCTTCTGGGCGCTCGAGGGGGGCAACACGCTGGCCGGGCGCAGTTTCAGCGACCAGCTCGCGATCTCGCTGTTCCAGGGGATGACGCCGCGCACGGCGGGCTTCAACAGCGTGGACTTCACGAAGCTGCACCCGGCAACGCTGTACCTGACGATCCTGCTGATGGTAATCGGCGCGAGCCCGGGCAGCACCGGCGGCGGTTTGAAGACCACGACGATCGTGGTGATGGTGCTGGCCGTGATCGCGACCCTGCGCGGACGCAGCACCGAGGCCTTCAAGCGGCGCATCCCGGACAGCCTGATCCGCAAGAGCCTGGTGATGCTGTTCCTGGCGCTGGCGTTCATCAACGCGGCGACGCTCGGGCTGATGCTTTCCGAAAGCGGCGGCGCGGCCGGGGAAGCCTACGGTTTCGAGAAGATCACGTTCGAGGTGGTAAGCGCATTCTGCACGGTCGGGCTCAGTACGGGCATCACCGCCGAGTTGACCGGGCTTGGAAAGCTGATCATAGTCGTCTGCATGTTCGTGGGACGCGTCGGGCCGCTGACGCTGGTGCTCGCCATCGGGCGCCGCGGCGGCAAGCCGTTCGAGTACCCGGACGAAACGGTCATGATCGGGTAAAGCGAGTGGTCAGTGGCCGGTGGTCAGTGGTCAGTACACCGGAACACGGAAGGCTTTTACTGACCACTGGCCACTGATCACCGACCACTGAAAGAGCCATGTTAAAGGTAGCTGTCATCGGATTGGGCCGTTTCGGCATGGCACTGGCCGAGAACCTCGCCAAGGAAGGCATTGAGGTGATCGCCATCGACAATGACCCGAACGTCATCAACGACGTGAAGGACCGTGTCGCGCTCGCGGTCAGCGCCGACGCCACCGAGCTGGAAACCCAGCGCTCGCTGGGGCTGGGCAAGGTCGACAGCGTGGTGGTCGCGATCGGCGACAACTTCGAGGCCTGCCAGCTTGCGATGCTATCGGCCCGCGACCTCGACTACCCGCGCGTGATCGCCCGCGCCAACGACCGCGTCAAGGAAACCATCCTGCGCCGCCTGGGCGCCGACGAAGTGATCATGCCCGAGGAACAGGCCGCGCTGAAACTCGCGCAGAAGCTGGCGAAACCGAGTTTGCTTGAGGCCGTGGACATCGGCAGCGAGCATTCGTTCGTGCAGGTGAAGGCGCCGCACGGGATCACGGGCAAGACGCTGCTGGAGCTGCAACTGCGCAAGAATTTCGGCGTGAACCTGGTGGCGATCCGGAAGCCGGCCGGCGGCGCAGGCCCCGGCGCGGGCGCAGCGAGCATCAGCATCCCCGGCCCGGAAACCAAGCCGGAAGAAGGCGACGTGCTGATGCTGGTGGGCAAGAACAAAGACATCGACCGCTTCATCCGCGAAATGGAGTAGCACCGCAACTGCGTTGGGACCACGACCTGTCCACCGAAGCCTTGGCGAAGGCGCGGAGCGCCTGTACAGGATTAGCCCCCGGCAGCTTTGCTGCCGGGGGTTTGCAATCGTT
>JAGQRI010000342.1 GCA_020425515.1 Planctomycetota bacterium | reverse complement strand
CCCCGATCGCCGTCCTGCTCGGTTGCGTCGACGCTCGCGTCCCCCCGGAGATCATCACCGACGTCGGCGCGGGCGACCTCCTCACGGTGCGCACGATCGCGACAGAAGGCACCGGCGCCGCGGAGTTGATTGCCTCGATCGCGGCCCACCGCGCGTTCCTGACGGGTAACGGGTTACTGGAAGGTGTCCGTCAGAAGCGCGCGGGATCACGCCTGACGGACCTCGCCGGCGCGGCGCTGTTGAATGCACTGCAACACGGGGATCGCGCCAAAGCCCTGTTTGAAGCGGCCCAGGGGCAGGTGCAGTCCGGCGCCAGGTCGCCACGCGCGGCGGTTAAAGACCTGATGAAGCAGCTCGCGCTTTAGCCTGATGTGACCGGATATTCGCTGAAAAATTTCGGATTGGGGGACGCGGATTTTAGGAACTCCGCCGGTGAGTTGTCCGTTTAAGAAAGTGAACAGGGACGAATCGGAAATACGAGGGGACAGACGAACGACCCTGAATTGAAGGACCAAACGGTAAGGACACATAGAAACGACTCTGAAAGGACTTCATCACCGCGGTGTTTCATCCGAGACACCCTTCTCCACCGCGCGCAACGCGCAAGAAAAAACCCCAAAGGCTTGATGGCCCCTCCCCCATAGATCCATCAAGCTTTGCAAAAGCAAACCCGGCGGCCCCCCTGCCGGGTTTTTGCTTTTTTCATTACGCGCCCAGTTGATCCAGCAAGGTTGCCGTCGCTTCGTTCGCGTTGCGGATGCAGTCGGGGATGCCGACGCCGTCGAAGCCGTTGCCGATGATCGCCAGCGTCGTGTGCTGCCTTGCCAGTTCGCGGATCTTCGCCACGCGCTCGAGGTGACCGACGTGGTATTGCGCCATCGCACCTTTGTGCGAGCCGGCAAGTGCGAACTTCGGCTCGCCCTTCACACCGATTAGTCCACGCAATTCTTCGAGTGCAATTTGAGTCTGTTCGTCCGGCGAAGCCTGCGCGACTTCCGGGTTCAACGCGCCGCCCATGAACACGCGCACCACGGCCGTGCCCTCCGGCGCGCGCCCTTCGAATTTCACACTGCTGTAGCTGAACGCAATGATGCGGCGCCCCTCCACGGCCGGGATCACCGCGCCAATGCCATCCATCGAATGCACGATCTGCGAGCGGTCGAAAATGAAGTTGACCACCGCGGCGCCGGCGTACTCGATCTCGCCAAGCGCGTCCGTCAACTCGGCGTCCGTGTCACGCAGCAGGCCGGCTGAGGCGTGCGCGGGCAGGGCCAGCACGATCGCGTCCGCATTGATCGTCTCCGCGTCCGTGACCAACTGCCAGCTTTCGCCTTCCCGCTTCAGCCCGGCGACGCGGGTGTTTTTGCGGATGCTGCCTTCGGGCAGCGCGTCGGCCAGCGCATCCGGCAGCGTACTCATGCCGCCCTTGAAGGTGACGAACAGCCCATAGCGCGGCCCTGCCGCCTTGGAGACTTCGCCCCCGGTTTTCGCTTTCCCGGCCTCACCCTTTGCGCGTTTTCGCAGCGCCTTAATCACGCTGCCCTGCTTGCGCTCCATTTCGATGAAGGCGGGGAATGTCGCCTTCAGGCTCAGTTTCTCGGGGTCGGCGGTGTAGATGCCTGCGATCATCGGCTGGGCGATGCGGGCGAGCGCTTCTTTGCCGAAGCGGCGTCTCACGAAACTCGCCAGCGACTCGTCGGCATCGTCGCGACGCACGCCCTTGAACAGCTCGAGCGCCATGCGGATCTTGCCGGGCCAGCTCAGGATCGGCGTCTTGATCAGCGCCTTGATCGACATCGGGCTGATCAGGAAGAAGCCCTCCGGCAGGCGTTTCAACGAACCGTGATGCAGGATGAAACTGCGACGCACGCCGGCGCGCGTGCCGATGATTTCGTCGCCTAGCCCAAGCTCGTTCGCCAGTTCCATCGCGGCCGGCTTGTTCGATGCCCAGCAGTCAGGCCCGGTTTCCAGCAGGCAGTCGCCGTGGCGTACCGTGCCGATCACGCCGCCCAGGTGGTCGGTTGCCTCAAGCAGCGTCACGCGCGCACCGGCCTTGTGCAGGCGATACGCCGCCGCCAGCCCGCTGATCCCGCCGCCGATGATTGCCACGTGCTTCATGGGGACGGTATAGCAACACGCCGCTTGGAGCGCGAAGCGTAAGCGAGCGGCCGCTGTCACCTCCATCCTTGCCGCTCGCTTACGCTTCGCGCTCGACATGGACCGGCACAACCAGGTTCAACGTGCGCTTTGCCAATGTGATCCTGACCGTCTGGCCTTCGTTGAATTCGAGGTAGTCGGCCTCGATGCCGTCGCCGAAGATCACGCCGCCTTCCTCCATTTCGCTTACCAGCTCGATCTCTTCGCCTTCGCCGACGAAACCGAAGTTGATGTCCGTGCCCGTGGCGATACTGGGCCAGGGCTCGCGCACCATGTAGGTCAGGCGGCGTTCGGTCGGTTGCGGCAGCGGGTCTTCGATGTCGCGCTGGCGGGTGATACTGGAAGTCCACCCGGTGGCGCCGGTCCCTGTCGAGACAATCACGCCGGATGATGAGTGGCGTTCTTCCCGGGATTTCGCGGCAAGGGGGTCCGGCACCTTTTCGCTGCGCGAAAACGAGCCAGACCCCACCCGGATGCGGTACTTGGCGCTTTGGTGCGTGTGGTGGCCGATAAACAACTCGTTCAGCGCCGGGAGCATCTGGCCGTCCTCCCGCGTGGCGAGCACCATCGCGCGCTTCTCTATCTCATAGCCCGCGTGACGCTGATTGGCCCATGCGATCAGTTCGGGTGCGTCTTTCGGGTCGTGGCGGCAGAGCACTCCCGGCCAGGTTTCGTGGTCCGGGTTGAAGCCGATCAGGATCTGCCCGTGCAGGTACTTGGCGACGTTGGGGACGAGGCCGTCCTGGCCGACGGCGAGAATCACGTCGTCCGGGTTAAAGAGGAAGCGGTCCAGTTCATCGCGGCTGACCTGGGCGCGGCGCTGGTTTTGCGGGATCGCGCGCAACACCAGGTCCAGCGCCTGCTGCTGCAGCTCGTGGGCGCGCTGGGGGCGGTCGAAGCTGCGCCCGCGCGACTCCACGTAAAACTTCGCCTGATCGATGGTGCCGAAGCGGCGGACCAGCATGTCGAGCGGCGTCGGGCGCGTGACGATGACGAGTCTCGGGAGTCTGGTGTCCATGGTTGGGGCCCTCCGGTAGGGACACGCTGCTGCGTGTCCCTACGTTGATTTGCCGGACACGCATCAGCGTGTCCCTACGCGCCGACCTTGCCTTCGAGGAATTCGCCGAGCAGGTCGCTGAGCAGGTTGGGGCTCAGGTTCAGGTGGTTGATGTGGTCCACCTTCTTCGCGAACTCGATGGCGGCCAGGCCGAGCAGCACCTTGCTGGGCAGCTCCTTCCAGGCCTCGGCGCGGGCGGCTTCGGCGGCTGCTTCCGCTTCGCCGATGGCGCGCCTGGCGTCGGCGTCGGCTTCCGCGCGCTGGCGGATCTGCTTTGCCGCGGCATCGGCCTGCAGGTTGCTGCGCTCGATGCCGGCCTCCGTGGCAAGCTTCTCGGACTCCGCGTCCTGGCTGACCTCGCGCAGCTTGTTGGCGCCGCGGCGCTCGATCAACTCTTCGTTGCGGCGCTCCAGCTCAATTTCCGTGGCCAGCTCGTTCTCCTTGATCGCGCGCTCCTTTTCGACTGCGTCAGCCCTGCGGCGGAAGATGGCCTCGTCGGCCTTCTGCTGAAGGCTTTCGCGGGCGGGCGTCTGCAACGCCTTCTCCATCTCCGCGCTGGGGCTGACGTGGATCACGTGGACGTCCACCACGGCGAGCCCCATGTCGTGCAACTCGGGGTCGTCGTGCAGGCTGGCGCGCACGGCCCGCTGCACAACCTCCGCGCCGGTCTTGATGGCGTCGGCCAAGACCATCGCGGCAAGTGCCGCGCGGGCCGGTCCCTGGACGCGCTGGTTGAAGAACTCGGCCAGTTTCTCGAGCGGCTTTTCGGTCCAGGCGCCGGTCTCGGTACTGATGGCGAAGTTGATGCGCCTCGCTGCCAGTTCCGGTTTCGCCACGCGGTAGCGCACGGTCAATTGCGCGTTCACACCCTGCATGTCGGAGGTGCGTTCGTGCAGCAGCGTGGTGGCCTCGGCGTCTTCGACGGGCAGCAGTGCCACACTGGCGCTCATGGGCATGAACCAGTAGGCCAGCCCGGCGCCCTGGCGTGTCAGCTTGCCGCCGCGGTAGTGCAGGATGTACTGGTTGGGCTCGGCGCGCAGGTGGCGCAACAGCCCCAGTTTTGTGATAGCAGCCATGTCTCGGCGCTCCTTTCTTGGGTAGCACTTATTAGTGTCCCATCCACACTTAGTATAGTGTGTAAACGACACTCAGGCAAATCGGTTGGCGGTTTCCGTGACGGAATGTTTGATCGGGCGCAACGACAGGCAGTTGCATCACGGCGTTATTAGTGTTTACTAGCTTCCCATGGCTCGCGACGACTACGTTCTTGTTGACCAGACCAGACCCACCGGCATACGCGGCTGGATCTACCGCACGGCCGTGAACCTGGCCGCCGCGATCGGGCGCATTCTGCTGTTCTGGAAGGTCGAGGGGACCGACAACATCCCCCGCGACGGCGGCGTGCTGGTGGTCGCTAATCACCCGAGCTTCCTCGAGCCCCCCTCGCTGGTCTGCATCATGATCTACTTCGCCGACCGCGACGTCTCGATCATGGCCTGGCACAAGCTGTTCAGCATCCCCGTCGTCAGCTTCTTTACCAAGACCTACAAGGCCTACCCGGTCAATCGCGAGAATCCGGGACGCGGGCCGTACCAGACGCTGCTGCACATCCTGAAGAACGGCGGCTGCGCGGGCGTGTTCCCCGAAGGCTCGCGCAGTGAGCAGCGCCTGATGGGCAACTGGAAACCGGGCGCGTTGCGCGCCGCCTTTGCCACCAAGGCCACCATCCTGCCGATCACCTTCGTCACGGCCGGAGAGTTCTGGCCGCGCAGCCAGTGGCGCCCGCGTTTCTTCAAGAAGCACCACATCCGCATTCACGAGCCGATCAGCTACGAGCAGTACACGGCCGGAATGCCCGAGGGCATGCGCGAAAAAGAATGGCAGGAAGTCGTGGCGGAGCGCATCCGCGCGATCATCAACCAGCCGATCATCGACCGCCTTGAAGAGGGCGAACAGAAACTGGAAGAGGCCGGGCGCAAGACCGACCCGCTGGAGCCGGACGTCGAAGACCCGATGGCGGAGCAGAACCAGCGCCGTGGAGAAGCCCGCAGCAGACTGAGCGCGTAGGGCATCCGCGTCAACGCGGTGCGTTGACCAGCGGACGTCGCGAAGCAACCTTGCATCGCCCGGGCGTGCCCTACCCGGTTCGCGGGCGATGCAAGCATCGCCCCTACTGTGCTGACCCCGATTCTGCCGATAGGGATTCGGGAGAGCATGGCCAAACGCCGTCCACGCAAGCACAGGAAGCTGGAACTTCGCCTCGGCGCGAAAGGGACGCGCATTGCCGGCATCACGTTCGGCATTGCCATGATCGCCGCCACGATCGGCTGCGTCCTTTACTCCCACGCCGAGAACGACCCCACTTACACCGAAGACCCACCCGAGCGCTTTGAGCCTCAGCCGCTGGACAAACTCGACCGAATCGAAGGCTGGGTCCCCTACTGGAGCAACCAGGCGCAAATTGCGAAGGCGGCGTCCGAGGCCGGCTTCACCGACCTGTTGTTCTTCAACGGCTCGGTCGCAGACAACGGCGACGTGAAGCTCGAAAACGAAGAGGGGCTTATGCGCGGGCTCGCGGCAGCGGGCCATGCACGAAGCTGGCTGACCGTGACGAACCACGGCGGGTCGCTGCAGGGTGCACTGATCGACAACCCGGACGCCCACGCCGAAAGTCTGCTGAAAGCCTTCCGCAGCAGCGGCTGCAGCCACCTCGACCTCGACTACGAAAGCCTGAGTTTCGAGCAGGCCGACGCATTGGAAAGGCTCGCCGAAAAGGTCGGCAACGATCTGCCGGCGGGCGCGAAGCTTTCCCTGACCCTGCAGCCGGTCGACAGCCGCCTGCGTCCGCGACAACGCGAGATCTACACGCGCCTGTTAGAGTCACCGCAGATCTACACCGTGCGCCTGATGATGTACGACTACCACTGGCGCGGCAGCCTGCCGGGCGCGCTGTACCCGCTGCCGGCGTACGAGCGGCTCGTGAAGCAATGGGCACGCTTCGCCCACAAGCTGACGCTCTGCCTGCCGTTGTACGGCTACGACTGGTGGCGCCCGGAAGACACCAGCGTGCCGCAGGGCGAAGTCGTGACTCTGCGCGATGTGAAGGCGCTGGCGGCCAAGCCCGGCTTCGACGTCGTCTGGATGAACAACGACGGCGAACTCGCAGCGCGCTACCGCGAGGGCGGGACGCACTATGCCGCGCTGCCTTCATTGCGTGCAATCCAGTTGCGAGTGCAGCTTGGACTGGACTGGGGCGTGCCGGGCGTCAGTTTCTGGCACCTGGGCTGCGCCGAGTTACGGCCCGTGGCACAGGCCTGCGCGCGCGACGTGAACCCTGACGAAGGAGTCAGCTACGACAACGGGGCAAGCTGGAATGACTGGATCGACCCGTTCAAGCGCCGCGTCTGCACGGTGATCACGGGCGACGGCAAGCAGACGCTGGAAGAAATCGCCGAAGCCCACGGCGTTCCGCGCGCGACGATGTACCGCTTCAACGAACAGGTGGTGGACAGCAACCTGGAGGGCCAGACCGTCTACATCCCCAAGTGATTCCCAATTTCACCCCCTCCGGGTACGCTGGCGGCAATGGACCGCGAAGAAGCACACAGGCTGCTGGGGCTGTACGTCGGCGCGACGCCGGATCACATCCGCGCGAAGTTCGAGTCGATGAGCGCCGAGTTACGCAGCCGGCTCGAAACCGGCAGCGACAGTGCGGGCGTGCAGGCGCAACTGGACCAGTTAGCTCTCGCGCGCGACACCGCACTCGATGCCGATGGCGCGACCGGCACGCAGCCCAGCATGGTCAACCCGGCCACGCGTGTGATCGAGCCGCCTGCGAACGAAGCGCCGAAGGGCAGCCGCGGCAAGTACGTGGTGCTGTTCATGGCGGTTACGATGGTAATGATCGCGAGCACCTCGTTGCTCGGCATCTGGTACTTCGACAGTCGCCACGAAGCTCGCGATGCGCAGTTGGAGCGCGACCAAACCATCGCCGCGCGCGACGCCTGGCGGCAATACCTGGCCGCGCGCAAACTGAAGCAGACGCCCGACGGCGAGCGTGCCGAGGATACCCTGAAGCTGGGCGACGATTCGCGAGACGGTGGCAACAACGAGCAGGCGATCAAGGACTACCACACGGCGCAGGAGCTGTTCAAAGCAGCGCTCGAAACCGAAAACGCCAAGCTCGGCGAGCGCTGGAAAAAGGAAGTCATCGGGTTCTGGAACGAAAACCTCAAGGACCGCTACCCCTTCAAACCGGACTCGGAAACCGAAGCCTCGCTCGAGGACGTCACAAAACTGTTCCATCCGAAGCGCGGAGCCCTGTGGCAGATCGCGGACGGCTACAAGGCCCTGCGCGCCGTAAGCGTGGACGACCGCCAGTACGCGGCGCCGCCGCAGGGCTACAAGCAAACACTTGAGAAGGGCGAGTTAATTCGCGACGCGTTGTTCAGCGAAGGGCCGAACGTCGACGTGCAGTTCTCCTACCGCATCGTCGGCGAGAAGACGCTGCTTACTGTAACGCTGGAGACCGGCGGGGCTTCGGCCGACAACCGCGAAGACAATTTCGTGGCCGCGAACTGGACGCCGGACACCGCCGGCGCGCAGTTGCATGCGAAGAAATTCGGCGAGCGCCAGCCCAAGCAGTCCGGCGACGACCTGCGCACAAGCAGTTGGGGCATGCTGAAGGTGTTGAACCACGGCACGTACACAGGCGAAAACGGCGGGGTCTACACCTGGCACTTCGAGCTCGACCCTGATGACAAACGCATACGCAAGAAGTTCGAAGGTGACATCGAAGTCCGGCTCGCGCACGAGCCCAACCCGTTTGACGTGAACTTGTATTCGGAATTCAAACCGGACTAAAAGACACGGGCAGAACTCGCGTGGCACAGGCAGGATTG
>JAGQRI010000043.1 GCA_020425515.1 Planctomycetota bacterium | reverse complement strand
AACCTGTGGTGGAAGAAGCTGCGCAAGGGGCTCGGCATGAAGGTGAAAGTGCCCGAGCACCGCTACAGCATGCGCGAGCTGGACCGGGACATGCAGGAGGCCGGGCTGCGCATCGTGCGCAAGGTCTGGAACATGCCGCCGTTCAGCGAAAAGCTCGTGTTGTTGTGTGAAAAGACCGGTTAGGCCAATTTCAAATGCTATCCAATGAGCGCGTGGCACAGACAATCTTGCCTGTGGTCGCGGCGCTTTTGCCGCGACGAGTTAGGCCTCGCTTCGCTCAGCCCCACAGGCAGGATTGCCTGTGCTACGCGCCTTCATTCGCCACAACAGATGTCTGGGTTTGAGCAGTTACCCTACTGCATTTCCTCGGCGCGGACGAAGTTGTCGCGCTCGCCGCGCCCGGTAAGCGGGTAGTCCTTGCGCAGCGGGTGATGCTCGTAGTAGTCGGGCAGCAGCACGCGCTTCATGTTCGGGTGGCCGTCGAAGGTGATGCCGAACATGTCGTACACCTCGCGCTCGATCCAGGTCGCGCCAAGGTAGACGTCGCCCGCGGTACCGATGCGCGGGTCGTTTTCCGGCACGCTGGTTTCCAGGCGCACGCGCTTGCGGTTGCTGACGCTGTAGACGGTGTGGATGACGGTAAAGCGGCGCTCGGGCTCGAAGTCATCGCGGCGCATGTTGTCGACCGCGGTGATGTCGGTGATCATCGCGTAGTCGAGCTCGGGGTCGTTCTTCAAAATGCTGAGCGCGCCGATCACGTTTTCGCGGTCGGTCTTGATGATCGTCTGCTTGAACTCGGTGACGATGTCGCTGAACTTGCCGGCCAGCTTGGCGCGCAACTGCTCGTGGTCGACCTGGTTTTCTTCCAGCACGCGCGGGTTCGCCCCGTGGGAGTCATGTGTCGGCGGCAGCTTCGGCTCGGGCTTGGTCGCTTCTTCGCTCATGTCTAGTTGGCTTCCACAGTCGGGCGGGTGAACTCGCCACGCTCGGCCTGGCCGTCGATGATCTTCTGGATCTTCAGCACGCCGTCGATCAGGCTTTCCGGGCGGGGCGGGCAGCCGGGGATGTAGACGTCCACCGGGATGAACTGGTCCACGCCCTGGATCTGCGGGTAGGTGTTGAACACGCCGCCGGTGCTGGCGCAGGCGCCCATGCTGATCACCCACTTCGGCTCGCCCATCTGCTGGTAGATTTCGGTCAGCACGGGCATCATTTTCAGCACCACGCGCCCGCTGACGATCAGCAGGTCGCTCTGGCGCGGGCTGAAACGGATCACCTCGGCGCCGAATCGCGATAGGTCATAGCGGCTGTTCAGCGTCGCCATCATCTCGATCGCGCAGCAGGCCGTGCCGAACGGGTAAGGCCACAGGCTGTTCTTGCGCGCCCAGCCGATCACCTTGTTCACCTGGGTGGTGAAGAAGCCGTCGCCGGCGAGTGAGGGAATCATCTGCTCGAGGCCCATCAGGCTGCCTTCTTGTCTGTGCCCGCGATCAGGTGTTGCACGCCTTCGTCGGGCGAATGACCCAGCGGCACGTTCCAGTCCAGCACGCCCTTACGCCAGGCGTACAGCAGGCCGAAGCCCAGCACGGCCAGGAAGATCGCAACCTCGGCCAGATACTCAACGCCCTTGCCGCTGCCGACGTCTTTCAGGAAGGTCATCGCGTACGGCGCGAGCAGCACGGTTTCGATGTCGAAAAGAACGAACAGCATCGACAGCACGAAGAAGCGCACGTTGAACTCGGTGCGCGTCTCGCCGATCTGGGGCACGCCGCATTCGTAGGGCTCTTCCTTCATGAAGCCCTTCTTGCGCTTGCCGATCAGCATGGATGTAACGAGCCCGCCGCTGGCCACCGCCAGGATCAGGAAGGTGTATAGCGCAAGACTGAAAAGGTCGCCGGCCACTGTTCGCAAACTCCTTCTGTGTTGCAGTTTAGCTTTTACCTGCCGTCGCGTTGAGGGCAAGAGTCTGAGGGCCGGGGATTCGGGCATGGGGCATCGGGCTTGGGGGTACAGAGATCACGCAGCCACCAGCCTTAAGCGCGGCAGGGGTGCCCGCTTTCGCAGACACCCCTAATCCAGCGTATAACAATACGCAGGGGATGGGCTCGTTCAGCCAAGCCCGTCGGTCTCAGCTAACGGAGCCCCCCACGCTTTCGACAGTCATCTTTACTCACAGATCACCTCCTTTCGTATGGGTCTTGGCGTCACTCGGCGGTGAAAGCTGTCTCGCCGGTGAGGCCGATCTGTTACCGCCCGCGTCCGGGCACGGTGAGCGCGTTTTCCGCGCTGTCCGCCGTAAGTGCTTGCGGACAAGGGAAGTGTACCCGCTAACCTTGACACGTCAAGCTGGTTGCTGACACTTTCTTTTCCACAAGTGTGGGTGAAGTGTGGATATGGCGGGGTTGTGACGGAAGGGACTGCCCCCGCTTTTGGGGACTGTCCCTGTTTTCAGTAAAAGGGACGCTGCCGGCGTGCTACCGGGTGGTGTTTACGTAGACCGGCGGAATCCTGCGCATTTCGACTACGGGGACAGTCCCCAACTGCGGGGGCAGTCCCCTACAGTTCCACCTTGGTGCGCGCCTTGAACTTCAACCTTATCGGGATTTCGTTGAAGTCGCTGTCCTCCTGCAACTGATGCGCGAGGTACTTGCGCCAGTTTTCCGGGAACAGGTCCGGGTCGTTCACGAACACCACGATCTTCGGCGGGTAGGTTTCCACCTGCGTGGCGTAGAAAATCTTGCCCAGCTTGTTCTTGCGCGGCTGCGGGTGGTGCCGGTCGAAGGCCGCATACACAAGCCGGTTCAGCTCGCCGGTGCCCATGCGTTGCCCGCCCTGAACGTGCAGGTCGCGCGCGAGCTCGAGCAGCTCGAACACATTCTCGCCGTTCACGGCCGACATGAACACCACCGGCGCGAAGTCGATGGCGTGCAGCTTCTTGCGCATGTACTCGGTGAACTCGCCGGTCGTGTGGCCTTCCACCAGGTCCCACTTGTTGACGACCACGATGATCGGTTTGCACTCCGCGACCGCGAGGTCCACCAGCTGCTTGTCCACCTTGCTGACCGGGTCGCGCGCATCCAGCATCAGCACGACCACGCTGGCGCGCCGCACCGCCCGGAAGCTCCGCGACTGGCTGAAGAACTCCACGCTGTGCTGCAGGGTGCTGCGCTTGCGCACGCCGGCCGTGTCGATGGCGATGAACGTCTTGCCCTCGTAGGTGAAACGCACGTCCACGGAATCGCGGGTGGTGCCCTCCAGCTCGCTGGCGATCACGCGCTCGTCGGCCGCCAGCGCGTTCACCAGCGTGGACTTGCCGACGTTGCGTCGCCCGACGATCGCCAGCAGCAGTTCCGGCGGCTCGAGTGTTTCCGCCTTGGTTTTCGGCGGCAGCAGCTCGCACACGCCGCTCGCAAGTTCCTTCAGGCGGCGCGCGCCCTTGGCGGAAACTGTCAGCGGCTCGCCCAGGCCGAACTCGTAGAACGCATCGCCCAGCGCGTCGTGCTTCGGGTCGTCAGCTTTGTTGGCGGCCAGCACGACCTTGCGCCCCGAGCGCCGCAACATTTCCGCGGCCTCATAGTCGAGCGCCACCGGCCCCTCGCGCACGTCCACCACCAGGATCACGACGTCGGCCGCGGCGACCGCGTTGTCGATCTGTTCGTGCACGTGCTCGTTGACGCGCTCTTCGTCCACGACGCCGATGCCGGCCGTGTCGAACAGCTCCACCACGCGCTGCCCGCCGCTTTCCGGCTTGAGCTTCACCAGCGCGCTGACGCGGTCGCGGGTGGTGCCGGGGCGCGGGTCTTCAATCGCGATGCGGCTGCCGGCCAGCTTGTTGAACAGGCTGGATTTGCCGACGTTCGGGCGCCCCACGATGGCGACAATCGGCAATCGGCGCCCGTCCGGGTGGCTGCGGGTTTCGACGCCGAGTTCGGCCGCGGTCTTCTGGCGGCGGGTGAACGGCTTGCCCTGCGCGGTCTCGCGCGCGGGGTGCGGCGCGTCGGTTTGCTCGGTTTTCGCCTTGGGCTTCGGCTTGCGTTTTTTGGGGCGCGCGTTGACCTTCGCGTTCGGACGCCGCGCCTTGCGCGCCGACGTCTTCGCGTCGCGCTGTTTGGTCTTCTTGCTGCCCGCGCGCTGTTTGCGCTTGGCCGCGCCTTTTTTGAACTTCTTGGGCATGATCCAGGGGACTGTCCCCGAGGTTGGGGACTGTCCCCGTTGTCGGCAATCCCTTGTGTATACGAAAACGGGGACAGTCCCCAAGTGCGGGGACAGTCCCCTAATCGCTTAGTTACTAGCGTCGCCCGCCGCCGAGGATCAGCAGGATGTACTTGAACAGGATGAAGAAGTCATAGAACAGCATCAGTGCCGCGCCGACCGCGTCGTTGCGGTGGTAGTAGTCGCGGGTGACGCGCGAGGTGTCGTACAGGGTGTAGCCGACGAACAGGATCAGGATGCCGATCATGACCAGGCGCGCAATCGGCGTCGGGAACGGCACGAAAATGTTCAGCAGGATGATCCCCAGCACTAGCAGGATGCCCACGAACAGGTAGCCGCCGAGCCCCCGGAAATCCTTGCCGGTCGCGAGCACGTACACGGTGATGCCGCCCCAGATCGTCGTCGCGATGCCGAAGGCGAACACGATGCTCATGCCCATGCCGGACGCGATGAAGTAGGTCAGCATCGGCGCGATCATCACGCCGCACGCGCCCGAGAACACGTACAGCAGCCCGGTCTTGAGCGGGCTGTTCGATTTGCGCGTCAGCACCACGAACAGGAACGAGCCGAAGAACGCCACCAGCGAGACGATCCGCATGGTGCCCAGCGAGGCCATGTCTTCGTTCGCGATGAACTGCTGCGTGGCGTACACGCCGCCGACACTCGCGGCCGTGGCCATCGCAAGCGCGCTGGCGAAGTAGGCGTAAACCTTCTCGGCGAACGACGCGACGGCCGGGCTGGAAAGATCACCCTCGTAGTACCCGTCGGCCATCATCTGGTCGGTGTACCCGGCGGCCATGCGCGGGCCGGCGTCGTACCCGGCCTGCTGCGGCGGGTAGGCGTTCTCGACCGGGCCGTAGCTCTGGTAGCCCTGGTTGTGCTGGTTGCCGTAAGGGTCCTGGTTGTAGTTCATCTACGCTTCCTCGTTCAATCTTGCCGCGGCATTCTAGCTCAATTGTGCGCGCGGGTGGTCGAAATCCGTCCGGAATCCGCCGGCGCCGCACAATGCAAACACGCCGCCCCCGTGTATTCTTCCCGTCTCAGCCCGCCGGATTGCAGGAAAGCGCGCTACTTCAGCCCGATCGCGCGCCTTACCTGGTCCATCAGCCCGGACGCGATTTCCCGCGCTTGCCTCGCGCCCTTGTTCAACACCTCGTTGACATAGTCCTCGTTCACGCTGAGTTCTTCGTAGCGCATGCGGGCCTCGCCGAACGTTTCCATGAACAGCTCGAACAGCCGCTTCTTGAAGTCGCCGTAGCCGGTGCCGCCCGCTTCGTACTTCGCGCGGATGTCGGCCAACTCGTCCGGCTTCGCGAACAGCTTCAGCAGCGCGAACACGTTGCAGGCATCCGGGTTCTTGGGGTCTTCCAGCGGCGTGCTGTCGGTCTTGATCCCCATGATGCTCTTGCGGACCTGCTTTTCAGGCGCGAACAGCTCAATCGTGTTGTTGTAGCTTTTGGACATCTTCTGCCCGTCCACGCCCGGCACCACGGCCGTGTCGTCGAGGATGTGCGGGTCCGGCAGTTTCAGCACTCCGCCCTCGCCGGTCTGCGGGTCGAAGTTTTTGCAATAGGTCTGGTTGAACTTGACCGCGATGTCGCGGGTGATTTCGAGGTGCTGCTTCTGGTCTTTGCCGACCGGCACTTTGTCACTGTGGTAGACCAGGATGTCCGCGGCCATCAGCACCGGGTACGCAAACAGCCCGTGGTCCGCGCTGATGCCGCGGGCGGTTTTGTCCTTGTAGCTGTGGGCGCGCTCGAGCAACCCCATGGGCGTGACGGTGCTGAGGATCCAACTGAGTTCCGTGACCTCCGGGATATCGCTCTGCCTGAACAGCGTCGCCTTTTCGGGGTCGAGCCCCAGCGACAGGAAGTTCAGCGCGACGTCGTGCGAAAGCTCGCGCATGCGGTCGGCTTCGCGGATGGTGGTCAGCGCGTGGAGGTCGGCGATGAAGTACAGCCCGTGGCCCTTGTGCTGCAACTCGACGAACTGGCGGATCGCGCCGAAGTAGTTGCCGATGTGCAGCTTGCCCGATGGTTGTACGCCACTGAGAATTCGCATTTTGGTTTCCGTTGGCTTGTCGTTTCAGAATCGCCGGGGGCAGATAAGCCTCACCGGCGCCAGAGTGCAACCGGCGGCCGGGATTCGGAAGACAAAACGGAAACACCGGCAGCCGCAAGCCTGTCCGGGAATCCAGAGTGAGCGGATTTCTGAGCGCCGTACGAGCGATGCAAGGAGCGCGACGAGTGCATAGCCCTGGCTATACACGATGGAGCGGGACGAAGCAGCGCGAGGTACGCCGCCGGAAAGCCGCCACGAATGGGTTTCCGGTCAGGCTTTTAGCCGCCGCGCCATCGTTGGGAGAGTCGGTTTTCGGTACTCATGACGATCTCCTGGCTGCGCTTAAACGACTTGTGGGCGCGGAAAGTTTCATGGGGTAGAATATCACATCCGGAGGGCAGCCCATGGCCGATTACTACATCGAAACCGCGTCAGGGCGCAAAGGCCCCTACCCGCAGGAAAAGATCATCCTGGGCATGCAGCAGGGCAAGGTGCCGACCGGCGCGAAGCTCGTGAATGCCGCGACGGGTGAGGAAATCCGCGCCGTTGACCTGACGCGCACGGCCGACTCCGGCAGCTACACCCCCGCCGAACCCTACCAGGCGCAGGGCCAGCACCAGCAGCAATACCGGCAGCCCCGCCGCCAGCCGAACTACGCGCAGCAGCAGCAGCAGCCCTATCCGCAACAGCAGTACCCGCAACAGCAGCAATACGCCCAGCCGCAGTATCAGCAACAGTACGCGCAACCACAGTACGGACAGCAGTACCCGCCGCCTCAGTACGGCCAGCCTTACGGCGCGTACAGCCAGCCCTACTACCAGGACCAGGGCACCAGCACGCTGGCGATCGTGTCGCTGGTGTTATCGCTGATATCCCTTCTGATCTGCGGGTTCCTGGCGATTGCCGGCATCATCTGCGGCATCCTGGCGCTGAAAGAGTGCCAGCCGAACGGGCCCAAGAAGGGGCGCGGGCTTGCGCTGGGCGGCATCTGGACGGGTGTCGGCGTCGTGGTGATTACGACAATCGCCTTCCTGGTGATCCTCGCCGACTCGCCCTAGAGCAGTTTCATAGTTCATCTTCAGCTACTTCGCGTGGCACAGGCAATCTTGCCTGTGCCACGTTTCTGTTGCTTCCGCGAACGAACCATGAAAATGCGCTAATCCTTCCGGTCGGCCTCTTCGACCTCAATGGGCAGGCGCGCGCGTACTTCTTCCGGCAGGTCCTTGAAGAAGTTCGGCATGTAGCGCGCCGGGTACAGGATGCCTTCGCCGGCCTTGTACAGGCGCTTCACGATCGGGATGTGCGCCACGCCGATCTTGCCCATGTACAGAACCTCGAAATCTTCGGGGCTGGTCTCCCACAACTGGCGGACCTGCTCGTAGCCGTAGAAGTAAATGTGGTCCTTGGTGTAGCCGCCGCCGCGGAAGACCCGTTCGCTGATCGTGTAGGCCTCGGCCTTCGTGAACTTGTAGTCCTTCACCAGCGTGCGGAAGATTTCATTAAAACTCAGCTCTTCCTTGTCCATCAGATAGACGGCCTTGATGCGCCCGGCCAGCAGCCGCCGGCGCCGGTTGCTGAGCACGCCCGCCAGTTCCTCATTGAACGTCGCCAGCCCTTCCTCGGTCGCGAGATATGCCGAGGCCTGCAGATCCACGCGCGGGAAACCGTGGAAGAACAGCGCGCGGAACGGCTGCATCTCGCCGTTGCGGGTGCGCAGCACGTGGGTCTGCACCTCGTGGACCGCGAGGCTGGCGATGTCCTGCAGGCTGTAGGTCGCGCCCTTGCGCAGGGCCACGCTGGCTTCGCCGGCGGCCGCGTCGCTGGAGAGGTATTTGCGCACGCGCACGTTGCACAGGAAGTTCTGTTTGCGCACGACCGAGTCGAGCTTCAACTTGGCCTCGCGCGCGTCGAACTGATCGTCGTCTTCGGGCTCCGGATCAAGCGTGAGCCATTCCTCGGCCTTGGCGAGGGTTTTCTTGTCGGCCGTGCCGAACAGCAGCCTTGACCTGTCAAGGAACTCGGGCGTCTGGCGCGATTCCAGCATGCAGATGGTGTTGAACACCTCATCCCGCTTGGCCCGGTAAATACGCCCGAGCTCGGAATCGACGATCGGTAGGTTCAGCAGCTCGACCTTGGTGTGCTCGGGGTCGAAGGCGAGTTCGCGGTAGCGGTACTTCGGGTTGCCTTTCGGCAGCTTTTCGCGGGTGGTGTAGACCCGGGCAACCTCCGAGCTGTTGACCGGGTTGATGTACTTGAGGACGCGCAGCCTTGAGCTGGCCATCGAAATGTGCCGGTCGGCCTCGAGCAGCAGGAAGAAGTCCTGGCTTTCAAAGGCCTCCTGGAAGAGTTTTTCAGTGCGGCGCGATTCGTTCACGGCTCAGAGTGTGCGCGAAGTGACGGCTTTAAACCAGAGCGGGAAGGCTCTATCCGTTCGTATGCAGGGATGCCAGGTGGCATGGACGCCCCCGTCCATGTCTGCCGGGCGAGGGCGCCCGTGCCACTCACTGCGGACGATCTTCGAAAATGCGCTAGTCGATATTGAATTCTTTGCGGAAGCTGGCCATGTCGCGGGCGGCGCGGCGCACGTTGGCCTTGGCGCGCTTCTTTGAGCTCTTCATCGCCTTCATCTGCTGCTTGGCGGCCTTCTTCTTGTCGCGCCCCATCTTCCAGGCTGCGGCCTTGCCCATCAGCCCCTGGTTCTTGAGCCCCTGCACCATCTCGCGCATCTGCTCGAAGCTTTTCAGCAGGCGGTTGAGCTCCTCGATGCTGCGCCCGGACCCGGAACTGATGCGGCGCTTGCGCGACATGTTCAACTGCTCGGGCAGGCGGCGTTCCTTTGGCGTCATGGAAAGGATCATCGCCTCGACGTGATCCAGCCCGCGCTCGTTGACCTGGTCCAGCGGCAGGTCCGCGGCGCCGGGGATCATCTTCAGCAGGTCCTGCATCGGGCCCATCTTGCGGATCGCCTTGATCTGTTGCAGGAAGTCCTCAAGCGTGAACTCGTC
>JAGQRI010000042.1:10213-12718 GCA_020425515.1 Planctomycetota bacterium | reverse complement strand
TGCTGCCGTCCCAGTTCATGGTGGCGACGCCCCATTCGTACACCTTCAGCGTGGGGGCTTCGGGCTGGTCGCGTTGTTTGGTCGGGTCTTGTTTCTCCTCACCCTCCTTGCCCATTTTGGCGCGCTGGGCCTCGCGTTTCGCGAGTTCTTTCAGCTTCCGGACATCGTCGGCGTTGGCTTTCTGGGCCTGGATCGTGGCGTAGGCGCCGAGGCTGAGTGCCATTACGGCCAGCATCGGGATTGCGCGTCGAATCAGCATCACATCCTCCGTTTGGGGTCATCTTAGGACGCAGCGCGCACGGTTGGGGTTCCAGCCGGCTAAAAAAAATCCCGGCATGCGCAAATGCATGCCGGGCCATAGTTTGTGTGGGGGAACTAGTCGTCGCTGCCGGGGAAATAGACGCCTTCGCTGACGCCCTCCTCCGCCTCCAGGGTGACGGTGCCGAAGTCGTAGCGCTGGCCTTCAAGCAGCGTCGCCCGCACCTTGTACGGCTTGTAACCCCAGACGCGGATCTCGACGTCAAAGCTGCCGGCCGGCGGGTCGTTCTGCTCGAACGTGCCTTCCTTGCTGATCGAGCCCTGCAACTGTTTGATCAGCTTGCCGCTGTCGTCGCTGAACTTGATGCTCGCCCAGCCGCGGACCGGTTTGCCTTCAGCGTCCACGAATGCCGCCCCCATCGAGCTGGTAACCGCGACCTGGAAGTCGGTCGAAGCGTTCGTCACCAGCCCCGTCTTGACGTCCACTTCGGTCGGGCCGGAGACCTGGCGATAGCCCGAGCCGCTGAGCTTGAACTTGTAGCGCCCCTCGGGGATGCCCTCGATGGTGAAGTTGCCGCCGACGTCCGTGGTGGCGGAGTACTTGCCCTTGCCGCCCATGTCGAAGTACATCGTGTCGCCGAAACCGCCGCCGCTGACCGGGTTAAGACCGATGGTGACGCCCTCGACGCCCATGCCGCCTGCGGTCACCACGCGCCCGGTGACCCCGCCGGCGCCCCTCAGCTCGAGCTTGACGCCTTCCTTCTTGTCGCCGTTCTTGAGGGTGACGCTGTTTTCCTTGCTGTCGGCGTAGGTGTCCGCGCCGGCCACCAGCGAGACCCGCAGGCTGGCTTTCTCCGAGATCTTGCGCTTGATGTCGGCCGTGAAGTTGCCGCTGCCGTCCGTAGTGGCGATCGGCTGGCCGCGGTCGCTGTCGCCGCTGGCGGTCACGAAACGTACGGTGCGCCCGTTGTCGTTGGCGGTGTAGTCTTCGCTGTAGCTGGCGTAGACGGTCGCGCCGGCGACCGGCACGCCGCCCGCATCGAACACCTGGCCGGCGACACTGGCGTTGAAGTCAACCTGCTTGCCCTTGAACATCTCTTCGATTTCCTCGGGCTTCATCTTCTTGAGGTCATCGATGCCCTTGAGCTTCTTTATTGCGTTGCCGAGTTCATCCGTGATGTCCTTTTCCCCGTCGGGCTTGTCGGCGTCCGGTTGCGAGGGTTTGCTGGATCCGACGTTTACGTCTTCGGGCTTGTCGCTCGCGGGCGTCCGGACGTTTTCGACGCCGGGGCCACTTTCTGTCTTGGGTGTGACGTCCCCGGTGTTTTCCGCCTTGTCCGGCTTGTCTTCGTCCGGGCTTTCTTTCTTGTCGGGCGCCTTCAGGGGCGTGCCGTCGTCGAGCGCCGGCTGGTCCAGGCCGTCGCCCCTGGCGACCACGGGCTGCGTGGTGTGCGCGCCGCTGAACTGCTCCTTGGCTACGAAATAGCCCGCGCCGAAGCACGCGCCGCCGACGATCAGCAGCGCAAACAGGCCTGCAAGCAGGGTGGATGACTTCATGACACTCTCCGGGTTCGTTCCATAAAGCCTACTGACCGGGATGCGCATGCGTTACGGCGAATCTGAAAATTACACCCAGCCGGCGAACAGGTTGGTGACGTACAGCCCGTAGGCCGCCAGCATCACCAGCCCCTCGATGCGGCTGAGTTTCTTGCCGTGCCACGCCAGCGCCGTGACCCCGGCCGAGAAGCCGAGCATCACGATCATGTCGAACTTCATTACGCGCGCGTCGATGGCCAGCGGCGCCACCAGCGAAACCAGCCCCAGCACCATGCAGACGTTGAAGATATTGCTGCCCACCACGTTGCCGAGGCTGATGGCGCTCTCGCCGCGCAGGATGGCCACGATGCTGGTGGCGAGCTCCGGCAGGCTGGTGCCGACCGCGAGCACCGTCAGCCCGATTACCAGCTGCGGCACGCCCAGCATTTCCGCGGCCTCGACCGCGCCGTCCACGAACAGCTTGCCGCCCAGCAGCAGCCCGACGAACCCGAGCAGCGTGAGCCCGGCCAGCGCGGCGCGGTTGCGGCGGCTGAGTTTCTCGCGGTCTTCCTCATCGCCGCCGCGCGCGCTGCGGAACATCAGGAACAGGATTACGCAGATTGTTACCAGCAGGATCACGCCCTTCCAGCGGTCGAGCATGAACACGACGTTTTCGCCTTGCTCAACAGGGCCGCCGATGAACGGCAGCAC
>JAGQRI010000042.1:0-10021 GCA_020425515.1 Planctomycetota bacterium | reverse complement strand
CTGGTGCCGAACGCGACCAGCGTCAGCCCGATGATCAGCGGTTTCACGCCGTAGCTCAGCGCCAGCCGCGAGCTGCCGGAAACCAGCCACTCCGCGCCGAAGTGCAAGCCGACCGCGCCGAACAGCAATTGCAGGATGATCAGGAAGATATCCAAGGCACCCTTACTTCACGAAACCTAGCTCAACCCGCACGCGGCTCTGCGTGACCTTCAGGTTGTACAGGCGCACCTGTGCCGCATGGGCCGCGAAATCGGGGCGCATGGTTTTGATCAGCTTGGCGAAATCGATCGTGACCAGCGAGTCGCGATGGCGCAGCGAATCGAGCGATACCGGCAGCCCCTTGAACAGCTTGCCGACCACGCCGGCCAGCACGTCGGCGAAGGTGCTGCTGAACGTGAGCGGCTTCTCGACGCGGAACATCACGGCGCCGGACTGGCCGACCTCGCTGTGGGTGACTTCTTTCGCGCTGAAGCTGACCTTCGTGTCCACCGGCGGGCGCGGCGGCCAGGCCTTGCCTTTGACCTTTACGCGCGCGCTGAACACGGCCGCGTCCTCGAAGAACTGCAGGCTGACGTCGCTGACCTGGGCGTCGTTCTGTTGTTTCGCGCCGCCTTCGAGTGAGGCCGCGATGACTTCCTCGGACAGCTCGAAAGCGATCACGCCGCGCCCGGTGGCCTGGCGCTTGAACAGCCCCTCCACCATGTGTGCAAAAGCCTGCTGCGCCTGATTCGCGTTCGAGTCACCCATGGGCGGCAAGGCTAGCTTGGGAGGGTGGGGGGACAAGTCCAATCGAAGACGTGCGTTGTAGCAGTCGGCACTCGCCCGATTCACACGGCAACCTACACTCCGGCGCATGTTGGATGAGTCTGCGGGTACACCTACATCCGGGCGGCGGGGGCGGAACCTGTTTCTGCTCTGGCTGGCGCAGTTTGTTTCGGGGACCGGGGACTCGGTCTTCTCCACCTGTATCGGCTTCCTGGTCATTTACCTGCTCGGGCGTGACGCCGGGGCCGAGGTCGGGCTGACGCGCATGATGGATGCGCTGCCTTTCCTGATCTTCGGCGCCTACGCGGGTGTGCTGGTGGACCGCTTCTCGCGCCGCGGGATGATGCTGATCAGCGACTTCGTCCGCGTGCTGGTGATCGGTTGCGTGCCGCTGCTGTATTTCACCGGCGTGCTGGCGTGGTGGATGCTGCCGGGCGTGGCCTTTCTGAGCTACCTGTTCGCGACGGTCTTCAACCCGGCGCGCGACGCGCTCATCCCCGACCTGGCGGAGGGCGCGAATCTCCTGCGCGTCAACAGCGTTTTCCAGACCAGCCAGCAGCTTGCGGTGATCCTCGGCGCGGGGCTGGTGGGTCTGATCCTGTGGCCGGAACTTTGGGGCGGCAATCAGCCGGGGCCGACGGGGTTGGTCTGGCTGCTGGCCGCCGACGCCGCCAGCTTTGCGTTCAGCTTCGTGTGCATCCTGCTGATCCGGTCGGGACTGCCCCCGCAGCCTGCCCGCCGGAGCCCTGGCGAAGTCGGGTTGGGGACTGTCCCGGCAGTCGAATCGAGCGGTGATGTGCCGGGTGCCATCGACACACACTCCCACCTCGACGACGGGGACAGTCCCCATTCGGGGACAGTCCCCCGGCCCAGCTCGTTTCATGAATTGCGCGAGAGCCTGGCGAACGCATGGAAAGACACCCGCCTGCGCGCGCTGCTGTTCCTGACCGCCGTGGACAACTTCTTCATCATGGGCCCGGCCATCGTCGGCGGGATGTTCCTGATCAAATCGCACCTGAAGCTGGAGACCTGGGCCTACGGCGTGTTCGAGGCGCTGCTTGGCGCGGGGTGGTTTGTCGGCACGCTGCTGATTGCCCGCTTTGGTTCGCGCATCAAGACGGGGCGGCTGGTCATCTTCGGCATGTTCATGGACGGCATTACCTACGTGCCGTTCCTGTGGCTCGATACCTTCCCGCAGTTCCTGGTGGCGATCTTCCTGCACGGGCTGACCATCCCGCTGATCACCGTCGGGCGCACCACACTGATCCAGCGCCACTATCCGCGCGAGCGGCTCGGGCGCATCTTCGCCCTGGTGACGATCACGGTGCAGGGGTTCACGGCGCTGTCGGCCTTGACCACCGGGCTGGCGCTCGGCTGGATCGGCCCGCGCGAACTGTTCTTCATCGGCGGGGCCTGCGGCGCGGTTTGCGGGGTGGTGGGGCTGACGTTCGCGAAGTTGCGGGCAACGGAGTAAGGGGCTTAGGGCGTGGGGCCTTGGGCTTCGGGAAAAGCTCTGACCCCAAGCCCTAAGCCCAAGGCCCCGCGCAAACCGACACCCTGTCGCATTGAACCTCTAAACGCTAAATTGCGGGCCCCCCCCCCGGACAGGATTGCTTCATGGCCCAGGACCGTCGATTCATGTGGCGCGCCCTCGAACTTGCACGTCGAGGCCAGCCCTACGTCGCCCCCAACCCGATGGTTGGCGCGGTGATCGTCAAGGACGGCCAGGTCGTCGGCGAGGGCTTCCACGAAGAGTTCGGCGGCCCGCACGCCGAGGTCAACGCGCTGAAAATGGCCGGCGACAAGGCCAAAGGCGCCACCATGTACGTCAGCCTCGAGCCGTGCTGTCAGGACTACGAGGGCAAGAAGACGCCCCCCTGCGCGCCGCAGGTGGCGCAGTCCGGCATCACACGCGTGGTAGTCGCCGTCGAGGACCCGCACCCGAACGTGAGGGGCATGGGCGTGAAGGCGCTGGCCGAGGCTGGCATCGACGTCACCGTCGGCGAGTGCCACGAGGAAGCCCACGAACTGAACGCGGCCTACTTCGCCCACGTCGAGCGCGGGCGACCGCTGGTGACGGCCAAGTGGGCGATGACCTTCGACGGCAAGATCGCGACGCGTACCGGTGACGCGCGCTGGATCAGCAGCGAGGCCTCGCGCCGCGAAGTTCACTACGACCGCGGCTGCACCGGCGCGCTGATCGTCGGCACCGGCACCGTCGAGCGCGACGATCCGTTGTTGACCGCGCGCGGCGATACCGGGCGGCAGCCGTTGCGGGTGGTGATCGACCGCGACCTGAAGATCGGCATGGATCGCAAACTGGTGAAGACGGCCGGCGACTTTCCGGTGTTCGTCTACTGCGCCGATGACGCGCCCGAGGAAAAACAACGGCAGCTCGAAGACGCGGGCGTTTACCTGATCCTGCTGCCGAAGCACGAGGGCAAGCTGCGCTGGGTGGAAGTGCTGCACGACCTCGGCGAGCGCGACGTGATCAGCGCGATCATCGAGGGCGGCGGCGGGCTGTTCGCGACGGCTTTCCAGGAACGCGCCATCGACCGGGTGAAGATTTACCTCGCGCCCAAGATCTTCGGCGGCGAGGCGGCCACGACGCCGGTGGAAGGCCCCGGCATTCCCGACGTCGAGCGCGCCATCACCTTCGACAACGTGAAGACCCGCACCGTAGGCCCCGACGTAGTGATCGAGGGCAGCGTAGTCTACCCGGCCGAACAAGGCCCCAGCCCCAGCGGCTACTGGCAGGGCTACCAGGGGCAGTAGGCGGGCCCGGTGCAGCGCCCCTACGGGGCGCGTTCCATTTGGGGCGTCGGATACCCACGGCTAAAGCCGTGGGCTAAGACCCCCGACCGCTACGCGGCCGAATTGGTTGGTGTGGCCGAGACGCGGCCAGGGCGGCTGGTGTGTGATCGTGCAGGCAAAGATTGGCCCCGGTAGGGGCCGGGAAACTTAGCCCACGGCTTCAGCCGTGGGTAACATGTAGCCCAGACACGCAGGCGCCCCGTAGGGGCGCTGCAAAAAAGGGGGCGCCATGGGACACACATACACCAATCTCAATTACCACCTCGTGTTCAGTACCAAAGATCGGCAGCCCCTGATCACCAAATCCACACAGCCGAAGTTGTACGCCTATATCGGCGGAATCATCCGCGAGATGAAGGGCGAGATGCTGGCGATCGGCGGCGTGGAGGACCACGTGCACATCCTGTGCCGGCTGGGAACGGCGGTGTCGCTGGCCGACGCGCTGCGCCAGATCAAGGGCAGTTCCTCCAGGTGGGCGAACGAGGAATTGGAACTCGACGGCAAGTTCGCGTGGCAGACCGGTTACGGGGCGTTCAGTGTCAGCCAGTCGAAAACGGCAAGTGTCGAGCGCTACATCTCTGAGCAGGACGACCATCACCGGAAGCGGGGATTCAAAGAAGAGTTGCTCGACTTCCTTCAGCGGCACGGGGTTGGGTACGACGAGCGATATCTCTGGGATTGAGCAGCGCCCCTACGGGGCGCGTTCTATCTGGGCGTCCGAAACCCACGGCTGAAGCCTCCCCACGGTTGAAACCGTGGGCTAAGTTCCCTGACCGCTCCGCGGTCACTGGATGCCCGTTCCGGCCGGCGATGTGCCCCAACCGGCGATGTGCGCCTGCCGGCGATGCTTGCCAGCTTGCGACGTCTGCCAACCGGCGGCGCTCGCGGATCGGCGGCATGCCGAAACCGGCCCCGGAGGGGCTTTGGGACTTAGCCCATGGCTTCAGCCGTGGGTAGGCTTAACATCCTCGCATGGCCAAAAAGACCAAACTGGTGTTTGCGTGCAGGGAGTGTGGGTACAACTCTCCGAAATGGATGGGGAAGTGCCCGGGCTGCAATGCCTGGAACACCTTTGTTGAAGAACTTGACACGTCAAAGGTGCGGCCTTCGCGGCGCGCGGCCTTGAACTCGCCCTCCAAGCCGCAGCGCATCAACGACGTCACGCCGCTGGAATCCTCGCGCATACCGACCGGCATCCTTGAGCTGGACCGCGTGCTGGGCGGCGGCTTCGTTCCCGGCTCGGCCGTTTTGCTGGCGGGCGATCCCGGCATCGGCAAGAGCACTTTGACGCTGCAGGCCGCGCACAAGTACGCGCAGACGACAGGCAAGCCGGTGCTGTACGTGACGGGCGAAGAATCGGCCGAGCAGGTCAAGCTGCGCGCCGAGCGGCTGGACTGCCTGGGCAACGAGTTATTCGTCGTCGCCGAAACGATGCTTGATTCGATCCGCAACGACATCAAGGAACTCGAGCCTGCCCTGTGCATCATCGATTCCGTACAGACGCTGTACGACTCCGAGCTGCCCAGCGCGCCCGGCAGCGTCGGGCAGGTGCGCGAGTGCGCGGCCGGTATCATCATGCAGGCGAAGTCGCTGAACATGCCAGTGATCCTGGTCGGGCACGTCACGAAAGAGGGCACGGTAGCAGGCCCGCGCACGCTGGAGCACATGGTGGACACAGTGCTCAACTTCGAGGGCGAGAAGTTCCAGGCCTACCGCCTGCTGCGCGCGAGCAAGAACCGCTTCGGCAGCACCGGCGAGCTGGGCGTGTTCGAGATGCGCCAGGAAGGACTGGTCGAGGTCGAGAACGCCAGCAAGGTTTTCCTGGATGAGTACGACAACACCCGCAGCGGCTGTGCGATCCTGCCCGCCGCCGAGGGTACGCGCGTGCTGCTGGTAGAGGTACAGGCGCTGGTCAGCCCGAGCCCGTTGAGTTCGCCGCGGCGCCGTTTCACCGGGCTGGACCAGAACCGCGCCCACATGCTGCTGGCCGTGCTGGAGCGTCGTGCGGGGTTGAGACTCTCACAGTTGGAAGCATACCTGAACGTGGTCGGCGGCGTGACCGTGGACGAGCCGGGCTCGGACCTGGCGGTCTGCTTCGCCGTGGCAAGCAGCGCCGTCGAGCAGAAGCTGCCACCCGCGACCGTGTTCATCGGCGAGGTCGGCTTGGCCGGCGAGGTGCGCAGCGTGACGCAGATGCAGCAGCGCCTCGACGAATCTTCTAAACTCGGTTTCAAGCAGGCCGTGGTGCCGAAGCTGCGCGGCGAGAACATCCGCGCGCCGGAAGGTTTGAAACTCATCCAGATCGGCAACCTGCGCGAAGGGCTCGAAAAGTTCTACCTGGTGGGCAATGACAACTGAGCCGGAAACTCAGCCGCAGGAACCCGACGGCGAATCCCAAGTGCCCGATGACGACGAGCGGCGGGCCGGAGTGCTTTGGCTGTTGGGGCTTGGTTTTTTTGTCGCGCTGATCGCCTGTATGTTTGCCCAGGCCCATGCGCGTGACGGTGTAAAACTGGCGCAGGAGTTTGGCGTCGAGTTGTCCGTGCTCGGCCGGCTTTATGCGAACGCGGGTGCGGCGGTATTTGCGTTCCCGGTAGTCGTCCTGCTGGCGGGGCTGGGCGTTACGAAGGCCGGGCGCGTGCGCCACAAGATCGGGCTGATGCTGGGTGCGCTGCTGTTCGCCTTTGCATTGCTGTGGGCCGCGGGCGCGATGGCCGCGTTCTCCGGCGCTTACGATCCGCCCCGCGCGGAACGCCACCCAACCGGCGTCGCACCCTAGAGCGCGTTCAGCATTCGTCTGCGGCGCCTGCCAGGTGGCATGGATGCCCCCGTCCATGCCTGCCGGGCTAGACCGGCACTAGTGACGCGCCCGGCGCGTCACACACGGGCGAGGGCGCCCGTGCCACTCACTGCAGACGGTTTACGAATATGCTCTAGGACTGGGGCGGGCGTCGGCGTGGCATCGGCGGTCGCGGCGCGCCCGGACGTTGCGGGCCCTGTGCGTGCTGGGGTGTCGTGCCCGGTGTCTTCGGCGTGCGTTTGCCCTGCGGGAGTGCCGCCCGGGACTTCACATACTTCTCGGGCATGCGCGGGCCCTGCTGCACCGACTGGCGCGCCAGCATCACCAGCCCCGGGTCGATCAGCCCGTATTCGACCAGTTCTTCCGACTCGACCTCGTTGTCTTTCTTGCGCTTGGTCGTTTCCCATTTGAGGTCGACGCTCAACCACATCGGGTGGCCGTCAACGGGGCAGGTGTAGACGGTGTATTCGATCCAGCGATTCGATTGCGGATCGCCGACCGGCTGCACCAGCCCTTGCCAGTCGCCCGCGGCGGCGGCGGCCTGGATGCGGTTGTTGTCGACGCCGTGGACTTCGCCGATCGATTCCTTCTTCGCCCAGCAGTCGCACTCTTCACAGAACGGTTTCGACGCGTACACCAGCGGCGCCGCGCCCGCCATGCCGACGACCAGCACGGCCTCGACCAGCCAGATCATGTAGACGAACCCGCCCGACCAGCTCGTGCCCGTGCCGCCGTGCTTGCCGGTGACGCGCCAGCCGTAGGCGACGCGGGCGTCGATGTAGTCGCCGAAGCCGAACTGCCCGCCGGTTTCCTTGACCAGTTCAGGGTCGGACATCACGTCCGACTTCACGCGCTGGTACGCCCAGAAGTATGAGAAACCCAGCCCGGTGATGCCGACGCAAACGCCGAGCACGATCGCGATGGCCCGGTTGCGACACTTGCCCCACTTGAGGCCGAAGCCGACCAGCACGCCCAGCATGATGCCGAAGAGGAAAGTGATGATCGCGCCAAGGATGATCCAGGGAATCAGGTCGATCAGCGCCTGGTAGATCCAGCCGCCGATCAGCCCGCCCGCCAGGCCGAGCCCGGGGACGATGCCGAAGACAATCGGGTTGAACTTGCCGTTCGGCTTATAGGTTTCGATGGCCATGGCGCCCTCAGGATTGCGAGCCGGTGTCGCATTGTCGTGACCGCGTTGGCTTGCCGCAAGTGGGATCGTTACAAAGGCTGCGGGCTATCGTAATCGCGGGCGGCGCGAATTTGCCGTTCACTGTGCATGTGAACGAGACAGGAGGACCGAAGATGAACGCCGCCGCACGCAACCGATTCGTACTACCGCGCACGCAAGGCGAACCCACGCGCGGACGCCTGATCCTGCCGGAGCCCCGCAAGCGCGAGCCCGCACCCGAAGCCCCGCGCCCGGCGATGGCCCCGGCTTACGTGCCCTACTCGTCGCCGATGCCCGCGCCGAGCCAGCCCTACGGGCGGCGCGCCGGCTTTGCCCCGGCCGACACCGGCATGGCGACGATGTCGATCATCGGCCTGGCGCTGACCATCGTGATGGGCATCCCGGTCGGCATCGTGACCGGCCCCATGGCCTTGAAACGTGCGGCACGCATCGAGCAATTGATGCGCACGGGGCGCCGCCCGCGCAGCGACGAAAGCTCTGTGACCAGCGTGCGCGTCACGGCGTGGCTTTCGATCGCCTGGAGCATCCCGCTGATCGGGATCTACCTGCTGGTGCTGGTGATGTTCCTGGCGGTGCTGGGGTAAACCAACCATATGGAGGAAGTGGCACGGGCGCCCTCGCCCGTGTGTGACGCGCCAAGCGCGTCACGACTGCCGGGCAAGCCCGGCAGACATGGACGGGGCGTCCATGCCACCCGGTGAAGGGCGCCGCGAACCCCGAAATGCTTTGCCGCTACTTGCCGGGGGGCCTGCGCTTCGGCGGACCCGGCTTGCGCGCCGGGGGTGGCGCGGGCACCGGCCTGCCTTTTGCCGGCGGCGGCGCCTTGACGACTTTCCCGGATGCCGGTGGCGGCGCTTTCACCACTTTCCCGGAAGCGGGCGGGGGTGCGGCCACGACCTTGCCGCTCGCGGGCGGCGGCGCGGGCACGACGCCGCGCTTGCGCACGCTGGTCGGCCCCTTGCGCGTGGGCGGGACGGTGGTGACGCGCCCGCCCATGCGTTTGACTCCGCGTCCTCGTTTCAGTTCTTCCTGGTAGGCGCGGAACTCGTGAAGCTGTCCCAGGCTGATCGCCGTCTGGTTCAGTTCCATGGCGGCGTTGAAGTCACCCAGCTCGGCGTTGCACTTGGCGGCGTAGTGGAACGCCCAGGCGTTTTCGTGGTCGCGCTCGGTGATTACCCGGTAGGCGTCGGCCGCTTTGCGCCATTCGCCGACGTCGCGGTAAAGCTGCCCCAGCGAAAACAGCGTGTGCACCAGGCGCGTGTTGTCCCACTCGGTCTGCCAGGCGAGCGCGCCCCAGTTCAGGGCCTGGGCGCTGTCGCCCTGCAGGCGGAAGTAGAGGAAGGCCGTGCGCGCGTACAGGTCGTTGTCGCCGAAGCGCTGGTAGATTTCGCCCAGGGCTTTCTCGGCCGTGGCAAAGTCACCCTTGAAGCAGTGGCATTCGACGTAGGTTTCCCAGCCGGCGTCGAACTCGGGGTCGATCTTGATGGCCCGGTAAGCCCAGGGAATCGCCGCGGCCAGCGCGCGCGCGTCGTAGATGTCGACGTCGACCACGCCGAGCCGGTAAAGGCAGGCGGCTGCCAGCGCATATCCGCCGCCGTAGGTCGGGTCGGCCTGGACGGCGCTGACGGCGAGATCCAGCACCATGAAGATGCGTTCCTGGTCGCGCTCGTAGCCGTACAGACTGGGCGCGTTGGCGACGAAGGCCTCCGCCTGGGTGCGCTCGCCGGCCATCAGGTCGTTGATGTCCATTTCGAGGTACGGGCTGGCGGGCTCGATGGCCATCGCGGCCTCGAGGATTTTCGCCTGGATCAGGTCTTCGTTCTGGTGCTGCAAGCGTACTCCAACCGCAATTACCAATAACCAGTAACCAATAACCAATTGGCCCGTGGGGTGACATTGGGAATTGGACATTGGTTATTGGTCATTTGCTTTTCACTTCCGTATGTGCAGCAGGGCCTGGATGCCGCGTGTTGCGCCTGATTGTACCGGTTCGCGCCCGGCGTTCACGTCCACTAGCTCGTACACCTCGCGCGTGCCGGTTTCTTCGTCGGTTTCGCGCCCGGCGATCAGCATCATTGGCTGGCGCGGCGAGCCGACCATGTCGCCTTCATGGTAGATCGCGCCCTTGGCCGCTTCCTCGGCCGCTTCCATCAGCAGCGAGCGTGCGCCCTCAACCAGTTCGAACGGCAGCTCGCGGATTTCCAGTTCGCCCCGGCGGAACTTGCACAACCCGTGCGTGCGAACGTGATAGCGCGCCTTTCCCGTTTCGACGGCGCGCACCACGACGTGCTTGCGCATGTCGAGGCTTTGCGGGCCCTCGTTGCGCCAGTCGCCGCCCTGCACCGCAAGGCCAGTCTCGAGATCAATGCCGATACCACCCGCAAATCGAATGAAGGCGTCGCAGAGTTTGCAGGTGGCGAGCGCGCCTATAAGTGGATCAAAGCCGTGGTCGG
>JAGQRI010000341.1:1641-3628 GCA_020425515.1 Planctomycetota bacterium | reverse complement strand
GTACCGTGAAGTGGTTCAACGATGAAAAGGGTTTCGGGTTCATCACCCCGGACGGCGGCGGGCGCGACGTGTTCTGCCACTATTCGGCGATCCAGATGGACGGGTTCAAGTCGCTGCGCGAGGGTCAGCCGGTCCAGTTCGAGATGATCGACGGCCAGAAGGGCCCCGCGGCAAAGAACGTCAGCGCGACGTCGTAAGCCACACCCCCACGACAGCGCCGGCCACAGGGCCGGCGTTCGTCATTTGACGGAGTACTCGGTCAGTTCCATGGTTGAAGTGACCTCGCCATCGCGCGTGGAGCGCACCCTGACAATGAGCCCGGTCGCACGATCGATCCAGGTATCCGTGACGAAGTCATTGGTAGGTACGGTTGTTCTGTCGCAGTCAAAGGTGCCCAGCGATGTGGTTAACTTCTCGCGCACCTTCTCAAAACCCTGCGTCTGTGGGTTCGGGGTCTCATTGAAATTTACCTTGAACTCGCTTTTCAGGCCGGATACGTCACCGTTCATGAAGGTTGTGATACGTACGTTGGCCTCGTTGGCGTCTACAGACAGCACTTCGTAGCGCATGACGCTTTTGAAGTCCTCGCCTCCCGGCACGCGCGAGATGGACTCGTGCGCCCAGTGGTTGCCCACGGTTGAGTAGCAGCGGTACGGATCAGCGGCCCCTTCCGCTTTGAGTAGCTTGAAGCTGTTGATGAACCGGTCGGCCGCGGACTGGTCGCTAATGCGGTGATTCTCGCAAATGACGACGAACACCCGGTCGCCGCGCCTCAACAGCAGTGCCGTGGTTTTGCGCCCGTTGTCGATCGAGATGTTGAAGACTCTGCCCGTGTATCGATCCACCTTGTGCGGTTGGTTACCTGTGACCCTGCCGCCGACTTCCTTGGCAATCGCGTCGGCCCCGCGCCCGTAGTCGTACTCAACCTGCTCGCCTGGCGAGTCGATATCGAAATACGACACCTCGAAGTTCGAGTTGAGCGGCATGAACTGCGCACGCTTCATGGGGCGCGAACCAAGCGGAGTGGAAATCGACTTCGTGCTGAGCTTCGGCTCGCCGGGGAAGTCGGCCTCGAAACCACCTTCCTCGCTGACGTGGTGGTGCCAGGGGCCGCTTGCGTCAACGCCGCCCAGCGAGGACGCCCAGACGCCGATCCCGATCACGGCCCCCACCAGCACGACCAGCACAACCAACGCGACGATCAACCCGGTGCGGCTCTTCCTCGGCGGCAGCATCTCTGTGTACTGCGACGGCGGGTATCCGGGGTAGCCCTGCATGTTGTAGTGCTGCGGTGGCGCGGGATACTGCTGCGAGGGCGGTGGTGCGGAATACTGCCGGCCGGGCTGGGCGGGCGCCTGCTCGGTCTCGAACAGCGTGCCGCTGATGCGTTTCACCGGCGTGCCGCAATGGAAGCAGTTGATCGTTGCGCGGAAGTAGTTGTCCGGCACGTCGATCTGGGCGCCGCAACTCGGGCACGACAACACACGCTGGACCATTCCCTGCCCTTTCGTCTCGGCACTGAGCGCAGCTTAGCAGGCCTGCCCGCTCCCGGCGACCACACGCCTGCACAGTTGTCGCGCCAATGGCTAGGATGGGCGCATGGCCGACATGTTCAAACAGCGCGCGAAAAAGCTGGCAGCGGAACGCGCCCCGCTGGCCGAGCGCATGCGCCCCCACCAGCCGGGCGAGTATCTGGGGCAGGAGCACCTCGTCGGCCCTGAAGGCGCGCTCGCCGGCGTGCTGGGCGGGGCCGAGGGCGCGGTTGTCCGCAACATGATCCTGTGGGGTCCGCCGGGAACGGGCAAAACCACGCTGGCGCGCATGGTGGCCGAGCGCAGCGGGCTGGCGTTCGAAACGCTGAGCGCCACCAACAGCGGCGTGAAGGACATCCGCGAATTGCTCGATCGCGCGCGCATGCGCCTGGGCGGCGACGGGCAGGGCACGCTGGTGTTCATCGACGAGATCCACCGCTTCAACAAGTCGCAAC
>JAGQRI010000341.1:0-1630 GCA_020425515.1 Planctomycetota bacterium | reverse complement strand
CACGCGGCCGAGGACGGGCTGATCACCCTGATCGGCGCAACCACCGAGAACCCGAGCTTCGAGGTCAACGCCGCGCTGCTGTCGCGCTGCCGCGTGCACGTGCTGAAGCCGCTGGATGAGAACGCCCTCGGCGACCTGCTGGATCGCGCGCTGAAAGACGGCGTGCAACTGAAGGGCGTGAAGACCGACGACGAAGGGCGCACCGCGCTGCTGCGTTACGCGGGCGGCGACGCGCGGAGGCTGCTGTCGGCGCTGGAAGTGAGCTGCGACCTGCTGGCCGTCGAGCCGCCCGACAAGCGTATATTGACCCGTCAAGTGCTGGAGCGCGCGGTCGGCGAGCGCATGCTCAGGTACGACCGCGCGGGCGACGAGCACTACGACCTCGCCAGCGCCATGATCAAGAGCGTGCGCGGCAGCGACCCCCACGCCGCGATCTATTACGCGCTGCGGATGCTGGCCGGCGGCGAGGACGCGAAATTCGTAGTGCGGCGGCTGGCCATTCTCGCCAGCGAAGACATCGGCAACGCCGACCCGGGCGCTCTCAACCTGGCGGCCAGCGCGATCAACGTCGTCAATTTCATCGGCTTGCCCGAGGCCGAGTACACGATCTGCCAGCTCGCGGCCTACCTGGCACTGGCGCCGAAATCGAACAGCGCCGCCCGCGCGCGCATGGCGGCCAAGGAAGTCATTCGCGACACCGGCGAAGTGCCCGTACCGATGAACATCCGCAACGCGCCGACGAAACTGATGAAGGACATGGGCATGGGCAAGGACTACCACTACGCCCACAGCTACGAGGGCGGCTTCTACCCGGAGGCGCTGCTGCCGAAGCAACTCGAAGGCACGCGCATCTATGAGCCGTCCGAGCAAGGCTTCGAGGCCCGGCTCAAGAAACGCCTGGCCGAATTGGAAGAAATGATCGAACACAAGAAACAGGAGCCGGGAGCGCCAGCGACCGGTTAGGCACCACGTGAGTCATGCGCACGCCGGCCCGTCGCTTGCGCTCCGGGCTCCTGTTTTCCGTCAATCACGGCTTAACAAACTCGGCCCATAGCTCGTGCCCGGCGCGGCGGTCGATGCTTTGCTCGGTGATTTCCAATTTGAGGATGTCGAAGTGCGGGCCGTACAATTCGAGCACCTGTTCGCGGGTCGCGTCGAAGGGCGGGCCGCCTTCGCGACCGTGGTTGTAGAAACAGCCGATCAGCATGCCGCCCGGTTTCAACAGATCGAGCGCAAGCTGGACGTACTCGGGGCGGCGCGCGGGCTCAATGGCCACGAAGCAGGTGTACTCGTACAGGTAGTCGAAGGCGCCGTGCTCGGTCTGCGATAGCGCAAAGATGTCGGCCTGGCGGAACTCGAACTTTCCCGGCGCGCCTTGCGATTGCTCGTTGGCACGCTCAACAGCAAGCGGCGCGAAGTCCACTCCGACGACATTAAAGTCGTGAGCCGCCAGCAGCCGCACGTCGTGGCCGTACCCGCAACCGGGCACGCAGACGCGCCCGGGCTTCGCGCCGGCGTTTTCGAGCCAATACTTCAGCGCGGGCGCGGGCTGGCCGATGTTCCAGCCGGGGCTGTCCTTTTCCAGATAGATGGCATTCCAGTAGTCCGGTTTGCTAACCTCTTGGTCAGA
>JAGQRI010000340.1:2697-4880 GCA_020425515.1 Planctomycetota bacterium | reverse complement strand
TCGGTGCTGTTGACGATATCGAGCCCTTCCTGGAAGTTCTTCGCGCGCAGGCAGGCCAGCACCGGGCCGAAGATCTCCTCGCAGTGAATGCGCGCGTCCGGCTTCACTTCGCCGAAGATGGTCGGCTCGATGAAGTAGCCGGCCGGGTCGCCTTCCTTGGCGCCGAGCAGGATCTTGCCCTCCTTGGTGCCGACGGCGATGTACTTCATGATCGAGGCGTGGGCGTTCTTGTCGATCACCGGGCCCATGTAGTTGCCCTGGTCTTCGGTCGGGCCGACCTTGATCTTGCTCGCTTTCTCGACCACCAGCGGCACGATCTTGTCGTAGGACTCGCCCACGAAAATCGCGCGCGAGCACGCGCTGCACTTCTGGCCCTGGAAGCCGAAGGCGGCGGCGACGATGGCGTTGGCGGCGTCTTCGTAGTCGCTGCCTTCGTCGATCAGCATGGCGTCCTTGCCGCCCATTTCGAGGATCGTGCGCTTGATCCAGACCTGGCCCTGCGCGAGCTTGCCGCACTTCTCGGCGATGCCGAGCCCGACTTCCTTGCTGCCCGTGAAGGCGACCATGCGGGTCAGCGGGTGCTCGACGATCGCGTTGCCGACGTCGCTGCCGCCGCCCGGGATGAACTGCAGCACGCCCTCGGGCAGTCCGGCTTCCTCGAGGATTTCAACGAAGCGCGCGGCCACCAGCGGCGTGACGCTGGCCGGCTTCAACACGACGGTGTTGCCGGTGACGAGTGCCGCGACGGTCATGCCGGCCATGATCGCCAGCGGGAAGTTCCAGGGCGGGATCACGGCGATGGTGCCGAGCGGGATGAAGTACTGGTTGTTGTCTTCACCCGGCAGGTCGGTCAGCGGCTGCGGCTCGCCCTGCAGTTTCATGGCTTCGCGGGCGTAAAACTCGCAGAAGTCGATGGCCTCGGCGGTGTCGGCATCGGCCTCGGTCCAGCTTTTGCCGGCCTCGAGGATCAGGTAGGCGTTCATTTCGTCGCGGTATTTGCCGCGCATAAGCCCGGCGGCGCGCATCAAAATGCGGGCGCGCATGCCGACGTCGGTCTTGCGCCAGTAGTTCTGGAAGCGGTCGTTGGCGTACTCGACGGCGGACTTGGCCATGTCGGCGCTGGCCTTGACTGTGCGCCCGAGCAATTCGGTGTGGTTGCTGGGGTTGTAGGATTCGATGGTGTCGCCGTCTTTGTCGAGCTCGCCGCGGAAGCGCAGCGGGCGGACCTCGTCGGCGCGCTCGCGCACCTTGACCAGCCCGGCATGGATCGACTTGGCGCGGTCTTCAGTCCAGTTGAAAGTAATCGGTTCGTTGGCAAACGGAGTCGGCATGACGGCCTCCAGGGTCCACAAATCAAAGGACCGGCGACTTTAGCGCTGGACGCAAACGCCGCAAGTCGGGGAGCCCCGAGTGTCAGCTCGGGGCATCGGAGGTGCGTAGGCCCCGAACTAACGTTCGGGGCTCCCTGACCCATCGTCAACCAGACGCCGCAATTCAGCGATGTGTTCGGGGCCGGTGCGGCAGCAGCCGCCGATGATGTTGGCTCCGGCCTTGATCCACTCGCGCGCGTGCTCGGCGAAGTGGTCGGCATCGTTCTCGCCGACCCAGCAGCGGTGCTCGGCATCCCAACCCTCGCCGCTGTTGGGGTACACGACAACAGGTCCGCTCCAGTTTGAGTGGACCTCTTTGATGAGGCCTGAAATGAACTTGGGCGCCGTGCAGTTGACACCGATCGCTACAACGTTCGCCGTCGCATCGCCAAAGGGCTCGACAATGATTCCGAGGGCACCTCCATCAGCCAATTCTCGGTCATTGCGACAGGTGCAGGAAACCCATACCGGCGTCTCCGGGAACTCGCGTCGCAGCATATCCAACACCACGCACTCGCTACCTGACGGGACGGTTTCGAAAGCGATCAAGTCGGCATTTGACTTCAGAAGAAGCTCAAAGCGTTCAAGGTGAAACGGATGGACCACTTGCATGAAGTCAAAAGGTGAACCAAGTCCGTACTTGCCCGTGTACTCGCTGCCATCCGCCAGGTACGCGCCGTAGGGGCCTATGCTGGCGGCGATCAGGGGTTTGCGGTCTTCGGGCGGGTCTTCTTCCCGTTCACTCAGGTAGCGGTCGCGCGCCTTCACGGCTACTTCGACACTCTTCCACAGGGCGTCCTCGGCCTGCTCGTG
>JAGQRI010000340.1:314-2595 GCA_020425515.1 Planctomycetota bacterium | reverse complement strand
GCCGGGGTCTTCGAGCAGCACCTGCGCCGACCACAGCTTGCCGCTGATGTCGTGCCCGCGCTTTTCCAGTTCGGTCGCAAGCCCGCCGTCCAGCACATGCACGCGGGATTTGAAACGCTCGCTCAGTTTTTGCGGGTCCTGCATGAAGGCAAGCATACCTCGTCAGCCCGGCATGCGAATGCCGGGCCTTCGTGAGGGCGGGTTGGCAGTTCGCAAGGTGCGTACCATGTGAAGGGTTGGCCTGTTGTCACGAAGGCCCGCGATTCGCATCGCGGGCTGACGGAATTTCCGGATTTTCTCCTGACCTGTCCGAACCCGGCGGGGTTAGCCCTGTGAACACCGGGAGGAATCATGCGGCTGGTCTGGGTTACAACCTTGGTTGCCTTGCTGCTGGCGGTCAACACGGCCGAGGCGAAGCGCAAGCCAAAGGACGAACCGCGCGAGCCCTACACTCCCGCCTGGGCCGAGGCGCGCCTGCGCACCGTGACTCACAAGTACAACGGCAAGCTGACGCCCGTGCAGAACGGGGCCGCGCTGAAGTCGGCCATGCAGGGTTTGAAGCCGGGCACGGAACTGGTGATCGAACCCGGCGAGTACAGCATCGATTCCTGGTTCAAGCTCGACCTCGAGGGCACCGAGAAAGCGCCCATCGTCATCACGGCCGCACAAAAGCCCGCGAAGAAGAATGCCAAAGAAGCGCCGCCCGAGTTCGAACAGGTCATCATCACCCGCCCGGACATCAAACAGAACCTGATGAATGTCGGCGTGGACGCGCCCTCCCGCTACCTGTGCCTGCGCGGGCTTGAGTTCACCGGCGGCGCGCACGGCATTCGTCTGAATGACTGCGAAAACGTCTGGATCGACCGCTGCCACATCCACGGCACCAGCGAAGTCGCCATCAGCGCCAACACCAAGGACACGGCCTTCCTCTACATCACGCGCAACGACATCCACGACACGGGCGGCACCGGCGAGGGCATGTACCTCGGCGCGAACCACGGCAAGGCGAAGATGCACGACAGCGTGATCGCGCTGAACCACGTGCACGACATCGGCGGCGACAAGGTCAGCCAGGGCGACGGGATCGAGGTCAAACAGGGCAGCTACGGAAACCTGATCGCCGAAAACATCGTCCATGATACGGCGTATCCCTGCATCATCGCCTACGGCACCGACGGCGAAGCGCCGAACATCATCGAGCGCAACGTCTGCTGGAACTCCGGCGACAACGTGATGCAGGTGCAGGGCGAAGCGATCGTCCGCAACAACCTGCTGATCAACGGCAAGGGCGCCGGCTTCAGCAGCCACGACCACCAGGGCAAGTCGGTCAACCTGAAGGTCGTCCACAACACCATCATCAGCAGCAAGCGCGGCGCGAAGTTCAGTTCATGGAACGGGCGCGAAGGCATGGTGTTCGCCAACAACGCGGTCTACAGCGAAGGAACGGCGCTGGATTTCAGCGGCGGCAGTGAAGGTGCGGTAGTTGCCGGGAATGTGATCCTCGGCGGAGTCAGCGGCGTCGGGCGCGGTTACGCGCAAGGTCGCGGTCTGAGTGACTTCGCCGGGGCATCCTGGGACGCAACCGAGCGGGACGCCGCGCCGGGTGCAAAGTCGGCGTTGATCAATGCCGCCGACAAAGAGTACGCCACCGAAGAAGACATCCACGGCGAAGCGCGCAAACGCAACGTCGCCGGTTGTTACGAGAAGTAGTTCGTAGCGCAGCCGTCCCGCCTACGGCGAGGCGCGAGCGAGACGCACGCGCCCGGTGCAGGCTGGAAGCCTGCGCTACAGGAGAAACCATGCGGAAACTTGCACTGGCAATCTCATTGCTTGCGGTCATCAGCCTCTCGGCCTGCGCCGGTGGGGGAGGCGGCGGAAGTTCGGGCATGATGGGGCCGACTTCGCTGACGCTGAGCGCCACGGCCGGCGACGCGCAGATCACCTTCACTTTCAACACGATCGCGGGCGCAACCGGCTACACGCTGTACTACGACACCAGCCCGGGCGTCACACCGATGACCGGCACGCCGCTTTCGCTGCCCAGCAGCCCGTACCCGCTGACCGGGCTCACCAACGGGACGACCTACTACGCCGTCGCGACCTACACCGACACCAATGGCGAATCCGCCGCCACGTCCGAGGTCAGCGCCACGCCGCAGGCGCCCGCCAGCAGCCCCTACGATCCGAGCTGGGCCAACGTCACGCCGACGAACACCGTCCCGTTCACCGGCACGGCCAGCCAGCTTGAGGCCGCCATGAACGCGCTGACGCCGGGCGACAA
>JAGQRI010000340.1:0-189 GCA_020425515.1 Planctomycetota bacterium | reverse complement strand
ACGCAGAACATCATGAACGTCGGCGAGTTCACGCAGACGAAGTATCTCTGCATCCGTGGTATCGAGTTCACCGGCGTCAGCCACGGCGTGCGCTTCTACGACTGCACGCAGGTCTGGTTCGACGGCAACCACGTGCACAACACCGGCGACGCCTGCATCACCACCAACACGCACGACACCAGCTACATG
>JAGQRI010000007.1:1088-4325 GCA_020425515.1 Planctomycetota bacterium | reverse complement strand
GGCCCATGATGGTCACGATCGGCGCGCGGGTTTCCTCGACACCGGCGTCTTCCTCAAACTGTTCCAACTGCTCGGCGATCAGGTCTTCGGCGCCCTTGGGCTCGTTGACCGTGATCTCGCGCTCGAAGATGATGCCGATCTGCTCGATGATGTCCTTGCTGAGCGTGTCGTTGATGCGCAGCGGCGGCAGACCTTCCTTGATCATGCGCCCCATGATCTCGTTGGTCTTTACGCCCATGGCTTCCGAAAGCTGGCGCAGGTTGATCGGCTGGTCGACGGTGACCGGGCCGGTCGGCATCTCCTGTTTCTTCTGCTGCTCGTCCTGTTCTTCGCGCCTGCGGTCGCGGCGGCGGCGGGCTCCACCGCGCGGGCGGTCGTAGCTGAGCTGGCTGACCTCGAAGCGTTCGCGGCGACCGCGCCCCTTGCCGGCCTGCTCGCGGAAGCGCTCGGGGATGACTTCGCGGGTCTGCTCGTTGCTGACGCGCCCGCGGCGTTCGGTGCGGCGCTGCTCGGGCGGCTTGGCCTCGACGGCCTTGTTGCCGGTGGGGGGTGCGGGTTTGTACTCCGGCTTTTCCTCGACCTGCACCTCGGCAAGGCGCTCTTCCTGCGTGGTGTGCTTCTGCTTCACCATCGCGCGGAGCATGAATTCTTCGTTCGGCGACAGCCCCTTGAAGCCCTTGCGTCCGACTTCAAGCCCCAGGCTGCGGGCGATGCGGGCGACCTCACGCGGGATGACCTCGAATTCTTCGGACAGCTTGAAGACGATGTCCATCTTCTGGGCGCGCTGGGTCAGTTGCTCGTCGACGTCGTCTTCGCTCTGGAGCTCGACGCCGAGAACCTGTCCGACAAAATCAACGTACTCGGCCGGCACGCCGAGCTTCTTGCCGATTGCCTCGCGACGCTTGAGGTCGGCGGCTTCGGCCTTCTTGCGTGCGGCCTCTTCCTTGGCCTGGGCCGCGGCTTCCTTGGCTTCTTTTTCGGCGGCGACCTTGGCGGCCTTGTCGTCTGCTTCGGCGGGTTTGGCTTCTTCGGCGGGGGCCTCGGTTTCGAGCCCGAGGTGCTTGCGGATCTTGGCGACTTCGTCTTCGTTGAGCTTGGAGACGGCGCCCTTAACGACGATACCGATCTCGGCACATTTCGTCTTGAAGTCCTTCAAGGACATGCCGATGTCTTTGTAAATCTGGTGGGCTGGTATCAAAGCCTGTTCTGCCGTCTTTGCCGAGTTCACTGCCATATGGCGTGGAATCCTTCCTCAACTCCGTAATCACTTCCTGTACTGCACGCCGCCCCATCACGACTGGTTACCCTGCTTTTCCGAGGGCAGCGGGTCACGCTCCGGGGCCTGTGCAGCATACTCTGCCGCGCGCGAGAATGGATCGATCGGGCCGGCCGGTTTTGCCGGTTCGGCGCCCGGTTCGCGCGGGCCTTCTTCTTCCTCCGGTTCCTGGCCCGGCTCGACGAACGTGTTGTCGCTGCGGCGCTGGGCGCCGTCGGCGTGAACCACGTCCTCGATCGTTTCCGCGGGCTCGGGGTTTTCCTGGCAGTACTGGATGATCTGCGCCGCGATGTCGATCGTGATGCCCGGCACCTTCATCAGTGCTTCCGGGCCGGCCGCGAGAATATCCGCGAAGCTGTCGAAGCCGCTGTTGAACAGCGATTCCGCCAGCAGGTCGTCCACGCTCTCGAAGGTCTGGAACTTCTCGAGAGTGCGCTTGCGCCAGTCCTGCTCCTGCGTTTCCGTTACGATGTCAAGGTCCCACTTGCACAGGCGCGCCGCGAGCCGGACGTTCTGCCCGCGCTTGCCGATGCTGAGGGAAAGCTGGTCGTCCGGCACCACCACGCGCGCGCGGCGGTTGTCGTAGTCAAGCGTGATCGAGTTAACGCGCGCCGGTTTCAGCGCGTTCGTGATCAGGATTTCCGCCGATTCGTTCCAACGGATGATGTCGATCTTCTCGTTATTCAGCTCGTCGATGATGCCCTTGATACGGCTGCCGCGAACGCCGACGCAGGCGCCGACGGCGTCCACCTTCGGGTCGTAGCTCGCCACCGCGACCTTGCTGCGGAAGCCGGGCTCGCGGACGATGGCCTTGATTTCAATGATGCGCTCGGCCACTTCCGGCACTTCGAGCTCGAACAGCTTCTTGACGAACTCGGGGTGGGTGCGGCTCAGGATGATCTTGACCTTCTGGCCCTGCTTGCGCACGTCGAGGATCAAACCGCGAACGCGCTCGCCGACCTGGTAGCTTTCCGTCGGGACCTGCTCCTTGCGCGGGAAGAAGGCCTCGGCATCGCCCAGGTTGACCAGGTAGTTCGGGCCTTCCATGCGCTGGATCGTGCCGCTGCGGATTTCGCGCTTCAGCCCGATGTACTTCTCGTAGATGTTGTCGCGCTCGGCCTCGCGGTTCTTCTGGACGAAGATCTGCTTGAAGGTCTGCGCGGCGATGCGCCCCATGTCATCGAGCTGGACGTCAAAGGTGTTGCCGTCGAGGTCGGTTTCCTTGGCGGTGATGTTGCCGTTGGTCGGGTCCACGGCGACTTCGAGCGTGTCCGGGTTCTCGACGCGCTTGCGCAGGGCAACGATCATGGCCTGTTCGATCGCCCCCAGGACCTCGGATTTCTCAATCCCCTTGTCCCGGGCGATCATTTCGACGAAACGCAGGAGTTCCGCGCTGTTTACGCCTTCCATCTGAACACGTCCTGACTGCATCCAATAAAAAAGGAGCCAGCCCCACGGCCGCTCCGGGTCAACTACCAGAAACGTTGCGAGAAGTGTAAACGGCCGCCTAACCATGTCAAGCAGGGGACAGGATTTACGCAAATCGTGTCAGGGCGCGGTCTCCTCTTTCACAGGTGTTTCCTCGGGAGGTGCACTGAGGGCTTCGTCGATCAGTTCGTACAGCCGCACGCAGCACCAGCCGAAGCTGTAGCCGATGATGATGACCAGGTAGGCCACCACCAGCGGCACGTACACCCAGGCCGCGCCTTCGCCGTCAACACAGGGCGGGTCGAACGCCATGCCCGCGCCGCGCTCGATGCAGGTCGGCGCGCCCTCGACGACGGGCTTGAGGTGCGTGTTGATCACAGGCCGGGCGTCCTCGCGTGCCTGCGCTGCGGCCGCGGCGATCAAACCGTCGGGCATCGAGGCACAACCCGGCAGGAAGCAAAGCAGAACGCCCGCCAGCAACGCCGGCAGGCTCTTAAGGAAAGGCGCACGCATGACGTGCCTTTCACGGGGCT
>JAGQRI010000007.1:0-1012 GCA_020425515.1 Planctomycetota bacterium | reverse complement strand
GAGTTGGTTTTGCAGTTCTCCGCGCGCTCTGCGGTCTTCGGACGAGGCTGAACCTCACGGTCCCCAGTTGCCGTTCCAGAAGTCTTTGTCGGAAACGCCGTCCTCACTGCGCAGTTTCCAGGCCTTGCGCAGCCGGACTACGTATCGCGCCTTGACCAGATTCCGATGAACCGGAATGGACTGGTTCATGCCCTTGTACCGCCAGTTGTGGTGCGAGCCGTTTATCGAGCCTTCTTCAGCACCGCCCCTGAGCAGCGCGCGCTTCAACTTCGCGTAGCGGATCGGACTGTTTCCGGCCATGCAAGCAAGTTAGCAGGCGCGTACAGGCCCACCAAAATTATTCAGCGCATATGCGAATTATTCAGGATGTACGCGCGCCGAATCCTGCGAGGCGCTCTCGTATTTATGCGGCAAAGGACGTGTGTTGCCCGATTTCGAACTGGGCTTGGGATTCCGCCTTGGGCTGACCCGCCGGAATCAGCTCCACAAGCCGTACTACCCCATAGCCGAGTACCGAAGGATCGACAGGCTGGCCGGCCGCGAGCCGCGCGTAGGTTCGTTCATCGTCTTTGGTGGCTTCCGTCAGCATGTTGCCGCCTTCTTCGGACGAGAACTTGTGGAGCGCATTCAGATTGATGATGAGGTCCTGAAGGGCTTCTTGCTGCGTTGCGCCAAGCCCCGTGGTAGCGGCATCGATGCACTCCGCTTCAAACTCGGCGTCGTCCTGGTGAAATCGCAGGATGTACCGAAGTGACAGGTGCACCTTTATCTTGAATCGTTTTGCCTGTCTGGTCGCCATTGATTGCTCCGAGCCTCTTTATACTACCCCTTACGACAAAGGTTCAACAACCGGAAGCTGCGATCAACTCCGGATGTTTCAGCACGCCACGTCCCGGCTGCAACCGTGAAAAGCCGGCAGACGCCGCAAACAGGAGCCCGGAGCGCCAGCGACGGGGAAGCGGGCGGCGACATATTCGGACGTCAACCCGTCGCTGGCGCTCCGGGCTCCTGT
>JAGQRI010000041.1 GCA_020425515.1 Planctomycetota bacterium | reverse complement strand
GGCGCTCCGCGCCTACGCCAAGGCTCCGGCGGGCAGGCCGCGCCTACGCCAAGGCTCCGGCGGGCGCTCCGCGCCTACGCAAGCTCTACGGCGGGTGCTCCGCGCCTTCGCAAGCGCTCCGGCGGGCAGGCCGTGCCTTCGCAAGCGCTCCGGCGGGCTGGCCGCGCCCAGGGAAACGGACGCCTGTTTTTGACCGGCGCCGTTCGCTTGTGACGCGGAATCCGGATGGCGCGTTCCATAACCGGCCCGTGTCCACTCACATCCTGTCCATCCTGACCGTTTTGCAGTTGCCGTCCGGCGCGTCCTGCCCGCGAGCTCCCGTCTAATGCCTCATTAAAGGGGTAGGCCCGGGAGGCCGCCAAACCTCCCGGGCCCTGCACGTGCAACATGGCGTCACACGTACCGCGATTCGTCAGTTGGTAGCGCGTAGTTGGTAGTTGGTGGTGACTGCCGGCAGTCGCTATCAACTACCAACCATCAACTATCAACTCGCCGCATCACTCCTCCGCCAGGTACACGGCCTGGTGCCTTACGTCGTCGAACTGCAGCACGTCCCGCAGCCCGTCAAGGAAATCCGGGCCGTAGAAATCGAGATAGTGCAGCAGGCTCATTACTTCCTGTTGCGGGCGCCCGTCCGGAAGCAGGTACTGGAACATCTTCGCCAGTTGCTTCGCGTTCGTGTCCACCTCGCGTGAGGCTTCGCCGCCCGCGCGCTGGCGCAGCTTGTCGAAGCCGATGTCGATATTCGTCAGGGCCTTCTTCACTTCCGATTCCGGCTTGAAGCCCAACTCTTCCAGCCCCATCTCCAGGCGCAGCACCGCGCCGAGCACCTGCTCCTTGGCGGCGTTCACCACCGCGGGTACGTCTTCCGGCAGGTGGCGGCGGCTGGCGGTCTCGGGGCGGACCTCGCCGGCGAGCACTTCCTCGGGCTGCAAGCCGAACTTGTCCAGCCAGCCCTCAACCTTGCCCTCGATGATCGTCGCGCTGACGCCCGGGAACGGCACAGGCTCGCCGGGCGGGATCCCGCCGGTCGGGCTGCCCGTGCCGACGCACGCCACCATCGGGATGCGGCGAAACCAGACGCGCAGGTTGGTCTCGAAATTCCCTTCCTCGGTCGGCGCGAGCCACGTCACGGCCTCGTCGTCGAACCAGCGCATCAGCAGACGCGCCTTGAAAATGTCCGGGTCCTCGTCGGCCTCGCGGCTGATCTGGTCCATCAGCAGGCTGGAAAATCCGGTGCCGGGCAGCGTGCCGCGCAGCATCTGCAGGTAGCGGTCGACGTCGCCGCCGCGGAAGCCGATGTCGTCGAGCTCGCCGTTGCGCTGCATGATCGCGCTGATGCCAGTGTCGTCCCACTCGCCGATGTCGACGCAGGGCCACACCATCGTGACGACTTTCCCGACGCGGCGGTTGCGCAACTGCCGCGCGAGTTCGAGCCCGGCCAGCAAGCGCAGCACTTCATCGAGGCGCGGCGCGGCGACACCCTTCAGCACGGGCACCACCACGGCGAAACCTTCGCCGCGCGTCAGCGTTCGCAACGCGTCGTGGTAGCGGCGCGCCTTGCTGACGAAGCGCAGTCGTTCGAGCAATTCGCCTTCGGTGTCGGGATCGAGCTTGAACGGGTGGCGCGAAAGACGGCGCGCCATCACCTGGAAATTCGTGAACGCGCTCTTGGGAAGTTTGCCGCGACGGCGTGAAAGACGCGCCAACGTCCGCCCGCGCGAATTTGCATCGCGCGTTGTGGTGAGCGGAAGTTTTCGGACGCGGTAGCTCATTGGTATCCACAACCTTCAAACACGGCAGGGCGTTCCCGGATTCTAACAGGATACTTTACGGGGGCGACCACGGTGGAAGCCCATGAAATGGGGCGTTTGCAGCTAAGTGGAGCGCTGCGCTCAGGTTAGGCCGATGCAAAAAAATCGCCCAAGGCGACGTTGGCGAATTGGGGTTATTTGTGGATTTCCGTGCCGGGCGGGTGTCAGTAACTTCGTAAGGGCAACCGCGGACGGGTCTTGGGTGCAGGTGCCCAAATCTCACGCGACAAACGTCTCAGGGGCATCCGATCGTCAGAATCCTGTTGACATTCCGGTGAAAAACTATCCGTGCGGATGCTAGATACGCACGTTTTTTTCAAATAGGGCCCGCCTGGAACCCGCCCGCATGGCCTGTCTGCGAGCCCCGGGCAGATACTGGCAAATAAATCCGGCTTCCATCTCGCGCTGTCAGGCGTTTGGGATTACATAGACACCCTTGTGAGGGGGGCGATCCTTCACTTCGGCTTGACAATCGGTGCAAACACCCCAAATCACCGCATCCGCGACTCAGGAGACACAGCGTGAGCGAAACGACGAACATCTACATCGACGGCGAGCACGCCGCCACGATCCAGAACCTTCAGCACGACAGCCCCTGGCACTACGGCACGCTGATCCCCGGCGAGGCCTTTGAAGAACTCAAGGAATCGCTCGAAACCGCGACCTGGAGCACGGGCCAGGAAGGTGCGACCGAGCTGGTCGCCGGGCAGGACACCGTGGACCGCGTAAGCTGGGGCGAAGACGTCGATTCGTCCGAAATGATCACCAAGCTCACCCTCGCGCAGTACGAGGCCGACGGCCCCTGGGAGCTCGAGTTCACCTGCGAGGAAGACGAAGAAGAAGGCGCCCAGACCAGCGACGAGACCGCCGAAAACGCGGCGTAGCACAAGCAACCATTCAAGCAGCGGCGGGGAAGCATCCCGCCGCTCGCTTCATTTAACCGAGGCGGCAGGCGGGAGGTGGGAGTTTAAAGGCGTTTAACCACGGAGGGCCACCAAGAACCACGACCTGTCAGACATCCGCGCCAATGCGGTGCATTGGCCAGCGGACGTTGCGAGGCAACCCTTGGCGAAGTCGGAAGAACGGCAACCGCAAATGCCGTCAGGATGGACAGGATGTGAGTGGACACGGGTTGGTATTGGTCCCGCCCATGCAGATTTCGCACCGTGTGTGAACGACGCCGGTCAAATGCAGACACCCGCATCTTTGGGCGCGGCCAGCCCGCCATAGCGCTTGCGAAGGCGCGGCCTGCCCGTCGTAGCTTTAGCGAAGGCGCGGCCAGCCCGCCGTAGCTTTCGCGAAGGCGCGGCCTGCCCGCCGTAGCTTTCGCGAAGGCGCGGAGCGCCGGCACAGGATTAGCCCCCACCTGCCGACGAAGGAGGCCGGTGGGGGTTTGCAATTGCGAAATGAATCCGAGGCGCGGAGCGCCGACACAATCGTGCACCTTTGTGTCGGCGCTACCGCGCCTCGATTTTCGAATGCGCGCGATACCCCCGGCAGCGGAGCTGCCGGGGGCTAATCCTGTGCGGGCGCTCCGCGCCTTCGCTAAAGCTACGGCGGGCTGGCCGCGCCCAACCGCAAATGCACTTACCCCGCCTTCGCCAAGCTTGGGCGGGCAGACCGCGCCAAACTGCTTTTGATCTGTCTTGTTTGTAAGGGATGCGAAATCCGGTTGGGCGGGACCAATACCAACCCGTGTCCATTTACATCCTGTCCATCCTGACGGCTTTTGCGGTTGCCGTTCTTCGTGGTCCTTGGTGGCCCTTCGTGGTTCCGCCGTAGTTGCACTGCCTCACGCCTCAATCACGCATACGCAATGCTTGCTTACCGTTCCACCGGATGCGCGATGGCGAATTCGCAAATGTGTTGGTGATTCGCCCTTCAACCCTTACCTTTTAACCCGTCCCCGGAGCCGTCCCCTGCGGCCTTGCTGATGCGAACACCCGCCACACTACTCCTGCTTCTCCTCATCCTCGGCGCTTTCTGCGTTACTCCGCTGCACGTCCAGGCCGGCGACGCCCGCAACCGGGCCAAGCAGAAGGAACAGAACGAAGCCCAAAAGGACGCCAAGAAGGACGACGGCAAAGACGACGCCGAAGAAGCCAAGCCGCGCGAATTCGACGAAGACGTCCTCAAGGCCGCCGACGACCTGCGCCGCACCTACACCCCCGAGCAGCAGATGCTGGTCAACGCCCTGCGCTACCTGCTGCGCCCCGCGTTCGAGACCGAGCTGATGGAAGGGCGCCGCTTCCGCCCCTGCCCGCTCCCGCCCTTCGAGGATAAAGAGGAAGGCCCCCTCAGCACCCTGGAGGAACTTCGCCTCTGGGCCGTGCTGCAGAGCGGGCTGGCCTCAACCGGCGCGACCGACCGCCAGTTCACCCGCTTCTTCGCCACGCCGCAGCCGACCGGGCAGGTCTACCTCGCGCCCTACGGGCTGGAAATGCTGCTGTGCCGCGCGATCTTCCGCCGCCCGAAACTGAACGCGTCCGACGAGGCCAAAACCCGCGCCGGGCAACTGCTGAAGGCGGTCAATGAGCTCAAGAACGCGACCTCCGGGCGCTCGTCGCTGGTACAGGACAAGACCATCCGCGCCGGCTGGTTCGCCAACCAGATGTGGCTTGGGTTGATCAACCGCGCGGCCCTCGACATGGGGCTCGAGATCGACGACAACAACTGGGAAAACGCGCTCAAGGACCTGTGCGCCTCCGACCTCAAGGACGACGGCTTCGTCAGCAACAAGAACGCGCGCTACGCCTCGGGCGACCTGCACACCAACCTGATGGCCATGGCCGCGCTCGGGCTGGCGATCGGCGCACCGGACGGCGCGCTCGGCAACAGCCGCCTCAAGAAGATCAAGCGCCAGGTCGAGGGCGTGCCGGCCCTGCTGGCGCGCCTCGAGCAGACCTACCAGTACGAGAACTGGGGCGGCTCGCGCCTGCTGCTGATCGAAACCCTGCCCGGCGACTTCGCCCCCGAGCGCGAATCCGGCGCGTCGTGGCGCGACGACATCAAGCGCACCGCCGTCTCGCAGCTCGACCCGGCGGGCGCCAGCTTCAAGCGCAGCACGCTTTCGGGCGACATGGGGCTCGGCGACGCGCGCTGGTCGCGCACCGAGGGCATGGCCTGCGAAACCGCGCTCAACTGCCTGGCGCTCAGCGGCGGGCTGTACCAGCAGGATCCCGCGCCGCTGGAAACGATCGAGCTTTCCTCGATCGGGCGGCTGATGTACGCGCTGTCGGTGCTGCACGCCAGCACGGCGCGCATCGGCGGGGCCGACTTCGAAAGCCGCGTCAACATCGCCATTGAGGACGGCTGCAACTTCCTGCTGAACATCCAGAAGGAAGACGGCAGCTTCGCGGGCATGTACGAGTCGTATCCGGCCACCACGGCGGTCAGCATGCTGGCGCTGCTGCACGGCGGCACCAGCCGCGACTCGAACGCCATCCAGAACGGTGTGGCGTGGCTGCGCGAGCACGCCAAGGGCGACACCAGCACCTACTCGATGGCCATCGTGCTGATGTTCTTCCAGAAGTACTACGAACGCGAACAGCGCGAAACGGGCATCATCTCGGCCGACGAGCCCAAGGAACACGAGAAGGCCCGCGAGGAAATGTGGAACGCGCTCACTGAGGACGACCGCAAGATCGTCGAAACGCTGCTCAAGAACCTCGACGCCGGAAGCGCCGGCGGCAAGCAGGGCGGCTGGGGTTACGGCCCCGGGAGCGGCCGGGCCGGCGGCTACAGCGACAACTCGTGCAGCCAGTTCGCGATGCTCGGCTACAAGGCCGCCAGCCTGCTCGGCGCGGAGATTCGCGTCTCGGTCTTCCAGGGCGAGGCCGAGCGGCTGATCCGCCAGTACGGCCCCGACGAAAACTGCGAGAAGGTCGAGTACGTGCACAATCCGGACGACCGCGAAGGCGACGACGACGACCGCAAGTCACGCGCGACCCGCACAGAGTGGAAGGGCGAGATCGTACCCGGCGGCTGGGGCTACGCCTGCGGCGACACCCAGTGGCGCAGCATGGACCTGACCGCGGCCGGCATCAGCAGCCTGACGATCTGCATGGACGAGCTGAAGGTGCGGGGCAAGCTTCCGCTTTCGCTGGCGCGCAAGATCGGGCTGACCATCCGCGGCGCCGAGGTGTGGACCGGCAGGAATTACTACACCGCGGAAACCCTGAGCGGCGAGCGCGGGCTGCTGAACGCGGGCTACGGGGGCGACGGGCACGGCGTGTTTTACGGGCTGTACTCGGTCGAGCGCGGCTGCGTGCTGGCGGGCATCCGCAAGCTCAACGACGACGTGGACTGGTATCGCATCGGCGCGGAGGCGCTGATCGAGTCACAGAACATGGACGGCAACTGGGGGCCGGAAATGCTGCCCGGCGCAAACCCGAACGCCCGGCAGCAGAGGCCGACGACGATCAACACCGCGTGGGCGATCCTGTTCCTGAAGAAGGCCGCGCCGCCGGTGATCACCGAGCACAAACGCCGCGAGCGCGAACGCAAGGAAGCCGAGGAAAAGAAGGACCCGAAGAATCCCATCACCAGCGGCCCCGGCGACAAAAAGAAAGACGCCGAAAAGGACGCTGAAAAACAGCCCGAATCCGACGGCAAATAGCGACGGCATTGGAACCGCGAAGAACCGCGAAGTTTGACTCGCTCGTGCTGCGCACTCGCCCCGCGTTTTTTCAGGATGGACAGGATGT